>JAITQN010000041.1 GCA_031288865.1 Prevotellaceae bacterium
ACAAAAGACTCGGGCTTTTTTTTATGCCGTTTCGTATGCATTAGAGCGCGCTTTGCAGCAGGTAAACCAGCGCGCCGCCGAGGAAGCCGCAAAGGGCCAGCCAGCTGATGTTGCGCAAATACCAGATAAAGTCGATTTTCTCTAAGCCCATCGCCGCTACGCCGGCCGCAGAGCCGATAATCAGCATCGAGCCGCCCGTGCCGGCGCAATACGCAATGAATTCCCAAAAGGCGTGATCGGTCGGGAAGTCATACATGGCCTGCGTGGCCGCCACCAAAGGCACATTGTCTACAATGGCCGACAACACCCCGATAAGCATCACGATCATATTGTGGTTTTTCACGGTATGATCCAGCCAGTGCGTCACTTTGTCGAGCGTGCCGATTTCTTCCAGCGTGGTGATGCAAAGCAGAATCCCCATGAAGAAAAATACGCTCGACATGTCTACGCGACGTATGGCATGCAGCATGCTGCAACGATACTGCTCGGTCGACGGCCGCCTGTGCGATACCCATTCCATGAAAATCCACATCACGCTTAGCCCGAACAGTATGCCCATGAAGGGCGGAAGGTGGGTGATGGTTTTAAATACCGGGACAAAAAGCAACGCCCCGATACCAAGAAAGAAAATGGTATTGCGCTCTTTTAGGGTAACCGACTGCGTAGCGCCGGTAGTTTTCAGGGCGGGCGTTCTCACATTCCCTTTGGCCGTAATGGTTAATACGATTAGCGGAATGAGCATGCAAACCAGACTGGGGAGGAAGAGCTTGGCCATAATTTCCACTGCCGTAATCTGCTTTCCGATCCAGAGCATGGTGGTGGTGAGGTCGCCAATTACGGTCCACGCCCCGCCGGCATTCGCCGCAATGATAATCATGCCGGCCATGATCATGCGGGTGCGCTGCTTGGCCACTAATTTCCGTAATAGCGAAATAAGCACAATCGTGGTGGTGAGGTTGTCGAGCACCGACGACAAAAAGAACGTGATCAGGCTCACCGTCCATATCAGTTTGCGCTTGTTGGTGGTTTTGATACGGTCGGTGATGATGCGGAAGCCGTCGTAGGAGTCTATCGCCTCCACGATGCTCATGGCGCCCAGCAGGAAGATGAGTATGCCCAGGATCTCGCTCATGTTGCCGAGCAGCACCTCCGACACGAAGTCCTTATCGGCAATAGAAAAGGAATAAACGCTCCAGCAAATGACGCACGTCAGCAGCGCCGAGGCCGCCTTGTTGATTCTTAGCGGATGCTCGAAAGCAATGGCTAAATAGCCGCAGACAAAAACCGTAACAATAATTATTTCCAACATGACAAATTAATGTTTATATATTATGTAAAAAAAATAAACCGCTATATGCAGCAGTTTATTTCGTTGTTTCGTGACCCCGACAGGATTCAAACCTGTAACCTTCTGATCCGTAGTCAGATGCTCTATTCAGTTGAGCTACGAGGCCTTTTTCGGGAAAGGTTTATTCGCTTTTACTGCCCTCTTCTCCGGTATAGAGCACGTCGGCTATAAAATTCCTCTTCTTTTCCTTGATGCGCGCCTTCTTTCCGGTGAGGTTGCGGAGATAAAAGATACGCGCACGGCGCACTTTACCCGACTTGTTTAATTCAATACTTTCAATAAACGGAGAAATAACCGGGAAGATGCGTTCTACGCCCACTCCGTTCGACACCTTGCGCACCGTAAACATTTGGGTCGAGCCGGCGCCTTTACGCTGGATACACACCCCGCGGAACTTTTGCAAGCGTTCTTTGTTCTCTTCCTTAATGCGGTAGGTTACGGTAATCGTATCGCCTGCTTTAAATACGGGGAACGTTTTCTGTTCTCCGGCAAAGGCTTGTTCTGCAATCTTAATAAGGTCCATCTCAATTTTATATTTCGGGTTGCAAAGTTAGTTCTTTTTTATAAATCTGCAAATTTTTTTCACTATTGTTTAGTTTCCTGTAGCTTTTCCCCTGCGTCATATACAATGGCCTTATACCACGATTGCGGATAGGGTGGCTGGCTGGGAGACGCCGGCAGGCCATAGGCGTTGCGTTTAAATTTGCCGTCGGGTGTTTCCTTTTTGATGTTGCCGTCGGCATACTTTACCAGCAGGTAGGCGTCGAGCTGCTTCCAGCGCGCCATGAGGTCGCTGGCCGCCTTTACCGAATAGTCGGTGAGCGCCTTCGCCACGGCGCCCGTGTTGCCCTTCGACTTGTTGTAGAGCGCCAGCGCCTTTTGGTCGATTTCCTTCACCTTCTCGGCTTGTGTTTTTTCCCAATCCTGTTGCACTTTTTGAATTTCGGCGCTCACAGCGTCGTAGCGCAGGTAGGCGAAGTGCGTCACGCGGGTGAAAATCCAAAACGCAGCGGTTTCGGAATACGTGAGCAGGTCGCCGTTGCCCACAGCGAAAGGCTCGGGCACGGCCGTACTGCTGCAATACACAGGCGTGAGGCACGACGTGGCGGGGTCGTCGACCGAGAACCAGAAAATGCCGCCAATCGTGTTGGGCAGCCAACTGCGGCACTGCGCCACAAACCACCAGCCGGTTTGCTGGGTGGCAATAGCGCGCTCGTGTACGAACGTGGTGCCGTTGTATGTCCATTCCATCGGACGCCAGCGGTAGGGCAGCTTAAAGGGCCCGGCGCCGATGTCGGTGGTCATGTCGAGGGGCGTGTCTTCGTAATGGTTGCGCATGGCGTGCGCCACGTCGTGCAAGTCGAGCTTGCGGTCGGGCTTGATGTAAAGCGGCATGCGGTTTTTCAAGTCCTTCCCCATGGCATAATCGAGGTGAGTGTCCATGCTTTTGTCATATTCCCTGAAGAACGACCACACGCGGGCGTCGCAGAAGCGGGCACCGCCAAAGTCAACGGGATTGTAGGTGTCGGAGAAACTAAATTCCGCGTCTTTTCCGTTGAAGTAGCCTTTTTCGCGCGCCACGCTAATCACGTCGTGCGCATACACCACTTCCACCGCCGGGTCGAATATCTTGTCGATATTTTTTGAACTGATCGAGGTCGTTCCGTTTTCTAACGGGAAGGTTTGAATACGCGCCTGGTTGGCGTGTCCGCTGATATACCCGTCGGGGATACGCACGGCCACCCACACGGCGCCCTTGTTGCCCACGCCCTTGCCAATCATCTCAAGAATCCACGCCTCGTTGGGGTCGGCAATGGAAAACGACTCGCCGCTGGAATAATAGCCATACTCGGCCACTAAGCCGGTCATCGTTTTCACGGCTTCGCGCGCGGTTTTTGCGCGGGTAAGGGTCACGTAAATGAGGCTTCCGTAGTCCATAATCCCGGTGGTGTCGATGAGTTCCGTGCGGCCGGTGTAGGTGGTTTCGCCAATCGCCACGGAGTGTTCGTTCATGTTGCCGATGACCCGGAAGGTTTCGAGCGCTTCCCGGATCATGCCGAGGGGCTTTCCGGAGTCCCACTCCTTGATGGCGCGCATGGCGCCCGGCTTATGCTTGGCCGCCGCCCAGAAATACAGTTCGCCGTAGAGCGAATGGGAATCGGCCGTGTAGGTCACAAACACAGAGCCGTCTTTCGACGCGCCTTTGGTCACAATCAGGTTGGTGCAGGCGTATGCGCTGCCGGCGGCAACCGCCAGGTAGAGCAGGGTAAAAGCAAGAAGTTTCTTCATAATTCAAGTTTGTTTATGTTTTCGAACGGGCAAATGTAGCCATTTTTGCCGACATATCAAGCAGCGGCTCATTTCAGAGAATTACTTTTTTCTGTATGTGAACATGAACAGCTTTATAATGTAGTAAATTCCGGCAAAAGCCACTAAACCTATAGACAAGCGTATCCAATTATTAAAATAACCCAGCATAAAAAACAAGCCCGAAACAACGACTAAAGGAGTTACAGCGCTTACCGTGGCTTTCAATGCCCTCACAGAGGCGGCGGCTGTTGAGCGCTTCGCTTTCTCTTCCTCTTTCGCTTTCTCCCGGTTTTTGGCGATTGCCCTCGCTATGCGTATGTTTCGCGCTATTTTCCCTCTAAAGCAAAACAAATAAAATAATCCTGTTATAATTAACAGGAAAGACGCCGCATAACAAGCCGGAACCATAAACTTATCAAGATTGTCTTTTATTTCTATATTTTTAGTTAGAAAAAACAATCCTGCCCCCACAATAATCATAAATAGGGGGACAATTAGTATATCCTCGTATTCTTTCAGGCGATTCATGATTTTTTCTTGAAGTCCAATTCGCGTACGCTTCGTGTCAGGGCGTTGGTGGTTTCCTTGTAGTCGTTGCCCGAGGGGTTCTGGAAGATGCGGAGGTCGAAGTAGGGCACGGCGGCGATGATGTGGTCGAAGATATCCGACTGGATGGCTTCGTATTTCAGCCATGCGGTGGTTTTGGTGAATACGTAAATCTCGATGGGTATGCCGTTGCCGGTGGGGTCGAGTTGCCGCGCCATGAGGGTAAAGCGGTCGTCTAATTGCGGATGGTGCTCCAGATAGCGTTGCAGGTAAGCCCTGAACACGCCAAGGTTGGTTTGCCGGCGGCCGTTTACCGCCATCTCCTGATAAATATTTTTCTCCTCGTTTTCCCTTGTGATTTCGTC
>JAITQN010000103.1 GCA_031288865.1 Prevotellaceae bacterium
TGTTATTCTAAAAATCCGTGTTCTGTTTAGTGCATTTTTTGTATCTTTGCTGAACTATGGAACCACTGGCATTAAACATACAGTCGGAAATCGGGACGCTGGAGGCTGTGCTGCTGCACACCCCAGGCCCCGAAGTGGAGAACATGACGCCCAAAGACGCCCAGCGCGCACTCTACAGCGACATCCTCAACCTGTCGATCGCCCGGAAAGAATATGAACAGCTGGAAGGTATACTGTCGAAAGTGAGCCGCGTGTACCAGCTGAAGGACTTGCTGCTGAAAGTGCTGGAAAACCAACAGGCGCGGCAGGAACTCGTAGAAAAGATATGCGCCGCAGAACAGGCGCCCGACTACTTTACCCAATTGATGGACCTGCCGGCGCACGTCCTGTGCCGCGTCCTCATTGAAGGCCTGCCGGCGCGCATCGACAACCTCACCGCTTTCCTGAACGACGACTACTATGCGCTGTTCCCGCTCTACAACTTCTATTTCACCCGCGACGCCGCCATGGTTGTCGGAAACCGCGTGCTTCTCGGAAAGATGGCCAACACCGTGCGCCTGCGCGAATCGCTCATTATGGAAGCGCTGTTCAAAAGCCCGCAGTTTGCCGCACCGCCGCTTTTCAATCCCAACACGGCTTCCGCCGGGACGGGAATAAGCATTGAGGGCGGCGACGTGCTTGTGGCGCGCCACGACGTGCTGATCATCGGCAACGGCACGCGCACTTCGTCGCAGGGCATTGATTTCATC
The DNA here is from genome assembly GCA_031288865.1 of Prevotellaceae bacterium. Taxonomy (GTDB): domain Bacteria; phylum Bacteroidota; class Bacteroidia; order Bacteroidales; family UBA932; genus JAIRLC01. The sequence goes on from JAITQN010000103.1 coordinate 750, forward strand.
CTGTCGCAACTGTGCCGCATCCCGCAGGAGGAGCCCATACACATTCTCGTACAACAACTGCCCGCACAGCCCGAATCGTTTATCCACCTCGACATGGTGTTTACGCTGCTCGACACGGACAAGTGCATGGTGTTCGAGCCGCTCATACTGGAAGACAACCGCTACGAAACCATACACATCACGGTGAGCCACGGAAGAGTGGGAAAAATAAAATACGTGCAGGGACTGCTCCCCAGTCTGAAAAAGTTAGGCATCGACATGGACGCGGTGAGCTGCGGCGGCACAAAGGACGAATGGAATCAGGAACGTGAACAGTGGCACAGCGGCGCGAATTTCTTCGCCATAGCGCCGGGCAAGGTGCTGAGCTATGCCCGCAACATCCACACCATTGAAGAAATGAACAAACACGGCTTCGAGGTGATTGCGGCGGCCGACGTATTAAGCAACAAGATAAATCTCAACCGTGTGAAACGGTGCGTGGTGACGCTCGAAGGTTCGGAATTGCCGCGCGGCGGCGGCGGGCCGCGCTGCATGACCATGCCCCTGCGCCGGAAACCCGTAAAATGGTAACCCATGCACATTGATTTCAACGCCGAAGAGGGCTTCATTATTCCTGTAGACAAGCCTTACGGATGGACATCGGCCGACGTAGTGCGAAAAGTGAAACGCATATTGCGGACAGTTCCGGAATGGAGAAACAGTAAGGTGGGACATGCCGGCACGCTCGACCCGCTGGCCACAGGCGTGTTGTTGGTGTGTGTGGGCAAGGCCACGAAACAGGCCGAACGCTTGCAGGCCGAAGAGAAGGAATACGTGGCCGGCATTCGTCTGGGCGCCACCACGCCGTCGTTCGACCTTGAAAAGGAAATCGACCACACCTACCCGTTTGAACATATCACGCGCGAGGCGGTGGCGCACGCGCTGCAACAACTCACCGGCACCCACGAGCAGATACCGCCTGTGTTTTCCGCCAAGCTCATCGCCGGGAAGCGTGCCTACGAGCTGGCACGCGCAGGACAGGAAGCCAAAATGAAACCGGCCGTCGTCACCATTTACGAGTTGGAACTCCAACAGTTTGCATTGCCCGATATTATTCTCAGGATAACATGCAGCAAAGGAACTTACATACGCGCCTTAGCCCGTGACTTGGGGGCTACTCTGCAGAGCGGCGGGCATCTCACGGGACTGCGGCGCACCCGCAGCGGAAAATACCATGTTTCAAACGCTTTCTGCATAGCCGATATAGAAAATGCGCTCAAAACTTGGGAAATTGAAAAAAATACCATATCTTTGTAACTTTACATAAGACATAAGTGTTTCTGTATGAAACTTTCACATTTTAACTTCAAATTGCCTAACGACCTTATTGCCAAATACCCGGCGAAGTACCGCGACGAGTCTCGTTTGATGGTGCTGAACCGGAAAAACGGCAAGATAGAACATAAAGTTTTCAAAGACCTCATCAAGTATTTTTCCGACAGCGACGTAATTATCTTTAATAACACCAAGGTTTTTCCGGCGCGTTTGTATGGGAACAAGGAAAAAACAGGCGCCGAAATCGAAGTGTTTTTGCTGCGCGAGCTCAATCCCGACCAGCGGTTATGGGACGTGCTGGTGGATCCCGCGCGGAAGATACGCATCGGCAACAAGCTCTATTTCGGTGAAGACGACGCCCTGGTGGCCGAAGTGATCGACAACACCACCTCGCGCGGCCGCACCCTGCGCTTTTTATTCGACGGCTCATACGACGAATTTAAAAAAACGCTGTTCCGCTTGGGCGAGATGCCGCTCCCGAAGTGGGTGCGCAAAAAGGTAGAGCCCATTGACAACGAGCGCTACCAGACTATTTTCGCAAAACATGAAGGCGCCGTGGCCGTGCCGGCTGCAGGGCTGCACTTCAGTCGCGAATTATTGAAACGTCTCGAAATTAAAGGGGTGAATTTTGCCGAAGTCACGCTGCACATGGGGCTTGGAAGCTTCCGCTCGGTCGATGTGGAGGACTTGACCAAACACAAGATGGATTCGGAACAAATCATCGTTTCGGAAGAAACCGTCAACATTGTAAACAACGCAAAACGGAACAAACAAAACGTGTGCGCCGTAGGAGCCACCGTGCTGCGCACCATAGAGACCACCGTAACCACCCAGGGTTTGTTGAAACCCTACGAAGGCTGGACCAATAAATTCATTTTTCCACCATACGATTTTAATGTCCCCAACCGTGTAATTTCAAACTTTCAGCTCCCCCTGTCCACCCTGCTCATGGCGGTGGCGGCGTTTGGCGGATACGACCAGACGATGAAAGCTTATGAAGTGGCCGTAAAGGAAAAATACCACTTCGGCACTTACGGCGATGCATTGTTAATAATTTAAGATAAGGGGCGTATGGTGCCCGATGAACTGAAGTATTATATTGCTACCACACTTATTCCCGGCGTAGGAAGCATCCTGGCCAAGCGTCTTATTGCCTATTGCGGTAGCGCCCGCACCGTGCTCACCGCCACACGCGGTGCGCTCCAGAAAATTCCCGGCATAGGCACCTTGCTGGCCAACGAGATTGCCGCACAGCAGCAACAGGCGCTGAGGCAGGCCGAACAGGAACTTCTTTTCATCGAAAAAAACAACATACACGCATACTGCTATGCCGACAACGAGTATCCCGAACGCCTGCGGCATTGCGAAGATTCGCCGGTGGTGCTGTTCGTCAAAGGCGACATCGACCTTAACCGTGCAAAATTTCTCAGTGTGGTGGGCACCCGGCAAGCCACGCCGTACGGCCAGATGAACTGCGAAAAAATTATCGGCCAGCTGGCCGAACGCGGACACAACCCCGTTATTGTGAGCGGGCTGGCCTACGGTATCGACATTTGCGCACACCGCGCCGCGCTGCAAAACAAGCTCGACACTGTGGCGGTGATGGCCACCGGCTTCGATAAAATGTACCCTTATTCCCACATGGCCATCGCCCGCCAAATCCTCGACCACGGCGCGTGGGTGAGCGATTTCATATCCGGCACGCCGCTCGACCGGAAAAACTTTTTGAAACGCAACCGCATCATTGCAGGCCTGTCGGATGCCACCGTTGTGGTGGAATCGCGCGCCAAGGGCGGCGCATTAGTCACCGCCGACATCGCCATGTCGTACAACCGCGACGTGTTTGCCGTGCCCGGCCGCATCGGCGATTCCGCATCCGAAGGATGCAACGCCCTGATAAAACAAAACAAAGCTGCCCTCGTAGAAACCGCTGCCGACGTAGAATACGTCATGGGATGGAAACAAAAAGCAAACCACGCGCAGGCAACACAAAAGACCTTATTCTACAACCTTTCCGACGAAGAACAACAGATTGTCGACATACTGAGAGAGTGCGACCCCATTGGGATGGACACGCTTTCGTATCAAACCAATATCGCCGTAGGGCGCCTGTCGTCGCTATTGGTTCAGATGGAATTTAAAGCTATCATAAAAAACCTGCCCGGCAAGCAGTACACATTAAAAAAATAACCTCCGCTATGATTATAGATTCACACGTACATTTGTATGTAGACGATTTTGCAGCCGATTTGGACGAAGTCATCGCGCGGGCGCAGGCTGCCGGCGTGCAGCGGTTCGTCATTCCCGGTGTAGACAAAGCCTCTTTCGAGCCCATGATGAATGTCGTGCGCCGGTATCCGGGCATCTGCTTCCCTTGTGTGGGGCTGCATCCCACCGATGTGCGGCACGACTGGCAAAGTGAAATGGAGTTCGTGGAAAATCAACTGAAGAAAAAAGAATTTTGCGCCATAGGCGAAACAGGCTTAGACCTGTACCACAGCAAGGACTTCGTGACCGGGCAATGCCTGGCTTTTGAAAGGCAGATGCGCCTTTCCGTACAGTACGACCTGCCGCTTATTATTCACATCCGCGAGGCGTTTGATTTATTGTTCAACGTGCTCGACAACGTGAAAGGGTTGCCGCTACGCGGCGTCTTCCATGCGTTTTCGGGAACCGTTGAAATTTTTGAACGCATCCGGCAGTACGGTCATTTTAAAATAGGTGTGGGAGGCGTGGTCACTTTTAAAAATGCGGCGCTTGCACAGGTGGTAAAAAATAGCGACCTTAGCGATATTATCCTCGAAACCGATGCACCGTGGCTGGCGCCCGTGCCCTTTCGCGGACAACGCAACGAGAGCAGTTATTTAAGCTATATCGTAACAAAAACGGCCGAGCTGAAAGGATGCACCACGGAAGAAGTGGAGGACGCTACAACACGCAACGCCATGCAGTTATTTAATATCGAATAAGAAAAAACGTATGACGAATATTCTTGTTATTTACACCGGCGGCACCATTGGGATGAAACAGCATCACGAAACCGGCGTGTGGAAGCCCTTCAACTTCAAACAAATTGTAGAGGAAGTCCCCGTCCTCAAAAAATTCGACTTCGGCATCGACACCCTGAGCTTCGAACCCCTGATTGACTCTTCGGAGGCGCAGCCTTCCTTTTGGGCGAAATTGGCGCAACTTATTTCCGATAATTACGCCAAGTACGACGGCTTCGTGATTCTTCACGGAACAGACACCATGTCCTACACCGCATCGGCTCTGAGTTTTATGCTCGAAAACCTGGAGAAGCCCGTTGTCCTCACCGGAAGCCAACTGCCCATCGGCATGCTGCGCACCGACGGAATGGAAAACATGGTGTCGGCCATTGAAGTTGCGGCGGCCAAAGAAAACGGACACCCCTGCGTGCCCGAAGTCTGCATATTTTTCGAAAGCCAGCTCTTTCGCGGTAACCGCACCACCAAAGACAATGCCGAACAGTTCAGGGCATTCCGTTCGGCCAATTATCCCGCGCTGGCCAACGCCGGCGTGTATATTAAATTCAATACGCCGGCCATCCGGTATCCCGTACAGTGGGGACAGCCCCTAAAAATCAATACCCGGCTCGACAACAACGTGGCCGTCCTGAAAATTTTTCCGGGCATCAGTCAAAAAATAATTGAAAGTATATTAAATACCAAAGATTTGCGTGCCGTAATTTTAGAAACCTATGGCTCGGGCAACGCCCCCACCGCCCCTTGGTTTGTACACACGCTGAAACAAGCCGCAGACAGAGGCCTTATCCTCGTAAACATCACACAATGCGCTGCCGGCAGCGTCGACATGGAGAAGTACGAAACCGGGATGGCGCTGAAAAAGTTAGGCGTCCTCAGCGGCTACGACAGTACCACAGAAGCCGCCTTAACAAAACTCTTCTTTTTATTAGGACAATATGAGGACAATCAGTGTATTAAAAAATTGTGGCAAAAAAATATCAGCGGAGAAATTTCTTTAATATAAAACATATCAAAAAAAATTCGTACCTTGCGCAATATTTTAAATGATATAAAAATAAAATTTTAAATAACATGAAAAAACTGTTTATGTTTTTGGCTTTTGCGGGTATCATGATGTGCTCTGCAACGAATATGGTAGCTCAGGATTCTACGATGTTTGAAGATGAAGTAGAAGTTCCTGTTCATCAACAACTGAAAATCAAGTTTATTGAAGGAGGTCCGGCGTTCATGGGCATCATTTTGCTTTGCCTCGTATTGGGCTTGGCGATTAGCATTGAGCGCATCCTCTACTTGAATCTTGCGACCGTAAATACGCAAAAATTGTTAAAAAATGTGGAAGACGCCTTGAGAACAGGAGGCGTTGAAGCGGCGAAAGAGGTATGCCGCAACACCCGCGGGCCGGTAGCCAGCATATTTTATCAGGGGCTAAGCCGGGCCAGCGAAGGTATTGAAATCGTTGAGAAATCGGTGGTTTCATACGGATCCGTGCAGATGAACCAAATGGAAAGCGGCTTGTCGTGGATTCAACTCTTCATTGCCATTGCGCCCATGTTGGGCTTCCTGGGAACGGTTATCGGGATGATTGAGGCGTTCGACGCCATTCAGGTGCGCGGCGACATCTCTCCCAACGTCGTAGCGGGCGGTATCAAAATCGCACTCATCACCACGGTGGGCGGTTTGGTCGTGGCCATCATTCTTCAATTATTCTACAACTACATCCTCTCGAAAATCGACAGCCTGGTGACGTCTATGGAAGACGCATCCATTTCTTTGGTCGATATTCTGACGAAGTATAATAAATAAACGCGCGCATCATGAAATATAAATACATATCCATCGGCCTTATCGTTATTTCGCTGCTTGTGCTGCTTGTGTTTTCTTTTGATTCGGAAAGCGCAGGCATGGCGGGAATGTTCCTGATATGGGCATACATCCTGCTGGGAATAGCCGCCGTGGCCGCTGTGGGAATACCGTTGGTACACGCTTTCCGGAATCCGAAACAACTGAAGAAAATAAGCATTTACGTGGGCCTGGCAGTGATCGTGCTGTTGCTCTCTGCGCTCTTCTCTTCGTCCGACCCGATTACGGGCGTGAACTTCGCCGAAGAACCCAGCCCCGGCACCTTGCTGTGGACCAGCACGGGGCTTATTGCAGCCTATATCTTGCTGGCTGTAGCTTTTGGCACCATCATTACAGGTGGTATTATCAATATGATCATAAGAAATCGATAATTTAAAATTTATGGCAAGAAAAAAAAGAGAAGCGGGTGAAATAAACGCAGGCTCAATGGCCGATATCGCGTTTCTTTTGCTCATATTCTTCCTCGTGACCACAACGATGGATATTGACTCGGGGCTCCTGCGCCGTTTGCCGCCCATGCCTGATGAGCATCAGAAGCAGGACGACGCAAAGATAAACCGGCGGAATATCATGGTGGTACTGCTCAACAGCCGCGACCACCTCTCGGCCGGCGGACAGCCCATGGACATAAAATTACTGAAGAATGCGGTAAAGGAGTTTGTGAGAAACCCCACGGAAGATCCCCAAAAAGCCGAAAAAGAAATAAAAACTGTCGAAGGCCTCGGCTCATATCCGGTGTCGAAAGCCGTCATTTCATTACAGAACGCGCGGGGTACCAGCTACGACGCGTATATCAAAGTGCAGAATGAACTGGTGGCCGCTTTCAACGAACTGCGCGACGAATTGGCGCTGGCGCAATTCGGCAAGGTGTATACACGCCTCTCCGTTGACCAGCAACAAACGGTACGGAAAGCCATACCGCAAAACATTTCGGAAGCCGAGCCGGTAGACGTCGACGCAAATAAAAAATAACAAAGGACGAACATGGCAAAATTTGAAAGAAAAGATAAAAACAAATTGGCGGCTATCAGCACAGCCTCCTTGCCCGACGTAGTGTTCATGCTGCTATTCTTCTTTATGACGGTAACCACATTGCGCGAAACCGAACAATTAGTAACCGTTAAATTGCCCGAAGCTTCGCAGGCGGCAAAGATTGAACGCAAAGACCTCACCAGCTACATCTACATAGGAACGCCGGTGCTGGGCTATCAGCAGCAAATGGGCACCAATGCACGCATTCAGCTCAACGATGCGTTCAGGGAAGTGTCGGATATCAGCAATTTTATCACGGCCGAACGCGAAACCGTGAAGGAAGACGACCGGGAACTGATGACCACCGCGTTGAAAGTAGATGTGAACGTGCGCATGGGCATCGTGTCGGACGTGAAGCAGGAACTGCGCCGCTGTAATGCCTTAAGGGTATTTTACTCGTCAACCAAGGCGGGAACGGAATGATTTCTTTTTTGTGAAAAATATATTAAAAGCGCTTTTTCGTAAAAAAATAAAGCGCTTTTTTATTGGTAAAACATTACCTTTGTCCACAAAACGTTTTATTGTATGAAAAAATATGTTTTATTCATTCTCGGTTGCGCCTTGTGGCTCGTCATTCCCTTATCTTCCTGCCAGACACAACAACCCGCCTCAAAGGCGCCGAAATATGTGTTCCTCTTCATCGGCGACGGCATGGGGCTCGCGCAGGTGGCCGCTACGGAAGCCTACCTGTCGGCTAAGGAAGGCGCCGTAGGGAGCAAAAATTTGCCATTCAGTAATTTTCCGGTCATCGGGCTAGCGACAACATTTTCCGCAAACCACTACGTGACCTGCTCCTCAGCCGCCGGCACCGCCCTTTCCACAGGCAGCAAAACAAACAACGACATGCTCGGCATGGCCCCCGCCGGCGACACGCTCACCAGCATCACCTACAAACTCAAACGCGCCGGATACAAGATAGGCATCGCCACTACCGTAGGGGTCGACCATGCCACGCCGGCGGCGTTCTATGCATCGTCGGGCAAGCGTTCCAGCTATTACGACATTGCCCTGCAACTGCCGGCCTCCAACTTCGACTTCTTTGCGGGCGGCGATTTTATCAAACCCTCCGGGAAGAACAACGACCGGCCCGACATCCATCACGTGGCCGCCGAAGCGGGATACACCATCGTGCGTGACCACGCTGCCGTGTCCGGTGTGGCGGAGAAAGTGATTCTGCTTCAGGCCGAAAATAAAGGCGCGGAACTTCCCTATGCCATCGACCGCACCGACGACGACCTCACCCTGCCGCAAATCACGGCGGCCGCCATCAAATTCCTCGACAACGAAAAAGGCTTTTTCGCCATGATCGAGGGCGGGAAAATCGACTGGGCCTGCCACTCCAACGACGGCGCCACAAGCATCTACGAAACCATCGACTTTGCCAACGCCGTGCAGCACGCTATCGACTTTTACCACCGGCACCCCGATGAAACACTCATCATCGTGACCGCCGACCACGAAACGGGCGGCTTGGCGCTGAACCTCGAAGCCGACGTCGACGGGCTCCTGCTGGTGGACGAAAAAACGACGCCCTACGAGGTGGACGTCAGCACCTACATGGATAAGAATGCCAGGCGGCAGGAGCGGCAAAACCGCATTGCCGGGCAGAACCGTAAAATCGGGCTGGGCTGGACTTCCAACGACCACACGGGAAGCCCCGTTCCGGTATATGCCATTGGCGCGGGGAGTGAACTCTTCGGCGGCAAGTATGACAACACCGACATCCCCAAGCGCATTTGCCGGGCCATGGGTGTGGCGTTCCAGTAAAGGCGTGTGTTAAATTAAACTTCTATCGTAAGGATTTCTTTTGAAAAAATTGCAAGTTTCAAATACTTGCAATGTCTTGTCGGGGTGATGTGACTCGAACACACGGCCTCCACGTCCCGAACGTGGCGCGCTAGCCAACTGCGCTACACCCCGATTTTTCGGTTTCAGGGTGCAAATATAAAAAAAATTTCGTTACTTTGCGAAAAATTAACCACCACATGATGAAAAAAGAGGATTTTTTACATTTTTTATGGAAGTATCTGCTGTTCGACAGGCAGCACACGACGACCACGTCGGGTGAGGAAATCGAGGTGGTCAGCCCCGGCCAGCACAACACGGACGCAGGCCCCGATTTTTTCAATGCGAAGATCCGCATCGGCGGCACACTGTGGGCCGGGAACGTGGAAATCCACTTCCGCGCATCGGACTGGAAACGGCACGCGCATCACCACAACGACGCCTACCACAACGTCATCCTGCACGTGGTGACGGAAAACGACGACGTCATTGTGCGCAACGACGGGCAAGCCGTTCCTGCGTTTGTGATGACGTATGACCCCGTGCTGGAAGATCGCTACAAGGCATTGCTTGCCGCGCCGCTGCCGGTGCCCTGTGCGCCGCACGTGAGGCACATCCAGCCCATCCACATGATCCATTTTCTTGGCCGCCTGCTGGTGGAACGGCTGGAGCTGAAGGCCGAGAATATCAAACAGGCGCTCGCTTTTACGAATAACGAGTGGAACGCCGCTTTTCACCAGTTGCTCTTCCATGCGTTCGGGTTCGGCATCAACACCGCCGCGTTTGAGCTTCTTGCGAAAAACACGCCGTACAAGGTCACCGGCAAACACCGCAACACGCTGCTGCAACTCGAGGCGCTGCTGTTCGGACAGGCGGGCATGCTGCAAGGTCCCGCCAAAGACGAGTACCACGGCATGCTGCAAAAAGAGTACTGTTTTCTACAGGAGAAGTTCCGGCTTGTGCCGCTCGAGGCGCATCTCTGGAAGTTCCTGCGCCTGCGGCCGTCTAACTTTCCCACGATACGCCTTGCGCAGCTTGCGCAATTCCTGCACCGCGCCCCGCCCATCATTCACCTTATGGAGGCATGGGACAAGCATTCGGAAAGGGAACTGTATGCGCTGTTTGATTTGCAGGCTTCCGAATACTGGGACACGCACTTTGTGTTCGGGAAGCCCTCGCCGCCGCAACCTAAGAAACTGGGGCAGGCGTCTATTTACAACCTCATTGTAAACCTCGCCATCCCGTATCTTTTCACGTATGCGCAATACCACCGCTACGACAGCCTGCGGGAAACCGCCCTGGAGTTGCTGGAGAAATGTCCGCCCGAGGAAAACCACATCCTGCGCCAGTGGCAGCAAATTGGCGTGAAAGCGCAAAATGCCTTTCACAGTCAGGCGCTCATTCAGCTTCAGACCGCCTATTGCGACAAGAAGCGTTGTTTGTATTGTCCGGTGGGGGCGGAGATTATTTTTCCACTATCGTCATTTCGTCAAGCAGGTGGGTAGCGCCGGCGTACTTGTCGATGATGAACAGCACGTAGCGGATGTCTACGTTGATGCAGCGCTGCAAGTCGGGCTCAAAGGCGATGTCGCCGCTCAGGGCTTCCCAGTTGCCGTCGAACGCCGTGCCGATGAGTTCGCCGCGCCCGTTGAGCACCGGACTGCCCGAGTTGCCGCCGGTGATGTCGTTGTTCGACAGGAAACATACCGGCAGTTCGCCGCCGGGCAACGCGTAGCGGCCGTAGTCTTTCTCAAGATATAATTGCTTCAGCTTTTCGGGCACTACAAATTCCCAGTTGTCGGGGTCTTCCTTTTCCATGACGCCATCCAGCGTGGTGTAGTACTTGTAGTGTACGGCGTCTTTCGGGTCGTAGCTCAAGATATTTCCATACGTCAGGCGGGTGCTGAAGTTGGCGTCGGGATAAAACACCCTGTCGGGCTGCATCTCCATCAGCCCTGCCAGAAAATGCCGGCGGCCTTTTTCCAGTGGCAGGCTGTAGGCCTGAAAGTCGACAGCCAGGGTTTTGGCCTTGTCTTGTCGCGATGCGGCCAGTTGTATCACGGGGTCTTTGTCTAATTGCTTGGCGACGGGCTTTTCGGTAAACGCCTTCAGTTTGTCGAAACTCACAAAAACGGATTTCGCGAACCAGTCGTCTACATATTTGTCGAAATTTCCCTTGTACTTCTTTTCTGCGTCTATCAAGGCTTGCGGCCAGTGGTCTTTGGGCACTTTCTCTGCAAAAACTTTCAGCAGCGCTTTTGCCACCTTCACGTCTGTGGGCGCGCTGTAGTCTTTGTAGAAAGCCTCCGCCTCCTTCAGCAATTTTTCTTTGGCGATTGCGATTGCTTTTTTGCTCGTATCTTGCAGCGCTTTCAAGTAGCCAAGCGCCCGCCCGGCCATCTGCTGGATTTCGATGTTGGGGAAAATCTCGGCGTAATAAAGTACGGTGCGGTAGCTGTTCTCGCGTCCTTCGATGGCTTGCCGGATGTCGCCCAGTGCGGTTTCATAATTTTTGTTGCCGATGGTGTCGGCAAATTCGGCGAACTGCTTTTCTGTGGCCTCCTTCTTTTCCACGACCTTCAAGCGTTTCAGCGCCTCGTTCATGCCGATGGCGTTTTTCCAGTAGTTGGTCGAGTTGGAATATTTGGCGGCGTATTGGATTTTCACTTTCGGGTCGGCGAGCATGTCGGCGAGCAGGATTTCCTGCCGGATGCCGCGTACGTGAATGCGTATGGCGTTGATCAGGCTTACCCGTTCGTGCACTTCCCACGAGGTCATGTAGCGGTTGGTGCTTCCCGGATAGCCCATAACCATGGCGTAGTCGCCCTCTTCAAAGCCGGCGATCGACACGTTGAGGTGGCGTTTCGGCGTCAGCGGAATGTTGTCGTTGGCATATTTGGCGGGGTTTCCGTTCTTATCGGTATATACGCGGAACAGCGAGAAGTCGCCCGTGTGGCGCGGCCACATCCAGTTGTCGGTGTCGCTGCCGAACTTCCCGATGGCCGAGGGCGGCGCGCCCACCAGCCGTACGTCTTCATACACCTTGTAGGTAAACAAATAATAGGCATTGCCGTTGAACATCGGATATATGGCGGCGCGAATATCCTTCCGGTCTTTGGTTACCGTGTCGTGCAAGGCTCCTGAGAGCTCGTTCACCCTTATCGTGCGTTGTGTTTCGTCGGTGATGCCTTCCAGTTCCGGCAAGATTTTATCGCTCACGTCTTCGATTCCCTCTAAGAACGTTACTGCCAGCCCGGGCGAAGGGATTTCTTCGGCGCGGGTCATTGCCCAAAAGCCGTCTTTCAGGTAGTCGTGTTCCACGCTGCTGTGTTTTTGAATAGTGCCGTAGCCGCAGTGGTGGTTGGTGAGCAACAGGCCTTCGGGCGAGATGATTTCGCCGGTGCAGCCGCCGCCGAAAATTACGACCGCGTCTTTTAAACTCGACTGGCTGATGCTGTAGATTTCTTCGGCCGACAGCGCCAATCCCTGCTTTTGCATGGCCGCGTGGTTCAGTTTCTCGATGAGCGGCAAGAGCCACATGCCTTCGTCGGCGAATAAAGGTCGTGCGAGGATTATCAATCCATAAAACAGCACACATAATGTTTTTTTCATAGTATTGATGTTTATTTGATTTAAAACAACATTGTTTGCATATCGTCTACCAGCTTGAAACTCCGCCGGTGATAAGGGGTGACGCCATAGCGCTGTATGGCCGTCCGGTGCGTTTCCGTGGGATAGCCCATATTCTGATCCCATCCGTAGGCCGGGAATTTTGCGGCGAGCCGGCACATCCACTCGTCGCGGTGCGTTTTCGCCAGCACCGACGCCGCCGCAATGGAGGCATAGGTGGCGTCGCCCCGCACCACGCACACGTGCGGGATCCGCCGGTAGGGGAAGAATCTGTTTCCGTCGACCAGGATGCACTCGGGGCGCAGCGACAGGCCGTCTAATGCGCGGTGCATGCCCATGATGGAAGCCCGCAGGATGTTGATCTTGTCGATTTCCTCGTGGCTCACTTTTACCACGTGCCAGGCCAGCGCTTCCTTCTCAATGATTTTGCGCAGCGCGTCGCGGCGTTTCCGGGTCATTTGCTTGGAGTCGTTCAGCAGGGGGTGGTGGAAGCTGGGGGGAAGGATGACGGCCGCCGCCACTACCGGGCCGGCCAGACATCCGCGTCCGGCCTCGTCGCAACCGGCTTCTATTCGGTTTTTTTGTAAATACGGCGCTAATTTTACAATTTTCATGCCCCAAAGATAAGGCATGTGCTCGCAAATTCCAAATTCTTCGGGCGAAAAATCAATCGGGGAACGGAAAACGGCCAACGGGGAACGGTCAACGGCGAACGGCCAACGGAGAACGGGGAACGGGGAACGGGGGCTGTCCCCCTCTCCGAGGGGGTGCCCGAAGGGCGGGGGAGGACATATCCCCCTCTCCGAGGGGGTGCCCGAAGGGCGGGGGAGGACAGGATAAAGGTGGATAAATGTGTTGTCGAGTTGGCACTCGCCGTTGGGACGAGGTTCAACCTCGTCCCAAATATTCCGGGCGAGGTTGAACCTCGCCCGAACGCAGGGTTCCCCGTTCACCGTTTCCGGTACTGCAGTTGGGGCAAGGTTTGATGTATGATGTCTATTTACGAATTACGCCTTAATAAATTCAGAATTCAAAATTCAGCATTCAAAATTATTTGCCGGATTTCGTCCTCCGGGAGGCCGGTGAGTTCGGCAATATCTTTCGCACTATG
>JAITQN010000115.1 GCA_031288865.1 Prevotellaceae bacterium
CATTTCTGGGGTCTGGTACTCCAGTTCCACGACCTGTTGGCCGGGCTTCAGGGGCAGCATGCTGTTGAGCAAACTCATGCACAAGTGCTTGTGTTCGCCGAAGATGCGTTTAAAGATCAAGTCGTTTTTCGGGTCGAGATATTTTGTCATAATCGAGCGGTGCTTAAGTTATTAATACGCAGCAAAGGTAAATAAAAGAAATGAAACAAACAAATAATCAATTACGAATTAACAATTACGAATTACGCCGCTGGCGAGAGGTTCAACCTCGCCCGAACCTTTGGCACCCGCCAAGTGTGGCCACGCGGTGTGGTATGAGATTTGCTGCGTAAAAAAGAAGATAGAATGTGTTGCCGTGTATCCATCTGCCCGCCGGGCTGAACAGGAAATTAATAAATTTAAATTGACATACATGAAAACAAATGCAACTCTCCGTTTCCGGTACTGCCTACTGCTACTGCTTACTGCCACCGGCCTGTTTGCGCAGGACGGCGTCACCCTGTCGAATTACAAGGCGCAGGCAGGGCCTGCCGGGTCGGCCACGCTGACGATCGACATCCGGTGGGCGCCGCCCGCCGGCGGCAAGGTGTGGAGCGACACGGTGTGGGTGTTCGCCGACTACAATAACGCCGGCACCATGACCCGCCTGCCTTTGGCGCCGGGCGCCACGCTCGCTAACCCCTCCTGGAGCGTGGCAAGCGTGATTGAGGAGCCGGGCAACCCCAACGGCGTGTGGGTGGCGGGCAATGCCCGCAGCGCCGGCTCTTTCTCGGCCACACTGCAGATGGTTACCACTTGTAGGGACGCACGGCCGTGCGTCCCTACCGGGGTGTGCGTATATGCTATTAATTATCCGCCGGCGGGGCGCTACACGGCGCATAACCAGATTCACTTCACCGGGACGCCGCCGTTTTATGTCACCTACAACGATGGCGGCAATACTGTTGTACAAAACAGCCTTGCCAAACCCTTTACCGTTCCCGCAGGTAAAACCGTAGCGTCGTTCTATGATGCGTCGCTGGCGCCGGGCACGCTGCTCTGCAAGCCGCCCGTGGTGCAGACGTTAACCGCATCGGCAACGGGTTATTGCGTGGGCTCTCCGGGCGTTACGCTGGCGCTGAGCGGCACCGACGAGGGCGCGGTGTATCAGCTATACAAAAACGACAGTGAATATCTGCGATTAACGGGCACCGGGAGCGCCATGACCTTCACCAATGCCGCCACGAAGGGCGCCTATAGGGTGAGCGTGCTGGCCGGCGCGTTCTGTGAAAAGCCGATGGGGGCGCTTGTAGTCAAAGAGCACCCGCTTCCAAATAATCCCACGGTGACGGCGGGCTCGCGCTGCGGTGCGGGTACGGTTCAGCTTTCGGCGACCTCGCCGGATGCGGTGATCGACTGGTATAACGTGCCGACCGGGGGCAGTGTGTTGCCGGATGGTACTGGTGTGAGTCCGTTCACTACGCCGAGCCTGACGGCAACCACAACGTTTTACGCGGAGGCGCGATTTACCTCGACCGGGTGCATGTCGTCAAGCCGGACCGCGGTGACGGCTACGCTGCAGGGACACTCTACGGGTTCAACGGTCGACTTTACGGCATTTGATCCTTGTCCGGGTTATACCCCCGGCGCTACGGCTTCTACGTGGACGCTGGTCGACCGTCGGGAGAGCAATAATGTGCAGTCGTATAAGGTGCGGCTGATGCACGACGGCCGTTATTGGATGGTGCAGGATATGAAATTTGGAAATAAGTGTAACAAGACAGATTTTTTTGGGTCGGTTGACTTAGACCAGACCGGTAAAATAACTTCGCTTACCGACAAAACATACTACGGGGATTGTCGTAATAATACGCAACCCGGTGCGGGTTACCTGTATGATTGGGCGGCTGCGATACAGAGGGCCGGTGCGTATTATCATGGTAGTTCGGATGTGGGTTGTTATGGGATCGGTTCGGGTACTTCGGGCACAAATCCAGGGGCGTGTCGCGGAGTTTGTCCTGAGGGTTGGCACATTCCCACCGGTGACCTTTCGGGTGAGTTTTATGCGTTGCATAATGCGGCTGGCCGTAATTGTTCTACACCTAATGATGGTTGTTGGGATGCCGGTTCGATATGGGAAGGTGTGTCAGGGGGCTACTGTAATAGTAGCGGTACGCTCTACGGTCAGGGTAGCCACGCCATCTATTGGAGTAGTACGTACAACAATACTTACGCGTACATCCTGCATTTCTCCAGTGGCACCACGCTCCCCGGCACGAATACCTTCGCCAAGTACTACGGTGCTTCAGTGCGTTGCGTCAGGAATTATTAAATAATGATTAATGGTTAGTGATTAATGTTTAATATCTTTTGCCGGTACGAAGTGGATAAATAAATACACTTCATGCGTTGCGCGGTTAGTTCCAGCGCACGGCGTCGAACTTGAGCAGGATGAAGATCAGGATGGAGAACGCCCACAGCGACGACCCGCCGTAGCTGATGAACGGCAGCGGAATCCCGATCACGGGCGCCAGGCCAATGGTCATGGCAATGTTGATGATCACGTGAAACGAGAGAATCGACAGCACGCAATAGCCGTAGATGCGGGCAAAGTGGTCGCGCTGTCGTTCGGAAATCATAATAATGCGCGTGAGCAGCATCACATAGATGAAGAGGAGGAACAGCGACCCCACGAAGCCCCATTCCTCGCCGATGGTGCAGAAGATAAAGTCGGTGCTTTGCTCGGGCACGAAGTTGTAGCGCGTTTGCGTGCCTTGCAAAAAGCCTTTTCCGATGATGCCGCCCGACCCGATGGCCACTTTCGACTGGTGCACGTTGTAGCCCGCGCCCTGCAAGTCTTCCTGTAGCCCCAGCATGTCCTCGATGCGGACGCGCTGGTGGGGCTTGAGCAGGTTGTTGAACATGTAATCTACCGACGACGCGACAGACACCGACCCTATGAAAAACAGGAGCACAGGCCAGAAGTAGCGTATTTTCTTTTTGAACGTGAACAGCATGCCGACGGCCAGCGCGGCGGCGCAAATCACTAAGAAGAGGCGGTCGGGGAAGAAGTCGTGGAGCTCAAAGTTCGGAAGAATCACCTCGGTGAGGAGGAAGTACACGCCCATCGTCAGGCCGCCGGTCACGATGGCGTGCGTGAAGTTCCGGTTCAGCAGGGCATAAACCAGAAGCGACATGATCCACAGGAACAGGAGTATCGACAGGGGCGTCCAGATGATCGTGAGGATGAACAACACGGCGGTGAACGCGGCGATGCTCACATACCACCCTGAGATTCCTTCGCGGTAGAGCATGATGAGCAGCGAGGCGAATACCAGCGCCGAGCCGGTGTCGTGTTGCAAAAAAATCAGCAGCACCGGAAGCCCAATGATGAAGCCGATTTTGAAAAGGTTGGCGAAGTGGTGAATTTTGAAATTGTGCTGACTGATGAGTTTGGCCAACGCCAGCGACGTGGCCACTTTCGACAGTTCGGCCGGCTGTAGCCTGAACGGGCCGATCACAAACCACGAGCGCGACCCGTTGACCTCCGTGCCGGCAAACAGCACCAGTATCAGCAGCAGCATGATGACGCCGTAAATGATATAGGCGAACACCGAAAAGAATTTGTGGTCGAAGGCCATTACAATCAGGGCAAGCACCATGCTGCTTGCTATCCACAGGAGTTGCATGCCGTAGCGTTGCGAGAGGTCGAATATGTTGCGGTGGTCTTCGTTATACACGGCCGCGTAAATGCTCAGCCACCCAATCAGCATCAGCAGCAAATACAGTCCCACGGTGGTCCAGTCGAGTTTATTCAGCAGGTTGCTATTTCTTCTCATGGCTCTGTTGCTTTGGTTTATTGATGAAGTCTTTCGACGCCACATGCTCTTCGAGATAGTCGCGTTTCACTTCGTGGTTGAGGTATTTTTCAATCATCAGCGAGGCAATAGGCGCCGCCCACTGGGCGCCCCATCCGGCGTTCTCGAGATATACGGCGATGGCGATTTTCGGGTTTTTGCGCGGGGCGAAGCTGATGAACACGGAATGGTTGTCGCCGTGCGGGTTTTGGGCGGTGCCCGTTTTTCCGCACACGTCGATGCCGGGAATCTGCGCAAGGCGCGCCGTGGCGCCCGATCCGGGAGGCGCGTTCACCGCCATGTACATGCCGTCGATCACCGGGTCGTAGTTGGCGGTGTCGATGGCGGCATAGTGGCGTTCGGCATATTTCGGGTTGGGCGGATTCCCTTCCACGTGGCGCACTACGTGCGGGATGTAGTAGTAGCCGCGGTTGGCGATAATCGCCGTGAAGTTCGCCAAGTGGAGGGGCGTGGCAACTATTTCGCCCTGCCCGATGGCCAGTGAAATAATCGACAGCGATTTCCAGCGGCCTTTTCCGTGGATGCGGTCGTAGGTGCGCACGGAGGGCAGCGGCCCCGCCTGTTCGTTCGGAATGTCGGAGCCCAACTTCTTCCCGAAGCCGAAGCGCTCCACATATTCGCG
The DNA here is from genome assembly GCA_031288865.1 of Prevotellaceae bacterium. Taxonomy (GTDB): domain Bacteria; phylum Bacteroidota; class Bacteroidia; order Bacteroidales; family UBA932; genus JAIRLC01. Next base: position 4,480 of record JAITQN010000115.1, read on the forward strand.
CCATTTCAGGAAGGCGTCTTCAATCGTTTCGTATTTCGGGTTGTCGATAATATTCCGGAACGCGTGGCAATAGTAGGCGTTGCACGACATCTGGATAGACTGCCGCAGGTCGGTAGGCGAGGGATGGGGGTGACATTCCACGCCGCGCCCCACTTTGTAGCCCAGGGCGCAGCCGTAGCGCGTTTCGGTGGTCAGTGTTTTTTCCTGAAGGCCGATGAGCGCGTTGGCAATCTTGAATACCGAGCCGGGCGGGTAGGGCGACATGGCCGCCCGGTTGAACAGGGGCTTGAGCGGGTTCTGCTGCAGCAACTGAAAGTTGCGGTTGATGCCCACCAGCAGCGACGGGTCGATACTGGGGCTGGACACGAAAGCAAGCACCTCGCCGGTGGAAGGCTCTATAGCCACGATACTCCCGATTTTATTCCGCATCAGCGTTTCGGCATATTCCTGCAGGTCGCTGTCGATGGTGCATACGATGTCCTGTCCGGTCACGGCATTCACGTCGTGGTTGCCGTTTTCATACGATTTTTTAATTTGGTTGTGCACGTCGCGCACGTAGATGCTCATCCCTTTTTGGCCGCGCAGCGCTTCTTCGTAGCTCTCTTCTATACCGGTTTTTCCGATGTAGTCGCCTATTTTGTAGTAAGGTTTGCGGCGGATGGTGGCCGTGTCCACTTCCGTGACGTATCCGAGGAGGTTTCCTGCAATGTTCCGCGGATAGTTGCGGAGCGTACGCGCCTGTACGTAGAATCCGGGGAACTTGAACGATTTTTCCTGAAAAACGCCATACAGTTCGGCCGGCACCTGCTTCAGGAATACGGCAGCTTGATAGCCGAGTTTTCGCCGGCGACGGTGCACGTCTTTTAACAGCGTTTGGCAATACGTGTACGAAATGTCGAAGATACGGCAGAACTCCGTGGTGTCGAAAGCCTGCATTTCACGTGGGATCACCATCAGGTCGTAGGTGGTTTTGTTCCCTACGATAAGTTTGCCGTTGCGGTCGAAAATCAATCCGCGCGCCGGATACTGTTCTTCGTAGCGCAACACATTGTTGCTGGCCGTGATTTTATACGATTCGTCGATCACCTGAATATAGAATAGCCTTGCAACCAGAGTCAGCGCAAAAAGAATCAGTACGCCGGTGATCACATTTTTTTTGTCTGCGAGGTTTTTCATAGGCTCGTGCTACCTGCGTTTAGATATAAAAGCGACTTGTATAAGTATGATGAAGAAAGTTGTGGCCAGCGTGCTGGAGATGATGCGAAGCAGCATGTGGAAGAAATTATGAAAACTGAACGTGTCCAGAATAAACAGTACCGTGTTGTAGATGGCTATAGACAGCATGACGTAAATGATAAACGACCTCCATCCCAAGTTGTGGTATGAGGGGGTAGCAATGCTTTCCATGTCGTCTTTCGGCGATACGAGTTTCAGCAGCCGCGGGCGCACGTAGGCCAGCACCAGCAGGGCTGCGGTGTGTAGCCCGATGATGTCCATGGAGAAGATGTCGATGCCTAATCCCAGCGCGAATGCCCATCCCAGCATGCTGATGGGCGGGTAATTGAACGGCAGGAGCAGAATGAACAGGGTATATATTTCCGGACGAATGTAGGTGCCGAGCGGCAGCTTGTCGACCACCATGTCCTGCATGAGGATCAGGAGGATGAAGTAGCACAGTAAACGTATAAAATTAGTATTCATCGCGCAATTCGTTTAGGGTGTTTACTTCGTGCCGGTAAAGAAAACTGACGATGTTGACGTGCCGTATTTTCTTGAAATCGGCGAACAGGCGGATGCGTATTTCGTAAAAATTGCCGCGTTTGATTTCATACGACTTCACCACGCCCACGGGGATGTCGGGCGGGAATATGCTGGAATAGCCGCTGGTCACCACCGTGTCGCCTGTTTGCACGTTGCTGTGCTGCGGGATGTCGTGGAGCACCGCTTCGTTGTAGGTGAGGCCGTCCCATTGCAGGGGGCCGAAGTCGCCGGCGTGCACCAGCCTCACGTTGCACCGCCAGTCGGTGTGAAGCAACGATTTGACGATGGCGTAATGCTCGGTTACGGCCATAACAATCCCAATGACGCCATTCTGGGTAACCACGCCCATGTCGGGCGCCACGTGGTCGGCAGCGCCTGCGTCGAGCATAATATAATTATGCTGTTTATTCACGGAATTGTCGGTAATGTTCGCCGGGATATAGTTGAACAGGGGCGCGCCCGCATGGTTGGTTACCGTGCCCGGTGAGGTGCTGTGCACAAAGCGGTAACAGGCGAGTTCGTTATGCAGCGCGGTATTTTCGGCAGCCAGCATGGCGTTGGTTTCGCGCAGGTCGAGGTATTGTGCGAAATGGGTAACCTGTTCGTGCAGCGAGCCTCGTATCGAATGCAGCTTGCTTACCACCACCGATTGCTGGTAGTAGCTGCTCGCGGTAAACAGCAGGAGCGCTATTACCTCAAGTATCACGAACGATAGCAGCACGCGAATACCGATGAGGAAACGAAAAAGATTATCCATGCGTCGCTATCTCATCAGGAAGGGGAATTTTCCGATATTCTTCAGTGCGATTCCGGTGCCGCGCACCACCGCATGCAGCGGGTCTTCGGCCACGTAGAAGGGGATATTTATTTTTTCGGTCAGCCGCCTGTCGAGGCCGCGCAGCAGCGCGCCACCGCCGGCGAGGTAAATGCCGCGCTGTACGATGTCGGCATAGAGTTCGGGCGGGGTTTGTTCCAGCACGCCCAGCACGGCCGCTTCCACTTTGGCCAGCGATTTGTCGAGGCAGTGCGCGATTTCCTGGTATGTCACGGCCACTTCTACCGGCAGGGCGGTCATCAGGTTGGGGCCGCGCACGGTGAACGAAGCGGGCGGGTCGTCGATTTCGGAGAGGGCGGATCCTACGGTGATTTTGATGTCTTCGGCGGTGCGTTCCCCGATTTTGATGTTGTGCTGGTGGCGCATGTACTGCTGGATGTCGGCGGTGAAGCCGTCGCCCGCCACGCGGATGCTCTTGTTGCACACGATGCCGCCCAGCGCGATAACCGCTATTTCGGTGGTTCCGCCGCCGATGTCCACAATCATGCTGCCTTCGGGGGCCTCCACGTCGATGCCGATGCCGAGCGAAGCCGCCATAGGCTCATAAATCATGTACACGTCGCGGCCTCCGGCGTGCTCGGCCGAGTCGCGTACGGCGCGTATTTCCACTTCGGTGCTGCCCGACGGAATACATACCACAAGACGTAGACTCGGCGTAAACCAGCGGTTTTTCGGGTTTATCTGCTTAATCATCCCCCGGATCATTTGTTCGGCGGCGTTAAAGTCGGCGATCACGCCGTCGCGCAACGGCCTTATGGTTTTAATGTTCTCGTGTGTTTTTCCGTGCATTTGCCGCGCCATTTCGCCAATGGCGATGGGCTTGCCGGTGTTCTGGTTAATGGCCACGATCGAAGGCTCGTCGACCACGATTTTGTCGTTGTGGATAATTACGGTGTTTGCCGTGCCGAGATCCATTGCCAATTCTTGTGTAAGGAAAGAGAATGCCATGTTGTATAATGTTTATTTTATTTTTATTAATGTTTGAAATGTCGTATTCCTGTTGTTACCATTGCGATTTGGTGTTCTTCGCAGTAGCCGGCCGAGAGCTTGTCGTTGACCGATCCGCCGGGGTGCACTACTGCGGTGATGCCGGCGTCGCCGGCTATTTCCACACAGTCGGGAAAAGGAAAGAACGCGTCGGAAGCCATTACGGCGCCGTGCAGGTCGAATCCGAAGCGCCCGGCCTTTTCGATGGCTTGTTTCAGCGCGTCCACCCGTGAGGTTTGCCCCACGCCGCTTGCGTATAACTGTTTTTGTTTGGCCAGCACAATGGAGTTCGACTTGCTGTGCTTTACGATTTTATTGGCAAAGAGCAAGTCGTTCGTTTCGCTTGCCGTTGGGTTTTTGGTAGTGACCGGCGTGAGGTCATCCGCCATTTCGGTTTTTGTGTCGTGGTCTTGCACCAGCACGCCGTTGAGCACGGAGCGGAATTGTGTGCTGCCGTGGGGCTGCTGTGCTTTTTGAAGCAGTATAATGCGGTTTTTCTTTTGTTGCAGCACGCGGAGCGCGGGCTCGTCATAGGCGGGTGCAATCACCACTTCAAAGAAAATGGCGTGCATGGCTTCGGCAGTGGCTGTGTCGATGGGGCGGTTGGCGATAATAACGCCTCCGAACGCCGACAGCGGATCGCCCGCCAATGCCGCTTCCCAAGCCTCTTTTATGGTGTTCCGGCTCGCAAGGCCGCACGCGTTGTTGTGCTTCAGGATAGCCACGGTGGGTTCGTCGAATTCGCGCATCAGGCTCACTGCGGCGTCGATGTCGAGCAGGTTGTTATAGGAAATTTCCTTGCCGTGCAGTTGGTCGAACAGCGCCTCGAGTTGGCCGTAGAATCTCCCGTGCTGGTGCGGGTTTTCGCCGTAACGCAAAGGGGTGTGTCCGGTGATGCTTTGTTGAAATGCCGGGAGATTTTCCGTTTCGTTAAAATAATTGAAAATTAACGTGTCGTAGTGCGATGAAACCCGGAATGCCTCTGCGGCGAAACGTTTCCTGTCGGCTAAATCGGTTACTCCCTTTTTTGTTTTCAGCAGTTCCAGCAATTCGTCATATTGGCTGCGGGAGCTCACCACCAGCACGTCTTCGTAGTTTTTCGCGGCGGCGCGAATCAGCGAAATGCCCCCGATGTCAATCTTTTCAATAATGTCCTGTTCGCTTTTTCTTTCGCGCACGGCTTCTTCGAATGGATACAGGTCGACAATCACCAAGTCGAAAGTCGGAATGTGGTATTGCTCCAGTTGCGCCCGGTCGTCATCCCGGCCGGTGCGGGCTAAAATTCCGCCAAAAATATTCGGATGTAGTGTTTTTACGCGTCCGCCTAAAATGGAAGGATAGCCGGTAAGGTCTTCCACTGCCTGCGCTTTAATTCCAAAATTTTTAATTGTTGAGAGTGTCCCGCCCGTCGAGTAGCAGGTTGTCCCGAATTTGTTTAAGCACTCGACAATTTCATGGAGGCGGTCTTTACAAAAGACTGATATTAAAACATTTTTTACGGATTTTATACTCGTTTGCTGCATTTATCTGGTAAAAATTTAAGGCATAAAGGTATGCAAAACTTGTTAACTACACAACTGTAAAGCATAAAATTTTGCATAGACGTGGCTAAATTGAAAGGAAAATTGTATCTTGCGGACTTAAAATGAGCGCATCATGATCCGGATATTTAAGGGTATATATCTATTTTTCAAATTATTGAATGAGAGTTTTTCGTTTGCGTTTTCTTCTGTAAGAACAAACAAGCTTCGTACGTTTTTATCGCTTCTGGGGGTCTCTATCGGTATTTTCGCGATCATTTCGGTGTTTACCATGGTCGACGCCCTCGAGAAAAATATCCGCGACGATGTGGAGGCGCTCGGAAGCAATGTGGTGTATATTGACAAATGGCCATGGACCGACGAGGGCGGCGTATACAAATGGTGGGAGTTCCGGCAGCGTCCCGGAATCGAGTATAAGGATTATTTGTATATCAAGGCCAACAGCAAGCTGGCCGAAGAAACGGCATTGATTACAGGATTTAACCGCGAGGTGAAATATAAGAACAACACGGTTTCGCGGACGCCTGTCCACGGCGTTACCTACGAATGGAACGACGTGTATTATACCGATATTGAGTTTGGGCGTTATTTCACCATGATGGAAGCCAACTCCGGCGCCAACGTGGCCGTGATCGGGAGCAAGCTGGCGGAAGATTTGTTTGAAGACGAAGACCCCCTGGGGAAAATCATTAAGGTAGATGGGCATAAAACCAGGGTAATCGGCGTGGCCAAGCGGAAAGGGGAGAGTATGGTGAATATGACAGACACCGACAACCTTGTCATGTTGCCGATGAACTACGCCCGCAATATGATGTCGTTGCGCCGCGCCGACCCGAGCATAGCGGTGAAAGCCAAGCATGGCGTCGATAAGGATGACCTGAAGGGCGAACTGCGCATGATGATGCGCATGTTGCGCCGCCTGAGCCCTTCGCAGAAAGACAATTTCTCGCTGAATGAAATAAGCCTGCTGGAGGGCCAGCTGGCAAGCATCTTCGGCATGTTGAACATCGTGGGCATGCTCATTGGCGGGTTTTCCATTCTCATCGGCGGATTCGGCATTGCCAACATCATGTTTGTGTCGGTGAAGGAGCGCACCAATATTATCGGGATACAAAAAGCGCTGGGCGCCAAAAAGTATTTTATCCTCACCCAGTTTCTGTTTGAAGCCACCCTGCTGGCCGTGGTGGGCGGCATGGTGGGGCTCGCCATTGTGTATGCGCTGAGCGCCCTCGTGAGTGGCGGGCTCGGTTTTGCAATTACCCTTACCTTTGCCAACATCATGAGGGGTATTGTCATTTCGGGAACGATTGGTATTGTGTCTGGCTTCATCCCGGCCTACACGGCCGCCCGCCTCAATCCGGTAGAGGCCATCAACTCGAAATAAGCTGCGTGAGTGTCACGAAGTCGGCTACGCTCAGTTGTTCGGGGCGCTTGGCCAATAGTTCGTGCGGCGGCAGCGGCCGGTCGCCGGTTACGGCCTTGATGGAATTGCGGATGGCTTTGCGCCGCTGGTTAAAGGTGCCTTTCACCAACTGGCGGAACAACGTTTCGTCGCAAGGCAAGGCCTGCGTGTCGTTCCGGGTGAGCCGTATCACGCCCGACTTCACCTTGGGCGGCGGCACGAACACGTGTTCATGCACGGTAAACAAATACTCGATATGGTAGTAGGCCTGCAGCAGCACGCTTAGAATGCCGTAGGTTTTGCTGCCCGGCGGACAGGCGATGCGCTCGGCCACCTCCTTCTGCACCATGCCCACCACTTCGGGTATCCGGTTGCGGTGATCGAGCACCTTGAAAAAGATTTGCGAAGAAATATTATACGGAAAATTCCCGATGATAGCCACCGGCTCGTCGAACAACGTGTTGAGGTCGAGTGTGAGAAAATCGCCGGCGATCAGGCGCGGGCTCAGGGCGGGGAAGTGGGTGTGCAGATAGGCCACCGACTCGCGGTCGATTTCTACGGCATGCAGCTCCAGGCCGGGGCGCGCCAGCAGGTGCTCCGTGAGCGTGCCCATGCCGGGGCCTACTTCGAGTACACAGCGCGTGCACCCCGAAAGGCTTGCCACAATGCGCGCCGCAATTTGTTTGTCTTTCAGAAAGTGCTGACCCAGTCCCTTTTTTGCCCGTACGTCCATATTTTGTTTTCTGCGAAGATACGCAAAATTTTTTAGCACAATTTAACATTTTTATATTTGAACTTTTGAAAATTATACTTACATTTGCACCGGAATTTTACGATGTTCTTTTTTTACTATTCACTGGCGTTTACTTTTAGTACTCTGATGAGGAAACTTCAGAATTTCAACTAAGATGTTAGGGAAATAAAGTTTAGCGCCCATGCCGTTTCTTTTTTAATTTCATTACCGGAAAGCACGTGTGGGTCTAATCGATTTAGTCTGCGGAGTTTCGTAAAGTATTTCTGTCGGGAAATAACCCGCTTGCGTTTGCTGTATCGCAATACGCTTGCGGTGTGGGATACTATTGTGCAATGATTAATGGTTAATGATTAGTGATTAATTAAAAAACATATAATATGAAAACAAATGCAATTTGCCTACTGCTACTGCTTACTGCCACCGGTCTGTTCGCGCAGAACGGCATCACCCTGTCGAAATTCGGGGCGCGGGCGGGGCAGAGCGGGTCGCCGGCCACGCTGACGATCGACATCCGCTGGACGCCGCCCGCAGACCCTAAAAAGGTGTGGAGCGACACGGTGTGGCTGTTCGTCGACTATAATAAAAGCGGCACGATGACCCGCTTGCCGCTGAACACGAGCGCAGCCACGCTTCGTAACCCCTCTTGGAGCGGGGCAAAAGTGATCGAGGTAGCGGGCAACCCCAACGGCGTGTGGGTCGTTGGCAACGCCCGGAAGAGCGTAAGCCCGCAAAGCGCCTTCTCTGCCACCGTCCAACTGCCTACTGCTACTGGTACTGCCAACTTTCCCGGCGCGTGTGTGTATGCCATCAACTACCCGCCGCTGGGGCGCTACACGGCGGCCGACAGCATAAAGTTTACGGGAACGCCGCCTTTTATGCTACAGTTTAGTCCGTCGGGCAGCGCGACCTTGAGCCGTGCCCAGGCGGCCGGCACCTATAAGATTCCCGACGGCAAAACCATAGCCTCGTTCACCGATGCGTCGCTGGCGCCGGGCGCCTTTGGCTGCAAGCCGCCCGTCATACAGACGTTGAAGGCGTCGGCAACGAGCTACTGCACGGGTTCGAGCGTTACGCTGGCGCTGGCAAACACCGAACCCGGCGCGGTGTACCAATTATATAAAGGAGGCGCCCCTGTGTCGGCCTCTGCCACGATAACAACCCTCAAGGGCGGTGCGGGCACCTTCAGCGGGCGTTACACGCAGGGCAGTTATACGGTACGGACGCTGTCAGGGGCTTTTTGTCCGCGTGTGGCGAGCAGTACGCTCTCAATTGTGGCGTGGGCATTGCCTGCGGCTACGGTGTCGCCGGCCGCGTCGTTGTTATGCGGGCGGCCGGTGACGTTCACGGCGTCGGCCACTGCGGGCAGCGGCAGTATTTCCGCTTATCAGTGGAAGGAAAACGGCGCGCCGGCGGGCAGCGGCGGCAGTAGCTATACGGTGCGCCCTGCTGCGGGTGGGACGTACACTATAACGGTAGAAGTAACAAACAGCAACAACTGTACTACAGTCTCCGGTGCGGCCGTGCTGACGGTTAACGTGCCGGGTGCGCTGGGTACTACTGCCGGCAGCGTCTGCACCGGCAGTCCCGGCGGCATAGGCGCCGGCGTCAGCAGCGCTTGTTCGGGCAGTGCGGGCGTACTCGGAGCATTTTAAAATTACGAATTACAAATTAAAAATTACGATATAAAAACATGAAAAAAATAATTATGACGCTGGCGCTGTGCGG
>JAITQN010000136.1 GCA_031288865.1 Prevotellaceae bacterium
CTCGAAGTGGAGATTTTATTCCGTGCAGAAGTAACCCTGTCATCCGAATTATTTGAATAAAAAACAATTATGAAATTGAAAAGCATAGCCTGTTTAGTATTTCCGTTGTTGTGCGGAGCCGCCATACCTGCTCATTCGCAAGATCTTGCCGCGCTCTACTTCATGGACGTCATCCCGCAAACAACCCAGCTCAATCCCGCTTTCCAGCCCCGCGGAAACGTGTTCGTGTCGTTACCGTCGGTTCATCTCGGCTTCCGCAGCGACCTGGCAGTAAAGAATATCCTGCAGCAACACGGCAGTCAGTGGTACCTGCCGATAGAAAAACAGTTCGACTACGCCCTGCTGTATGGCGCCATCGGCAAAAAGTCCACCATGTTTAACGCTAACGCCGATATAAACCTGCTGGGTTTCGGGTTTCGCCTCGGAAAAGGCTACCTCTCGTTCGGCATATCGGAACAGATTGTGGTGACGGCGGCCTTGCCCTCCGACCTGTTTAAAATCCCGGAAGCCACATCGCTCGATGATGCCACGCTCGACTTTTCTCCCCTGCGGATGAAGGCGATGGTTTACAAACAAATAAGCATCGGCTACAGCCGGATCATCAACGACAGGCTCACCGTAGGCGTAAACCTGAAGCCCCTTTTCGGCCAGGTAGCCCTGTCGACGAAACTGGAAAAATTCACCATCAAAACCGGGGTCAACGAGTGGGCCGTTGATATAAAAGGCGAGGCGCACTCGTCTACGCCCATCACCCTGAAAGAAAAGGAGGGTGACGAGTTTCCCGACATAGAGATGAACGAGATGGAAACAAGCGATTATGTCAGCAAATACGGCACATCGCTGAGTAATCCGGGCATCGCCCTCGACCTGGGCGCTACCTATCGCTACAACGAATGGTTCACATTCTCGGCAGCGCTGAACAACCTCGGCTTTATTTCATGGCGCAACGACCTGAACGGACTGTCGTTCGGCGGACACTACACGTTTAACGGAATTACCTACAGCACGGCCGATGACGACACGGACAAGCCGTTTGACGCCCTCGCCGATACCCTGAAAACCATAGTGGATTACCACACGCAACACGAGCGCTTCTCCACGAGCCTGCCGCCCGTGCTTTACTTAGGCGCCACCTGTCACCTCACCAAGTCAATATCCGTGGGACTGTTGTCGCGCAGCACGTTCTGGAGCAAGGGCTACCGGCAAAACCTCAATCTGTCGCTCAACCTGCAGCCCTACAGTTTCGTGGCACTCAACCTCGGCCTGAATCAGCAAATAAAAGGGAATACCTACTTCGGCGGGGGATTTTCGCTATACCTCGGCCCCCTGCAGTTCTACCTGCTCACCGACTACATACCGGTGCGCTACTCCACCGTTACCATCGACGGGGATAAGATACCTTTCGTGCCCGAGCGGCAAAAGGAAATCATTATCCGCACGGGGCTCAACTTTGTATTCGGCAAAAGCGGGTATGTGAGCCGCCCCATGCTCGACAAGCGAAAGGCGAACTGGTATTAATCCATCAAAGACAATGTTAGTAAACAAAGAGCGCGGTGGTTGCCGCGCTCTTTTTATTCAGTGTTGAGCTTTTATTTATCAAATTTTTGTGGTTCTGTCCATCCAAATCCGGTAACGCTGTTGGGACGAAAAATAGCATCATGCCCATGCCCGGTAGCATCAATAAAAATATTGTTAAAATTATAGGGGCCTTCATCCATTTTCCAGTAAGCTTCCAAATCGGGGTCGGAGGCGTCCGCTTCATAATACATATTGTCCTTAATCTGGGCAGGCGTCAAGGCTTTTTTCCAGATACGCACCTGGCTTAAGTTCATGTTATTATTTACGGCCTTATGGCTTCCAATCAGTTGAACGTCGTGCATCACCCAGGTCCCACCGGGATATTTGGCCGCCGTTTTCAGATATTCCTCGCCGTTGCGATATATCGTAAGGTTTGTGCCGTCGTAGATAAGCGCCCAATGGTTCCACTGGTTAGCTACGAGTTCAAAAGGCCCGGTAAGTTGGGCGCCCCATACTTTCCAATTGATGTAGTTACGGTTTCCATTGGGCTGAGAAGGCCCTGTATTTGCATCGCCAAAGCGGAAATAACAGTTATAGTTATCAGAGTCCTCGAAGTCATTGCCATAAATAGCAAGTATGGAATAATTCTGTGTATTATACATGTCAAGGCGTGCCCAGAATTCAATCGTATAAGCCTGCAAGTACAAGTTCCAGCCGCCGGTTTTAGCACCGTCTGCCCCCGTCTCAAGTATTGGTTTGGCAGCGATAGCGGAAGGGCCGCTCTTGTATCTGAGAATCGGCGTACGTACGAATAATTTTTTTGCCACAATGTAAATAAACTTAGATTGTGAAACAGAAGCCGTTATATTTCCGGTTAATCCCTCTACGGCCACAGGCAGTGCATATCTTTTACCTTGGGATTCGAAATAGTTTATATGAATTTTTTTGCTGGCCAATACTTCGCCGGCCTTAATAGTAATCCTTTCATCTGCTTCCAAATCGGTGTTCTCTATAGAAACAGGGGCCAAAGTGGTATTATATGTTTCGTTATACCGCGCAAGTGCATAAGGATCAATACTAATGCGTATTTCCACGTCTTCCTGCACAGGTTTTGCCAGCCGGATGACAAGATTAACATCCGCTCCGTTCGTTTCGTCGAAAGATACCCTTGCCGATTTGGCGGCTACGGCTTCCAGAATATAGATGCTGTTGTCTTTTGTTTCGTATTCCGCATTGTTACAGCGCGTGCACAAGCCGAATACCATAACAATCATACTAAATAAAATATATTTCTTTTTCATAATTTTTCACTTTTTCGTTCATTATATATCCGGTATAAATTGGTAATTCCTTGACGAAGGAAATAGTATTCGGGGGAATTGTTATATACCTTGCCCTGATTATAGTCGAAGCCCACGCGGTAAATACCGAAACCGCCGATTTGCTGTTCAATCTCACTGTCCTCATAAATATATTGAGACTGAACCAGCACGCCGCCGCCTGTACTGGCGTAACTTTCAAAATTTTCAGTAAGGATTATCCGTCTCACCACTTCTTCTTGTGTAATGGTTCCATTGTCAATCCAGTCGCTCATATCGTAGAGTACACCATTAACCCGTCTGGAAAGGTCTACCGGGTTATTGCCTCCATAAGCCTGGAGCACAAAATAATCCACATAATACGACAACCAGTCTTTATCCATATGCCCTCCGATGCCGATTTCTCCATCAATGAGGAATAACAATCCCGGTTTAGCGGGCTTCCGGCCGTCACGGTCGCGGGTGGGGTCAGTAGCTCCTTTACCAAACCAATAGCTCAACTCTTCCACGAAAAGTCTTCGTTGCAGTGTGTTTTTCCACAGGTAATTACTGCTTCCTCCACCACCTTGCGGTTCATAATCCCAGTCGAAGCCATCATACCCTTCGGCGACTATCTTATCGTAGAGGGCTTCGGCATACGCACGAACAGCGGGTCGTACTACTTCCGGATCGGAGCTGTTACCGACGTTCTCATATACCGGGTTAGGCGGCACATCATTGCCGATTTTTGCGGAGAAAAGAGTTACCACGACTTTGGTACCTTTCACTTCCTGCACATATTTCATATCGGCCCTGGTTGCTTCGTTCAGATCCCACTTCGGTTGTCCCCAGTTGGAAGCGATCGTTACGGAATCCGGAAGGCCCCTCAAACTATTTGCCCCCATGGGGGAAAGGCCTGTCCAGTCGTCAAACCAGACGAAGGTTTGCGGCAATCCCGGCGTTTTCTTCCATTCCCGCAGGGCGGCGTAATAGTCGTCGGTTTTATTGGTGGCATTCATGTCTATATCATTAACCTCAATGGGTTCCACTTCTGTCCAGTCGCTGCATCCCATAAGGAGCGCGCATCCTGTCAGCGCGAATAACAATGATGTTTTTAAAATTTTTCCTTTCATAATTTCATATTTTTGAACATTGTATTACTGTTTCTTTGCCCACCACAGGTCCACACTTCCCTTGTCGGGCCCACCGAGCATATTGGCTACAGCGGCTTCCACATTCGCACGGTTGCCGTTGTATTCCGAAACAGGGTAGGGTAGCCGGCGTACCAGGCGGCTTTGGTAAGCCAAAAAACTAAAGTTGCTGTTGTTTATCACCCCGATCGAACTTTCCGAGCTAAGATTTTTTTTGGCAGGGTATATTTGGGGATAACCTGTACGGCGAAAATCGCACCAGGCTTCGAATCCGAGTGGATAATTGGCTATCCATTTTTGCGTAATAATTTTGGCTAATTTGGTATTGGTATAATCATCCGTATCATCGAAGGCCACCGTAATATCATAAATATAGGTTCCGACATCAACAGAGCCGTCAATATAGAACTGTGGAGCGCTTTCATAATCAAGATCGTTGTCGGTCACGCCATACTGCTCCAAAGAGGTGTTAATGCCCTCATAATAGTATGTTTCCGCCTCCGTGTCACCACCGGGAATCCAGCCTCGCAAAGCAGCTTCCGCCTTTAAAAATTTAGTTTCTGCCGCGCAGAAAACAAGCAATGGCGAATTGGCCGTAAAATTCGGCTTTGAGTATGATGCTTTTGATCCATATACGCCTTTGTCGA
>JAITQN010000138.1 GCA_031288865.1 Prevotellaceae bacterium
CCCGCTGCGGTTACGTGAACGCCATCCGTAGTATATTGTTCCGACATCCCTTTAGCGCCATCCTTGCGCACCAATTGCGAATAATAATCCACGTAGGTGAAGCCTTTGGCGGCGCAGTAGGCTTTTATAGCGGCATTCAGTTGATCTACTTTTTCCGGCACGGCAGAAATTTCTTTCCGCCATGGGATTCCCGACGCCGGCAACACCGACGTAAGAATTACTTTTATGCCGTTGGCATGGGCTATTTCCGCCATAGATTGGATGCTCCCCAATGTAAATTCAGAATCATAAGTGCCGCTGTTGGTGGCAATATCGTTAATGCCGCCGTTGATGACCACCACCTGCGGCTTTAGCGCTACGATATCGAGCCTGAAGCGGGAAAGCATTTTGGGCGTGGTTTGTCCGCTAATGCCGCGCCCCACGTAATTATTGTTTTTGAAAAAATCGGGGCGCATATTCGCCCACATTTGTGTAATAGAGTTGCCCATGAAAGCCGCCTTGACAGGCGTGACATCCTTTATCAGTTGTGCGTTTCCCGCTGCATAAACACTTAATTTCGCCCACCGCTCATTGTGATCCCTGTCTTGCGCATGAACAGCGATAGCCCCTGCGAAAAGGCACATAACGAATAAAATCAGTTTGGTTGTTTTCATTGTTTATTTCAATTATTTTGTTTGTTCGTTAAAAAATTTTGTTCTGACCTCATACCATTCGGCGGGCGTGCTGTGCGCTTGATTGTGATAGATACGGTATTGTTTTTCGGAAGGTATCAGGTTATATCCGGCGAAGTTGGTGTGCGGCGGGCACACTTCGTCCTGCAAGCCGGCCGCCATGAGGATGGGGCATTGAATCCATCCGGCCAGGTTTTTAATGTCGAAGTAAGTGAGCACATCATACACTTCGTCCCACGTGCGGCCGGGATGTTCTTTCAAGTACGATTCAAAAGAACTGCGCGGCCATCCGACGATTTCAAAATAATCGCGATAGTCCGACAGGAACGGAATGGTGGGCGCGCCCGCCTTGATGCGGCTGTCCAGCGCACAGGCCGCCATGGTAAATGCACCGCCCTGACTGCCGCCTTCCGCTACGATTTTTCTTTTGTCTACTTCGGGACGCGAAACCAGAAAATCAACAGCGCGTACCAAATCCATAAAAGCGCCGCGGTAGTAGTAGGTATCCTTGCTTTCCAATCCCCACACAATCCAATCGCCGTAGGTGTTGGTGGCTTTCTGAATACCCTGTCCCCGCACGGAGAGAATAAACTCGGCATATCCGGGGTTGCCGTCAGTGTGCGGAAGGTGAGGTTCCGCGGCGTATCCCATATATACGGCTATGGCCGGGTACACGCCTTTTGCTTTCGGCGCGGCGTAGTATCCCTCAACTTTCACGTTACCGTATGACCTCATTTCTACGTGGTAAATATTCTTTGCGCCGGTTGAGCGTTCCGGGAGTAATGTGAGCTTGTAGTTGGGTTTTACCTTGTCTAATTCGGCGCGGGTGACAGCCCAGAAGTCTTCGAAGCCGGGCTTCGCATCGCGCGGCGAAACGATTTTCTCCGGCTCGTAACCGATGTTAACCATTTTGGCGTCGCTTGCCGCACTGCTGTTTTTCAAGTATAATTTGCAACGATAGAAACCCGGCTCCGGCAATTTAAAAGCGACAGATGTTGTTTTCTCTTCGCCGGCCGATAACCGCACAGGCGTTACTATGCTGTCGACGGCCGCGTATTTATCAGTTTTCAGCACTAAGATTACGTTGCACTCTGCCGGCTCGCTCGACGTGTTTTTCAGTGTTACATCGGCTTGTTGCGGCTCGCCGTTCATGAATATCCATTCCTTTGCGGGGAAAGTGTAGCTTAGTTGCACGGCATCGACATTTACATCCGGATGGCACGAGAGGCAAAAGATGACGAGGAATAGATAAAGAAAACGTTTCATAATATTATAAGTATTAGTTTATTTACAAAATGCGGTTGCGTGTGCTATGCTTTCCTGTTCGGCAGTTCCAGGCCGTAGCCCTTCTTTTTGTCTTCCGACTTCAGCCAGAGGCCTAACAGGAGCGCCAGGATACCCAGGCTCGCGAAAATCAGCATAGGTAGCGTATAATCATAGGTAGCTGCGCCGCCGGCTGCAATAATGTTTGTTACGCCGGGGTTGGTTGCGTCGAGCACCACGCCGATGAATAGCGGGAAAGCCCACAGTCCGATGTTTTGTATCCAGAAGATAACCGAGTAGGCGGACCCCAAATAGCGCCCTTCTACTAATTTCGGTACCGAAGGCCACAATGCGGCAGGCACCAGCGAGAAGCTTACGCCCAGCAGGATAATGGCGGAATAGGCCACCAGCGGAGAGAACGCCGTTGCCGGCACCAGCGCAAATACCAGGTGGCAGCCGCACATCAGGACAGCGCCCCAAATCAACATGGTGGCGCCTTTTCCTCTGTTGTCGAGAAACGAGCCCAGCAGCGGGGTAAGCACCATGGCGCCGATCGGGAACCACGAGAAAATATCGCTCGCTTCCGTGCTTGAGATATGCAACCGGTTTTCCAGCATGTTGGCGGCAAACTTCTGGAAGGGGAAAATCGCCGAATAATACAGCACGCACAGCCCCGACACAATCAGGAAAGTCCGGCTGCCGAACAGCTTTCCGATGTCGCTTATCTTAAACGGGTCTTCGGGCGCTGTGTCCTGCGCTTTCAGTTCTTTTTCGAGGTTCCTGTCCATGGCGAAGTAGGCCAGGAAGCAGATGAAGCCAACCAGCAACAGGATGAGGCAGAACAGCACCGGCGCGCTGATGGCGCTAAACGACTCGGCAATGCGCGGCGAGATGCGGAACACCGCAAACACGCCCAGCCGGGCAATCGCCATTTCGATGCCCATGGCCAGCGCAAGCTCTTTCCCGGTAAACCATTTTACAATGCCTTTCGACACGGTGACGCCGGCCATTTCCACCCCGCAGCCGAAAATGGCAAAACCGACACAGGCCAGTTTCGCCGACGCAGGGAATGCCGGCCAAAATGAATTAAGAAACGTTTCCACGCCGCTTCCGGCAAAATAGCTGCTCACGGCAAACCATTTAATGGCTGCGCCGAGCACCATCACCGCCGCCGACAACAGGGCAGTGAATCGCACGCCCATCTTGTCGAGAATGATGCCTGCAAAAATCAGAAAGAAGGCAAACACGTTCAGGAAATATTCCGATCCCGTGACATTCCCGAACACGCTGGAACTCCAGGAGAGCTCCGTCTCCAACATGGTTTTGAGTGGCGACAGTACGTCCACAAACATATAGGCGAAAAACATCATGCTCGCCAGCAGTATCAAAGCGGTCCATCGCGCCGTAGTAGAATTTCGTAAATTGCTCATTGCGTTAAAAGATAAATAATATTTGACGGACAAATGTACATAAAAAATCGGATTTTGATTATATATTAAGTTTAATAATTTTGCACTGTAGCATTTTTTTCATACCTTTACTTTGTTTAACCTATAAAATCATAATATAAATATGAAAAAAATCTTCTTGTTACTGTTCGGGGTCGCCGTTTGTTTTACTGCCTTGGCGCAACAGCCTGCTCCCTTGCCCCTTGACCCGAAGGTGCGCTACGGGAAATTGCCCAACGGGCTGACTTATTATATTCGCCACAACGCCGAACCTAAAGGACAGGCGGAGTTCTTTATCGCCCAGAAAGTGGGCTCGATGCTTGAAGAAGAGCCGCAGCGCGGACTGGCGCACTTCCTGGAGCACATGGCCTTTAACGGCACCACCAACCTGCCCGGAAAGATGATCATCAACTATCTCGAGACCATCGGGGTGAAATTCGGCGCGAACCTCAACGCCTACACGTCGCTCGACGAAACGGTATACAACATGTCGAACGTGCCCGTGAGCCGCGAAGGAATCATCGACACGTGCCTGCTCGTCCTGCACGACTGGTCGTCGGGCATTGCCATGGAAACAGCGGAAATCGACAAGGAGCGCGGCGTGATCCGTGAAGAATGGCGCACCGGACAGGGCGCTGACATGCGGATGTATGAAACGCTGCTGCCCGAAATGTATCCCGGCAGCCGCTACGGCCACCGCCTGCCTATCGGCCTGATCGACGTGATCAACAATTTCAAGCCCGAGGAGCTGCGCGCTTATTATAAGAAGTGGTATCGTCCCGACCTGCAAGCCATCGTTGTGGTGGGCGACGTGGACGTGGATCAGATAGAACAGAAAATCACCACGCTCTTTGCCGACATTCCGGCGCCTTTCAACCCGGCCGAACGGATCTATTTCCCGGTGCCCGATAACGACGAGCCCATTGTGAGCCTTGCGTCCGACGCGGAAGCCACCAGCGTGGACGTGATGCTATTCTATAAGCACGACGGATTGCCCGAAACGCTAAAGCCTACGCAAGTGTCGCTGGTCATGCAATACATGAAGAGTATGATACAGCTTATGCTGAACGCCCGCCTCAACGAGTTGCTGCAACAGCCCGAACCGCCGTTCGTCTATGCTACGGTGTATGACGATGACTTTTTTGTGGCGAAAACCAAGGATGCCTTCACGGGCTATGCCGTGGTGAAGGAAAACGGCATTGAAGACGGGCTGGGCACGCTGGTGCGCGAAATAGAGCGGGCAAAACGTTTCGGCTTTACCTCTTCGGAATATGAACGGGCGAAAAGCAATTTCCTGAGCAGTATGGAGAATCTGTATAATGAAAGAGAGAAACAAAAAAGCAGAAGCTACGCGCAGGAATACGTTCGCCACTTTGAAGACGACGAGGTAGCCCCCGGCATTGAATTTGAATATAACTTTTATAATCAGGTAGCGCCGGTGATTACCGTTGAACAAATCAACCAAACGCTGTCGGAGCTGGTGGACGAGAAAAACATTGTCATCGCCGTTACCGGCCCGAAGAAGGAAGGCCTGACCTATCCGTCGAAAGAGGCGCTGCTCGACGTGTTGGCTAAGGTGAAAGCCGAGGACGTTACGGCTTATACCGAAACCGTGTCGGACGAGCCGCTGGTGCCGAAACCACCAAAGCCCGGCAAGGTGACCGCAACAACAACCGACAAGACATTCGGCACTACCGTGTGGACGCTGTCGAACGGCGCAAAGGTGGTGCTGAAGACTACCGATTTCAAAGACGACCAGATCCTGTTTAAAGCCGTGAGCCCCGGCGGTACGTCGCTGGTTGACGACAAGGATGCCGTCAACATTAAAGTGCTGAATGCGGTGATTGCGGAGGGCGGCTTGGGCGCGTTCAGCAAAACCGACCTGCAAAAGGCGCTGGCCGGAAAACGCGCTTCCGTATCTGCTACGGTGGATAACATAAATGAGTCCATTAACGGCAGTTGTCCGCCGAAAGACCTCGAGACCCTGTTGCAGTTGGTATATTTGAACTTCACGGCGCCGCGTACCGACGAGGTGGCCTTCCAGTCATACCTGTCGCGTAAAAAAGTGGAACTGGAGAACATGAAAGCCGAGCCCATGATGGCCTTGTCCGACTCGCTGATGTCTACGTTGTACAGGAATCATCCGAGGGCGCTTAACCTCACGCTGGAGTCGCTGAAGGACATCAACTACCAACGGATTATGGACATCTACAAAGACCGCTTCAAAGACGCCGGCGATTTCGTGTTTACGTTCGTGGGCAATATAGACCCTGCCACGCTGAAACCGCTGGTGGAACAATACCTGGCCTCGCTGCCCGCCGCAGGACGCAAGGAGACTTTCCGCGATATACACATGGACATCCGGAAGGGACAGGTGAAGAATTATTTTAACAAGGAGATGAAGGTGCCGAAAACGTCGGTGTATACTTTCTACTCGGGCGCACTGGCCTATACCTTCGAGAACCTTATTAAGATGAGCATGCTCGACCAGATTCTCGACATTGTATATGTCGAAACCGTTCGCGAGGAAGAAGGCGGCACTTACGGCGTGGGTGTGAACGGCTCCATGTCGCCCTACCCGAAAGGGAACTTCAGGCTGCTGGCCTATTTCGACACCAACGCCGAAATGCGCGACAAGCTGGTGGCCAAAATCCATGAGGAATTGCGGAAAATAGCCAACAACGGCCCCTCAGAAGTAAACCTTAATAAGGTGAAAGAATACATGCTGAAAAAACATACCGAGGACCTGCGCGACAACGGCTACTGGCTGGGCGTGCTCAGCGACTACTCGTTTTTCGGCATCGACCGGTTAACTAACTACGAAAAGACCGTAAGCGGAATCAAGACTGCAGACATTCGGTCGTTCACCAACACCCTGCTGTCGCAGAACAACAATGCGGAGGTGGTGATGACCGGCGTGGAAAAGGAATAACG
>JAITQN010000093.1 GCA_031288865.1 Prevotellaceae bacterium
TGCCCGTCAAGGAAGAAGAGCTGTGTGTGTATACATTAAAATTAGGAGTGCCTTGTTCTATGATGTAGTAAGCTGTGCTGGTATCGCTGCTCGTGTGGTAATGCAAGGTGATATATGTAGATGTTAAACTAAAGTAGCTCACTTGCCCTTCCTTTTCGGCTACTGTTCCCGGGATTTCCGCTTTTAAATAAAGTCCCTTGACTGTTTTTAGAAATAAGGAGTCGCTGGTCACTTCGTCCGCTGCTTCCAATAGCTCATTTACAAAATCGTCCTTCAACTTTATTTTTATCGTGTCTCCTCCTTCATACGTATAATCCGCAATTTTCTCACCAAGATCGTTGTTCTCTTTCAACGAATTGTTGTAATAGGCCGTGCTATACGCCAAATCGCGGTTCAACCGGTAGAGGGAAAGCTGTTGCGGAGGCTCTTTATCGCTGAGCTGTGTGCGGCTGCTCACGGAAATTGTCAGTATGGCCGAGTCGGCCACCGCACCTTCTCCATAATCAAAGTTGAGGGTATAGGGGAGTATGCGGAACACCGAGCCTGCCGTAAACAGCCCGAATTCCGGATGATTGAGATATCCCACAGCCCCCACGCTCGTGGAAGAGGTGACCACAGCCCCTACGGAGTCCGTGGATATCGGGACATCAAATTCGACATATTCCACGTTTACATCATAATTATCCGGCACCAGGTCAGTCCCCAGTGTTTTATCTACGTTCACGCAAGCGCTTAGCAAAGCAACAGCTACCGGGATAAAAAAGAGTTTAGAGTTTCGGTAATTCATTTAGCAATAATTTTGTTATAAAAGGAATCGTAGGTGTCCACAAAGCCTCCCGCATGATGCGTCAATAGCGGTTTATTCAGGGCCTTCACATGGTTTTCCAACGCTTTGCCCACACTCCGGTCGCCTAAAATGATCCCATCTACATATTGAATGGCGAGCTTCATTAAATTTTCATAAGACGGATGAGCCAACTGTTCCACGTCTTTTTGTTTAATGCCGTCACGCACCATCTTATCCTTGAATCTG
Source organism: Prevotellaceae bacterium (assembly GCA_031288865.1). Taxonomy (GTDB): domain Bacteria; phylum Bacteroidota; class Bacteroidia; order Bacteroidales; family UBA932; genus JAIRLC01. The sequence continues at coordinate 1,034 of JAITQN010000093.1, forward strand.
GCGTTAAACAACTGCGGGAACGCCTCATTGTAGAGCGACAACACGATTTTTGTCTTGGAAAACAGCGGGTCGCTCTTATACGATTTTCTCAGGAAGACCGGCAGCAAGGCGGTGAACCAGCCGTGGCAGTGCACCACGTCGGGCGACCACCGCAGTTTCTTTACGGTTTCCAGCACGCCGCGCACAAAGAAAATACTCCGCTCGTCGTTGTCGTCAAAAAACTTTTCCTCCTCATCGAAAAAGGTGGACTTCCGCTGAAAGTAATCATCGTTGTCGATAAAATAAACCTGCATGCGGGTGGCCGGCAGCGACGCCACCTTGATGACTAGCGGATGATCGGCATCGTCAATGATCAAATTCATGCCCGACAGCCTGATTACTTCATGCAATTGGTTGCGGCGCTCATTCACATTTCCGTAGCGCGGAATAAACACACGGATTTCATGCCCCTTATCCTGAATGCCCTGTGAAAGCGTCCTTACTATGGTAGCTATTCTTGATGCCGGAAGATACGGTTCCATCTCTGTACAAACAAATAATATTCGCGTCGGCTCCATTGAGGGTCAGGTTATCTATATTGATAATTTTAATGCAAATATACAAAAAATCGACAAAATATCGTTCGTTCTTCATTATTTTCCTACCTTTGCCCTTTATACAAAACATAGTAATGATTTTATTGTGTTAGCGGTCAAAGTTATGTAGCCTATGATAAACCTTGCTATATTTGCGTCGGGAACGGGAAGCAATGCTGAAAACCTTATCCGGCATTTTGAGAAACACGAACATATTCGTATCGGGCTGGTGTTGTGCAATTGCGCCGGTGCGCCGGTGCTGAAGCGTGTCAAAAAATTAGGCGTTCCCACCCACGTATTTAATAAAGCCGACTTTTATCGCAGCGACGCCGTGCTGAAAAAATTACAGGAATATCACATCCAATATATCGTACTGGCGGGTTTCTTGTGGCTCATGCCCGAAAATTTGCTGGCCGCTTTTCCGCAACGCATCATCAATATTCACCCGGCGCTGTTGCCGAAATACGGCGGCAAGGGAATGTACGGCATACACGTGCACCGCGCCGTGATTGCCAATGCCGAAAAGGAAACGGGAATCACGATTCATCAGGTGGATGCGGAATACGACCACGGCAAAATACTCTTTCAGGCGCAATGCGCCGTGGATTCCAACGATACCCCCGAATCGATCGTGGCCAAAGTGCATGCGCTGGAATACTGGTATTTTCCCGAGATAGTAGAAAAATGGATAGGTTTTTAACGCAATGAAACAAGTTCTGTCGTCACAAAAAATAAAAACCGCAACAACCGTTCGCGAACGTGTGATTATGGGCATCGACCCCGGCACCACGATTATGGGCTACGGCATCATCAAGGCCGTGGGCAACCGCGCCGAGTTGCTCGTGACGGGCGTCATCGACCTGCGGAAAATAAGCGACCACTACCTCAAACTGCAACATATTTTCGAGCGGGTGACCCAGCTGATCGACGGCTACCACCCCGACGAACTGGCTATCGAGGCGCCGTTTTACGGCAAAAACGTGCAGTCGATGCTGAAGCTGGGGCGCGCACAGGGCACGGCGATTGCCGCCGCGCTGGCGCACAGCATTGCCATCACCGAATACGCCCCGCGAAAGATTAAGCTCGCCATCACCGGACAGGGCGCGGCGTCGAAGGAACAGGTGGCCGCCGTGCTGCAAAAGCTATTACACTTTAAAGACATGCCCAAGAACCTCGACGCCACCGATGGCCTGGCCGCCGCCATGTGCCATTTCTTCCAATCGGACCGGCCGGCCGTGCAGGGCGGCTTCAAGAGCTGGAAAGATTTTATCGGCAAGAACCCCGCCCGCGTGCAGCGTTAAAAGCCGCGCGGGGGACAGCCCGCCCGCGGGACGATAGCCTTCCAGGCTTTGCTGTAGATTTTATAAATACACGCAGTAATAATCCGATTTATCCTCACTATAAGCTTTTTCTTTTTTGCAATGACCTTTTGCACAATTATATTTGACAGTCTTATCCGTAGTCCAATAGGTTAAAGAAGGATTAGATGGATAAGTAGCCATACTCCCAGCGAGCATAGGCCACTGCGGCAGTTGCATACCATCTTTCTTGCAATCAGCATCTGCATCTTTCCATTTCTTTCCAGGGCGGGCCTGCACGCTGCAACGATACATGCATTTATTATTGGCGAAGGCGTATGTACTGTACTGAGCGTTGACCAGCGTACCACACTGATTGTACAGGGCCACGTATGCGGTATAGCATAAGGTAGCGCAGTCTGTGGTGTTTTGAGTGTAAGTGCGTTCGGTCTTACATGTACCCGAGCAATCAACGGTTCCCGGCACGCAACCGCAGGGCGAAGAGGGCGTGCCATCTGTGCCTATAGCAGTTATAGTGCCGGTGGTACTGGCTTTTCCGCTTTTGCAGGTTATGCCCTGCTGTGAAACAACCGACAACACCGTAGCGGTATAATTGCCCGCGCCGGTGGCTTTGGCGTTCACCTGTGAGCCGGTGGCGCCGGAAACATCACCGCTCCATTCATAATTGCCACTGCCGCCGCTCGCCGTGAAAGTGAGTTTATTCCCTGCACATACCGTTCTGGTGCTTTTGCTGATTGCAGGCATAGCGGGCGTGGCCACCACCGTGGCGGTCACCCCGGTCCGGCTTGCCGACTTGCACCCGGTCGCGGCATTCCGCGCTTCTGCATAAAACGTCTTCGTCGCCGTCACATTCGGCGTGGTAAACGCACTCCCCCCGGACAACACAGTGCCCCCGTTCGGCACGTCATACCAGTCGATCTCCGCACCCGGCGACGAAGCCGAAAGCGGAACCGTGCCCGTGCCACAGCGCGCACCCGCCCCCGTCACCGAAGGATTCCCCGGAAGCGGGTACTCGTCTTTGACTACAAGCGCTCCGGACATCTGCTTTGAGCAGAACACGCCGGCCACCACGCTCACCCTATAGGTGCCCTTCCCAAAAGTGCCGGTAAACGGCATCTCGCTCCCATTGCCCGTTAAGGTAATCCCGGGTTGCGGCGTATTGTCTTTATACAACTGGTACACCGCGCCGGATTCGGTGCCGCTCAGCGACAGCGTAACGCCCGAACCCGCGCAATAACTCTCCGCCGAGGTCTTTATCGTTTGCACGACGGGCGGCTTGCAGATAATCGTGCCCGGCGCCAGCGACGCATCATAGAATGACGCTACGGTTTTACCTGCGGGAACGGTAAAGGGTTTGGCATACCTGTTTTGTACAACGGTAGTGCCACCCTCTTTGTAGGCGACATAAAACGGCGGCGTCCCGGTGAAGTGAATCTTATCCACATCCGTATATCTTGCCGCCGGCGGATAGTTGATGGCATACACGCACATGCCGGTGGGGACGCACGGCCGTGCGTCCCCACAAGTGGTAACCAGTTGGACAGTGGCCGAGAAAGCGCCGGCGCTGCGGGCATTGCCCACTACCCACACGCCCCGGTTGTTGCCCGGTTCTTCAATCACTTTTGCCCCGCTCCATGAAAAATTGGAGAGTTTGGCGCCCGGCGCCAGCGGCAGCCGGGTCATCGTGCCGGCATTGTTGTAATCGGCGAACACCCACACCGTGTCGCTCCACACCTTTTTATCTGCCGGCCGCTCCCAGC
>JAITQN010000066.1 GCA_031288865.1 Prevotellaceae bacterium
CACGCAGTATTTTTGCGCGTTGGAAAACGACTGCAATGTAATCCTAACCTACAACAAAAAAGATTTTGCACATTCAACCATTCCCATATTAACAACTGCAGAATTCTTGGCAGGTTACAAGTAGCACAAGCATTTTTCGCACCATCAACCGCATTACCTCATTTATCTTTCCAATGTTGTCCGTTTGTGGCAAAATCCGATTTTTTCACGTAAATTTGCCGGCATTATGGAACAGAGAACCATTTATATCGAGACCTACGGCTGTCAGATGAACGTAAACGACAGCGAAGTGGTGACGGCCATCATGCAGCAGGCGGGCTACGGCATGGCCGGCGAGCTGGCCGCCGCCGATGTGGTATTCATCAATACCTGCTCGATACGCGAGAACGCCGAACAGCGGGTGTGGGGACGGCTGGAGGTGTTCCGTCAGCAGAAGCGGCGCAATCCGGCGTTGCTGGTGGGCGTGCTGGGCTGCATGGCCGAACGCCTGAAAGAACAACTCCTGGAAAAGGGCATCGTGGATATCGTGGCAGGCCCCGACGCCTACCGCGACCTGCCTCGTCTGACGGCACAGGCCGGGCTGGGGCAAAAGGCCATCAACGTGCTGCTGTCGCGCGAAGAAACATACGCCGACATCTCGCCCGTGCGAATGGACCGTAACGGCGTCACGGCGTTTGTGTCGATCATGCGGGGCTGCAACAACATGTGCACCTACTGCGTGGTGCCCTACACGCGGGGCGGCGAGCGAAGCCGCGACCCCGGAACCATTGTGCGCGAAGTGCAGGAACTCTTCGCACGGGGCTATCGCGAGGTCACGCTGCTGGGACAGAACGTCGATTCGTATGCGTGGGCCGACGTCAAAGACCCGGCAAAAACCGTAAACTTTGCACGCCTGCTGGAACTGGTGGCGCTGGTGAGCCCGCAACTGCGCGTGCGCTTTGCCACGTCGCACCCGAAAGACATGAGCAACGGCGTGCTCTATACCATGGCGATGTACCCGAACATCTGCGACCATATACACTTGCCCGTACAGTCGGGCAGCACGCGGATGCTCACGCTGATGAACCGGAAATACACGCGCGAGGAATACCTGGCACGGGTGGCGAAAATCCGTGAAATCATTCCCGGCTGCGCCATCTCTACCGACATCATCGCCGGCTTCTGCGGCGAAACCCCGGAAGACCACGAAGCCACACTCTCGCTGATGCGCGAGGTGGGATTCGACCAGGCGTTTATGTTCCAGTATTCGGAGCGCCCGAACACGAAAGCCGCCCGCCACTTCAAGGACGACGTGCCGCCCGAAGAAAAAACGCGCCGCCTGAATGAAATTATTGCGCTGCACAACGCCCTGTCGCTGCAAAGCAACGAGCGGGACGTGGGACAGGTGCGGGAAGTGTTGATAGAAGGCGTGTCGAAGCGGTCGCCGGAAGAACTGTTTGGCCGCACGCCGCAGAATAAGGTGGTGGTTTTCCCGAAAGGCGCGTGCGCAGTGGGCACGTACGCAAAGGTTAAAATCACGCGTTGCTCCTCAGCCACACTCATCGGCGAGACAATAGATAATGTCAATCCGAAACATGTTGTTTAAACTTTATTGTTTTATGAAAAAAAATGCACTTATACTGGTTGTTATCGCACTGTGTTCGTGCAGCCGGACGAAGGAAATTACGAATGATATATGTTTGCGTTTTGACGCTCCCGCAACAGTTTTTACCGAATCGTTACCGCTTGGGAATGGTCGTTTGGGAGCCATGGTATTCGGAAATCCCGATAATGAAACAATTGTGCTGAACGAAATCTCTCTCTGGTCGGGAGAATATCAGGACGCCGACAGGGAAGACGCGCATCTGTATCTGAAAGAAATCCGGGATTTGTTGCTTGCAAAAAAGAATAAGGAAGCGCAATCGCTCTTACAGAAAACTTTTATCTGCAAAGGCTCCGGTTCGGATCACGGAAGTTCGGCTCGCGGAAGATACGGTTGTTTTCAGATACTTTCGGAATTGAATATCGATTGGGACGATAAAAGCGAGTTTAAGAACTATCAACGCATTCTGAATATCGAAGATGCTGTGGCAGATGTGTCGTGGAGCAAAAATGACGTCGACTGTCAGATGAAGGTCATCACCGATTTCGACAAAGACAGGATACACGTCAAGATAAAATCGTCGAAACCGAAATCGATCAACTTGAAAATCTCGTTCAATCGTAAAGAAAACGCAACCTCATACATAAAAGACAATCGTCTTGTTCTCGAAGGACAACTGCTTGCCGGAGAAAATAAGGGAATGAAATTTGCCGCTTTAGCGGATATAATCCTGAACGGAGGCGAACTTGCCGAAGAGCAGTCGAAGCTGAAGGTGAACAACGCTTCCGAAATGGAAATCGTTGTTTATGCCATGACCAACTTCGATTATGATTACAAGGGACTGAAAGATATTGACCCGCTGGCGGAATTGTTGAAAAACGACGTTCCCGATAAACGGTCTTTCGATAAAGACGTAAAAATTCATTCGAAACGTTTTGGCGAATATTTCAATCGCTGTAGATGGTATTCGACGCTCGATAACAAAGAAGAGAAAATCGCCACAAACGACCGACTGATTAAGTACGCCGAAGGAGGTAAAGATCCTGAATTGCCGATACTTTATTTTAACTTCGGACGGTATTTGCTTATCAGTTCATCGCGTCCGGGACTGCTTCCGGCGAATTTGCAGGGGCTGTGGGCACACGAATATCAGACGCCATGGAACGGCGATTATCATCTGAATATAAACATCCAGATGAATTATTGGCTCGCCGAAATCACTAATCTGTCTGATCTTGCCGAACCATTGCACCGTTTCGCCGAAGCATTGCAGGACAACGGACAAAAAACAGCACAGGCATACTACAATGCGCCCGGATGGGTGGCGCACGTCATCAGCAATCCCTGGCTTTTCACTTCGCCCGGCGAACGTGCAGACTGGGGATCAACGATTACGGGAGGGGCTTGGCTGGCTTCGCATCTGTGGGAACATTACCGTTTCACGAGGGACGTCGCTTTTCTTGAACGTTATTATCCCGTCATCAGGGGCGCAACGGAGTTCCTTAATGCAATACTCATCGAAGACGAATACGGACGGTTGGTCACCGCGCCGTCAAACTCGCCCGAACATGCCTACAAAACTGCGGACGGTTTTGCAGGAAGTACGTGTATGGGGCCGACGATAGATATGCAGATATGCCGGCAGTTGATGTATGCAACGATAAAGTCGTCCGAAATATTGGGCATCGACAATGATTTTGCCGAAACGCTCAAGAAAAGCGTCACAAGACTTGCTCCGAACCAAATCGGGGCAAACGGCGACCTCAACGAGTGGCTCGAAGACTGGAAAGATTCCGATCCGCATCACAGGCATGTTTCGCATCTTTACGGTTTACATCCGTATGACGAAATCACGCCCGAAGGATCGCCCGAACTTGCCGACGCATGCAGAAAAACGCTCGAACTCAGAGGCGATGACGGCACAGGATGGTCGAAGGCTTGGAAAATAAACTTCTGGGCGCGGTTACACGATGGCGACCATGCGCTCATACTTTTCAAAGGCTTGCTCAGTCCCGAATATAATCACAATACCGACTACAGGCGGGGAGGCTCGTATTCCAATCTGTTTTGTTCGCATCCTCCCTTCCAGATTGACGGAAATTTCGGGGGAACGTCGGGATTGACGGAAATGTTGCTTCAAAGTCATGGCGCCGATGAAGTCATCCGCTTCCTGCCCGCGCTCCCGACCGACAGCGACTGGGCGCAGGGCGAAATCCGCGGATTGATGGCAAGAGGAAACGTGTCTGTCGACTTGAAATGGAATGATCATCAACCTGACGAAATCATTCTTTTGCCGAATACGACCGGCGAAATTAAAGCGCTGATTCCGGAAGGCATGACTTTCAATGCTAAAAAGTTCGACAAGGCTGAAATCGTTTCCATCGACGCGGTGGCAAACAAGAAAATTGTTATCAAGCGAAAAATATGATAAATATAAGAGAAGAAGCGCTTATCACCTCCCTGCGCAATCCGAAAATCAGCAATGTGATTACACTGAAAGAAAAATCGCGGGAGCGGCACGCACATGGCCTATTTGTAGTGGAGGGCGCACGCGAAATAGGGCATGCGCTGTTGTCGGGCTACAGGCTCGACGCGCTTTATATGTGCAGCAACATCGGCGCGGCCGCCCTCTTCGAACAATCGTTGCCCCCGTCTGCGCGGGTGTATCCGGTGAGCGGCGAGGTGTTCGCCAAGATGGCCTACCGGGAGAACTCCGACGGCCTGATAGCCGTGATGCAATTAGACAAGCTCTCGCTGGAGAACGTAAAACTGTCGCGCAACCCGTTTGTCGTCATCATGGAAGCGGTAGAGAAGCCGGGAAACCTGGGCGCGGTGCTGCGCACGGCCGATGCGGCCTCTGCCGACGCCGTGCTGGTGTGCGACCCGCATACCGACCTGTATAACCCGAATGTGATCCGGTCGAGCATCGGGTGCGTGTTTACACAGCAGGTGGTGGCCTGCTCGTCGGAGAGTGCGTTGCACTGGCTACATGCCAAAGGAATTAAGTCGTTTGCGGCAGCGTTGGACGCGCCTCAGGCGTATCACGAAACGGATTTCACGCAGCCCTGCGCCATTGTAATGGGTACGGAGGCCTCCGGCCTCACGGCGTTCTGGCTGGAACACGCCGATGCGCGGATAAAAATCCCCATGCGCGGAAAAATCGACTCGCTGAACGTGTCGGTGAGCACGGCGGTGCTCACGTTCGAGGCCATGCGGCAACGGGGGTTCAAAAACGAATTTTAAGGACACCTATATATAAAGGTATATGTGCACAGAGAAAAAATGTTTCGGGCTGACGGGCATGCCGGTTTCGCAGAGCAAGAGCCCGGCGCTGTTCCGTGCGGCCTATCAGGGACGATATGAGTATGGGCTGTTCCCTGCTGCTACGGCGGATGAGGCCATGCGTCTGTTTCGCGAACATGGCTTGCAGGGCATGAACGTCACCATGCCGTTGAAGGAGCCGGTGCTGCCGTTCATGGCCACGCTCGACGAAAGCGCCGCCTTGCTGCAAGCCGTGAATACGGTGGTGTGGCAACAGGGCGCGCTGCAGGGCTACAACACCGACGTGCAGGGCGTAGCGGGTGCGCTGGCGGAAGCCGGCATAGCGGTGAACGGACGGCGTTGCGTGGTGCTCGGCGCGGGAGGCGCGGGGCGTGCGGCGGCCTGTGCGCTGGCGCAGGCGGGCGCAATACTGACCATCGCCAACCGCTCGGCCGGGCGTGCCGGGGCGGCAGCCAAGCTGTTTCATGCCGCCGCGCTGCCGCTGGCCGAGGCGTTGCAGCGTAGCGCCGAATATGAGGTGATAGTAAACACGCTACCCGCCGCAACCGGCGTGGCAGCACAATTACGTTTGGAACCACAGCAGGCGGTACTGGACGCCGACTACGCACACAAGCCCTTGCTGGCACTGTGCCGGAACGCCGGAGCCACGTATATCGACGGAAGCCGCTGGCTGCTGCACCAGGCCATTCCCGCCTACCGCCTGTTTACCGGCGAAGAGCCCGACGTGGCAGCGATGACGCAGGCGCTTTTCATACTATAAAACATCTAACAGTTCAGCGGCGATGCTTTGATACGCAATTTGGCGGTTTGAGATTAAGGTTGTATTTTTGTGATGGAAAATTTAAACCGAAAAGATAATGGCAGCAGCATTAGATAAGCAGACGAGCGATAAGGTGAGTTTCATCACTTTTATTGTACCGGAATTTGCGGCAGCATTTAAAATAAGTATGCCGGAAGCTTACAAATATTTAGTGCAGTATGGCGGTTTCGATTTTTTAAACGAGCATTGGTGGGCTTTACATACAGATAATAAATATTGGACGTTGCTTGATATTTATGACGTATGTCGCCAAAACGGGGGATATTTACGATGAAAGTATATCACGGCAGCTATACTGCTATTCCGTTTATTGATCTGTCGAAGTGCGAAAAGCACAAAGATTTCGGACAGGGTTTCTACGTCACAAAATATCGTAAGCAAGCTGAGGAATGGGCGGCAAAAATCGGTCGCAAATATCATACTCAGGGGGTAGTTACCGAATTTGAGTTTCTTGAAAGCGCTTTCAACTCATGGAAATATCGTGTGTCGCGCTTCGAAGACTATTCCGAAGAATGGTTGGATTTTGTTGTGTTAAACAGAGACCCTCACAATGAAAATCCGGTTCACGATTATGATTTGGTTGAGGGACCTGTTGCTGATGACAAGATACAGCGGCGATTAATCAGGTATTTGAAAGGAACGATTCCGAAAGAAGTTTTTCTCAATGAACTTCGGCATCATGAACCCACTCATCAGATTTGTTTCTGTACTTCCAGATCGCTGCTGATGCTCGAAAATGAGGCAGATTCGCATGTCGACCATTTATTCAATACGGAAGATATTGGAGAAGCAGTAATAGAATCTTTGATACTCGACAGAAAGATTGATGAAGCAGAGGCGGCAAAGTTATTTTTTGCTTCCGCAACTTTTACTCAACTATCTGACAGAGCAACCGGTTTGTACTTAAAATCATGGCAGGAAATCTACGAAATGCTTAAAAAGGAATTATGTCCACACAAAACGCAATAACATTAACGGAACTTCAGGAGCACATCAAGCAGGCGCTCGATAAGAGCCTGAAGCCGCATTACTGGGTTACGGCCGAAATCAACGAAATCAAGGCGCACCAAACAGGGCACTGCTACTTGGTGCTGGTTGAAAAAGACGACGGCGGCACCCTGCCGAAAGCAAAAGCCGCCGCCACCATCTGGGAATATTCGTTCCGGCTCATACGCGCGCACTTCGAAAGCAGCACGGGGCAGGCGCTGGCGGCCGGACTGAAAATCATGGTGAAGACAACTGTGCAGTATCACCCGCTTTACGGGCTCAGCTTAAACATTACCGACATAGAGCCGGCCTACACCGTGGGAAGCATCGCCATGCAACGCCACCAAACCATTGCCGAATTAGAGGAAGCGGGAATATTCGACTCGAATCGCGAACTGCCGTTTCCCGAACTGCCGCAACGGATTGCCGTGGTTTCGTCGGAACAGGCTGCCGGGTATCAGGATTTCGTGCACCAATTGTACGAAAACGAATACGGCTACGATTTCCATATCACGCTCTTCCCTGCGCTGATGCAGGGCGAGCGGGCGGCGCAAAGCATCATGGAGGCGCTCGACCAAATCAACGAACACCGGGACGCATTTGACGTGGTGGCCATCATTCGCGGGGGCGGCGCGGTGGCCGACCTGATGTGTTTCGACGACGCCGGTTTGGCGTCGTATGTGGCGCAGTTTCCGCTGCCGGTGCTCACGGGCATCGGGCACAACAAGGACGAAAGTGTGGTGGATATGGTGGCGCACCGGGCGCTGAAAACCCCCACTGCAGTGGCCGATTTCCTTATCGACTGCTTGGCCGAAGAAGAGTCTTTGCTGGATGAATACGACAACGCACTAAGCGAATTGGTGGGCAATGTACTGCTTCTTGAAAGGAGAAATTTAGACCTGCTTCACCAACACCTGTTATTATATACCAAACAGCGGCTGCAACAGGAAAACTTCAACCTGCAACTGCACGCCAACACCATCGAGAGCTATAATCCCTATCATATTTTGGCGCGCGGCTATGCGGTGGCGCGTTTCCGCGACAAGGCGCTTACCGACGCCGCCGCGGTGCACACCGGCGACGAGGTGGAAATAATCTTACACAAAGGGAAACTTCACACGGTGGTGACGAGCGCTTAACTTTCGTCTTCGTCGAAGCCGGGCAACACCTGCGCTTCCACTTCCCGCAGCCGCTCGCGGCACACGTTCAACAATTCGGTGGCTCGCGCTACGTTTTCGGCCATGCGGTCGATGTCGGCTGTGCCCTGTTTTAGCTCGTTCACTATTTTCTCCAGTTCGGCCTTGGCCGCGTGATACGTTACTTTATCGTTCTTTTTCATGGTTATTCGTTTATTCAAATTTCACTACTGTAATGCCCGCCCCGCCGTGCTCCACGTGCTCGTCGTCGATAGAGCGGATGCCGCCGATGGTGCGCAGGACTTTGCATATTTCTTCTTTCAGTGCGCCGGTGCCCTTGCCGTGCAATATCCTCACCTCGCCGGCGCCCACCATCAACGCTTCGTCAATAAAGTGGTTAATGTGGTCGAGCGCTTCCACTACCCGCTGTCCGCGAACGTCGATGGCAGGCCTGAAGTGCAATTTCCGCTCCGACAGGTCGAGCGTGTTCCGGTTGCTTACCACCGGCGCGCTCCGTACCACCTTCCGGTACTCGTTGGCCGATACGCGCTCCAGCCGCTCAAGCGCCACGTTGGTAATAATGCTTCCGAACGCCACCGCCGCCTTTTTACCTTTCAGCGTCATGATTTCGCCCACGCCGTCTTGCCCCGACAGGCGCACCTTGTCGCCCTCTGCCAGCGGGCGTTCTTCAGTGGCGGCGGGCGCAGCGGGCGCCGTCTTAGGCGCACGTTGCGCCCGCCGCTCTTGCCTCCGCTTTAATTGTTCAATCTTCCGGTTAATCTTCGCATCGATTTCGGCCTGTGCCTCGCTTTCCAATTCCTGCTTCAGTTGCTCAACCTGCTGCCGCGCCGCCTTCGTACGCGTTTTCTCGGCCTGCGCCTCCTTAATCTCCAAAATCGTGCGCTCGATTTGCCTGTTGGCCGCTTCCACGATGCGTTTGGCCTCGTCTTTCGCCTCCCTGATGATGGTTTTCCGCAAGGCCTGTATTTCCGTCAGCTCCTCCTCATACTTTGTGGTGATGAGCTCGAGATGTTTGTCGGTTTGCTTAATGCGACTGCGCTTTTCTTCCCAGTAGCGTTTGTTGCGGGCAATGTCGCGCAGGTTTTTCTCGATGTTCACATAATCCTCGCCGACCTTTGTTTCCGCCAGCTTCACTACGTCGTCGGGCAAGCCGATCTTGCGCGCCAGCTCAAACGCGAAGGAATTGCCCGGCGTGCCCATCTCCAAGCGGAACAGCGGCTGTATCTTTTGTACGTCGAACAGCATGGCGCCGTTCACGATGCCGGCGGCGCTTGCCGCATAATATTTCAGGTTGGTGTAGTGCGTTGTGATCACGCCGAAGGCGCGGCGCTCGAGGAGTTGCATCAGGATGGCCTCGGCGATGGCGCCGCCGGCTGCCGGCTCGGTTCCCGCGCCGAACTCGTCGATCAACACCAGCGTGTCGGCGGTGACGTCGCGTAGAAAATGTTTCATATTTAACAAATGCGAACTGTAGGTGCTCAGGTCGTTCTCGAGCGACTGCTCGTCGCCGATATCGATAAAGATACGGTGGAACAAGCCCATCTCCGAGCTCTCCGATGCCGGGATTAAGAATCCGCACTGCAACATATATTGCAGCAGCCCCACGGTTTTCAGGCACACCGATTTTCCCCCCGCGTTCGGCCCTGAGATTACCAAAATGTGCTTCGTAGCATCTAAGTGCAGGTCGAGCGGCACAATGTGTTTGCCGTCTTTTTTCAGTGCCTGTTCCAGCAGCGGATGCCGCGCCGCATGCAAATAAATTTGCGGCGTTTCGCCCAGCACCGGCATCACGGCGGCCATGCGGTGCGCCAGCTGCGCCTTCGCCCTGATGAAATCTATCTCGCCCAAGAAACCGGCGGCTTGCCGTATGTCCTGCAAATAGGGACGCAGGAAATCGGTGAACGCGCGCAGTATCTTTACTATTTCGCGTTGTTCGGCATGTTGCAGTTCCTTGATTTCGTTGTTCAGCTCCACCACTTCTATCGGTTCGATGAACACCGTTTTCCCGGTGGCCGACTCGTCGTAAACCAGTCCTTTCAGCTTCCGCTTATTTGCAGCCGTCACGGGAATTACCATGCGGCCGTCGCGTATCGACACGGCGGCGTCGGCATCGGTTACGCCTTCGGCCTGCGCGGTTTTCAGGATGGCGTTCATCCGCCGCACCACCTGCGTTTCCTTCTCATGGATGATGCGGCGCAGCTGCTGCAACTCGGGCGAGGCATTGTCGCGCACTGCGCCGTGCCGGTTGATGATGGTATCGATCCGGCGGGTCACTTCGGGATACATCACCACGCCGGCACACAGCGCCTTCAGACAGGGATAACTCTCCGCCCTGCATTTTTTGAAAAACGACAGAATGCCCTGCACGGTGTCCAGCGCCTGCCGCAGGGCGACAAGCCCGCCCAGCTCGATGTACGAACCCTCGATGTGCAGTTGTTTCAGCGCGTCGTCTACATCCACATAGCCCGCATCGGGAAAACCTTCCTCCATGCGCAGGATGGTGAGCATCTCGTGGGTCTGCGACAAGTTGCGCTGCACCTCCGTGAACGACGACGAGAATGCCGCCTCCGCCGTCTTCTGTCGCCCAAGCGCGGTAAGGCACAGCGCGCTGGTCGCCTCGCGGATACGGTCGAACCCTGTTTTCTGTTCAAAATTCAACGGATAAATCATGGGGCAAAGATAAATAAAATTACTATATTTGGGCGTTTTTACAAATGACAGTACTATGATTGGAACAATATTAGTGTATGCCGGATTAACCCTTGCCGCCTATCTGTTAGGCTCCGTATCCAACGCCGTGTGGGTGGGAAATGTGTTATACCGCACCGATGTGCGCAAGCACGGAAGTAAAAATGCAGGCAGCACCAACGTGCTGCGCATATTAGGCTGGAAAGCTGCCCTGCCGGTGTTTATCCTCGACATGGCGAAAGGCGCGGCGGCGGTGTGTCTGGTGTTTCTCGCCGGACTGTGTCCCGAAACCAACGCGTTTGTAGGCTTTCAGATTGCGCTGGGCATGGCCGCCATGCTCGGTCATATCTTCCCGGTGTTTGCCGGGTTCAAGGGCGGCAAGGGCGTGGCCACCGTAGCAGGCCTCATGACAGCTATCCACCCCGGCGCCATGGCCATGACGTTCGGCGTTTTTCTCATCGTGCTGCTGATTTCGCATTTCGTCTCCCTGAGTTCCATGGTGGCTGCGCTGTGCTTTCCATTCATCGTGATTGTGGTGTTCGGCAACTGGCTGAACATGGAAGAAACGCTTACGCTGAAACTCTTCAGCGTGGTGGTGATGACGATTATCCTCATCACGCATCGCAACAACATAAAGCGGCTGTGGCGCGGCGAAGAGAGCAAAATCGTGTTTCGCAAGAAGCCGTCAATTACTGTTCCCGGAAAATAATTTGCATGTTCTCGAACAGGAAGCTGCGCAACTCGTTCACGTTAGCGAGCAGTTTTACCGTGCCGTTTTCGGCCACCAAAATTCGTCCCGTTTCTTCCGACACAATAATAAGCAGCGCGTCGGTTTGTTCGCTGGCGCCAATGGCAGCGCGGTGGCGCATGCCATACGACGCCGGAAGGTTGGGATTCTCGGTGATGGGCAGCGTGCAACGTGCAGCCCTGATGCGGTTGTTCTCGATGATGGTTGCGCCATCGTGCAGCGGTGAATTTTTGAAGAAGATGTTTTCGAGTAACTGACTGCTCAGGCGTGCGTCAATCATGTCGCCGGTTTCCGCGTAGATGTCCGATGACGAACGGCGTGAAACGAATATCAGTGCGCCGGTTTTGCTTTCCGACATGTGGCGGCAGGCTGTTGTGATGGCGTCGATATCAAATTCGGCAATTTGCTTGTTGAGCCTGCTAAATAGGGTGCGCCACACAATATTGTTCTTCCGGTTGGCTTCAAAACGCACGCTGAAATGCAGCAGGAAGCGGCGTATTTCGGGCTGGAACACGATAAACAGCGCAATCACGCCGACGCCCAGTACCTGTCCCAGTATCGTGCTCAGCAGTTCCATATTCAGCACACGCGCCAGCGCCCATATCAGATAAATCAGTACAATGCTGAACACAATGCGCATGGCCGCCGTGTTCTTAAGCAGCTTGTAAAGCTGATACACCAGTATAGCCACCAGCAGGATATCAAGGATATCGGCAATAGTTATATGAATGAAATCAAACATCCGGTAAATTTTATGTGGCAAAGATAATACTTTTCAGCAAGTTTTTGTCAATTCCCATAATTTAATCATTTGGCGGGCGGCCTCTACGTCGTGCACGCGCAGGATATGCGCGCCCTGCAACAGGGCTTGCAAATGCAGTGCGGAAGTGGCCGTGAGGGCGTCGTCGGGGGTTATGCCCAAAGGCTTCCAGAGCATCGTTTTCCGCGAGATGCCCACCAGTAGCGGGGCGCCCATGGCAGTCATCGCGGCAATATTGCGGAACAAGGTATAGTTTTGCTCCACCGTTTTGGCGAACCCAAAGCCGGGGTCGAGAATAACCTGCCGGATGCCCATGCGGACGCAGGCCTCCATTTTGCTTTGCAGAAAAGCGACAACTTCGCGCGTCACGTCGTCGTAACCGGTGAGTTGCTGCATGGTTTGCGGATTTCCGCGACTGTGCATCACCACGTAGGGCAGTTGCAAACGGGCGGTTACCGCTATCAGTTGCGGGTCGGCTTCGCCGGCCGTAACATCGTTCACGATAAATGCCCCGTAGCGGTCGTGCAGGCGTTCCACCACACCGGCACGAAAAGTATCTATCGACAGCATGACCTGCGGGAAATGCGTGGTGAGTACGTCGAGCACTGCCGTGAGCCGTTGCAGTTCGCCGGCTTCGCTCACTTCGCAGGCGCCGGGACGGGTTGAATAAGCGCCCACGTCGAAAATATCCACGCCCTGCGCCACCATTCGGGAGGCGCGCGCCAACACATCTTGCGGCGTAGCGCACCGGCTGCCGGCAAAAAAGGAGTCGGGCGTCACATTGATAATTCCCATGATGCGGGGTTGCTGAAGCGACAGTTGGTGTGCGCCGCAGGTAATAGTCATGTTCATAAGATTAATGTGTGTAAAGATTGTGATGTGACGGTTACAGTGCCTGCGCGAAAGCGGCAATCCTGCGCAAGGCTTCGGTCAGCGTGGACTTGTCTACGCAATAGGAGATGCGCACATAGTCTTTGTAGGCGTCGCCGAACGCATCGCCGGGGATGATGGCCACGTTGGCTTCCTGCACCAGTCGGCGGGCGAATGTGTCGCCGTCCATGCCGAAATTTGCGGTGGAAAGATACAGGTAGAACGCGCCTTGCGGCGGCTTGCAGACAAACCCCGCGCGGGCAAGCGTGTCGCAGGCATGCTCCATATTGGCGCGGTACGACGCCGTCATGTGTGCCAATTCCTTCTCGGTTTGTGGGTCGAGTATAGCCTGTAGCGCATACTGCCCAATGGTTGATGCGGCGGTAACATAATATTGATGCACCTTGGCGATTTGGTCAATCACCTCCTTGCCGGCCAGTCCCCATCCCAGCCGCCAGCCTGTCATGCTGTGCGATTTGGAAAACGAATTGACCACAATAAGCTGTTTGCGCAGTTCGGGATATGCACCGAACGACTTGTAATCATCGGTGTAGAGGATGCGGTTGTAAACTTCGTCGGCAATTACAAAGATGTTGGTAGTGGCTAAAAATGCCACAAGTTCGTCGCGGTTCTTGCGGTTAAGCGACGCCCCCGTGGGGTTTGAAGGGTCGGTAAGAATGATGCATTTCGTTTTCGGAGTGATGTATTTCTTCAGATTTTCCACCGTAAGCTGAAAGCCGTCGGGCGCGGTATCTATTGTTCTCACGATGCTATTGTTCAGCAGAACCAGCGGCTCATAGCCCGAGTACGAAGGTGCGGGGATGATGACTTCATCGCCTTCGTTCAGTATGGTGCATAATGAAGCGGCCAGCACCTCGGTGGTGCCTACGCCCACAATGATTTCTTCGAGGTCATAGTCAACGTCGAAATGTTGCTTGCAGTAGCGGAGTATCGTTTCCCGCACGATCTGCGTACCGCGGTTAGGCGTGTAGGTGGTGATGTTGCGATGAAGCGCCTCAATGGCTTTTTCTTTCACAAGTGCGGGCGTGGGGAACAGTGGTTGCCCCAGTGTGAGTTTAATGACGTCTTTAAACTGGCTGCAATACGTGTCGAACTGCCGGATTTTGGAGGTCTGGATTTTACTTAGATTTTTATTAAACGAGTACATCATGAGTTACTATTTATAACTTTTCAACATGCAATATAGTAAATCATTTACTAAAAACCAAATTTTTCTACCGTTTCCAAACGTCAATAACTTCCCCAATGTACATTTTATGAAAATCGCGGCGGGGATAATTTTTTTCGATAATCGCAGGGTCTAAAAACAATTCGGAGTCGAAGAAATCGCTGTAGATTTTCTTACATTCAATAATCATGTAGGCCTCGCCGAAAGCCATAGAGCCCGCCGGTGTTTCTATCGGCGTAAAGCCAACCTCCTTGACCTTGTCGCCGTCGCGTCCCGATTTGGTGCCCAACACGCTAAGGGCGTCGCGGTAGTTTTCACGGAAAAACGACAAGGTAAAATGCTCGCCGCGCTCCATAAATTCGTAGGTGTAGCGCTGCGGGCGGACAAACACAATCGCCACGTTTTTATTCCACAGATGACCCAACGTGCCCCAGCTGGCGGTCATGGTGTTGAACTTGTTGGCGCAACCCGCCGTAATCAGCATCCAGTCGTCGCCGATAAGCTTGGCGGAGCTTTCGCGCAAATCTTTGATGTCGGTTTTTTTGTAATCGTTCATAGTCGTTGCCTTATTTTGGTTATTGTTACACGAGAGTAAGGCCAGCATGGCCAATGCGAGGTACAGCTTATTCATATTTAATTTTTTTGTCCGGATTTATGCGCGCCGAACCAGGCGATAATGGCCGGCAGCACTGAAATAATAATGATGGCAATAATAACTATCCCGAAATTTTGGCGCACGATGGGTATATTTCCGAAAAAGTATCCCGCAAGCAGGAACGACAGCACCCACAACACACCTCCGATGACATTGAACGAGGCAAACCGCCGGTACGACATTTCGCCGACGCCGGCTACAAACGGGGCAAACGTGCGCACGATGGGCACGAACCGGGCGATGATGATGGTTTTTCCGCCGTGCTTTTCGTAGAAGCGGTGCGTTTTATCAAGGTATTCTTTTTTCACCCAGCGGGTGTTGATGAGCCTGTTTCCCAACCGGTGGCCTATAAAATAATTGGTGGCGTCGCCCAGAATGGCGGCCGTGACGAGCAACAAGATTAGCCATATTAGATTTAATGACCCGATGGCGGCAAACGTGGCGGCCGCAAATAGCAGGGAGTCGCCGGGCAGGAACGGCGTAACCACCAGTCCGGTTTCCATGAAAATGATGAGAAACAGGATGAGGTAGGTGAGGGCGCCATAATCACGAATAATCACATCTAAGTGCCGGTCGATGTGCAATACGAAATCAATTAAAAAAGTTACGATGTCTGTCATGTTGTATTAAGGTATTAAATTTGTCGAAGCGCTTCTATAATCTGGGTTTTTGATGACGTTTTCTCGTCCTTCACTTTTACAAAACGCGCCGGAACGCCGGCCACTACCGTGTTGGGCGCTACGTCTGCGGTCACTACCGTGCCGGCGGCCACCACCGCGCCCTTGCCTATGCGTACGCCTTCCAGTACAACGGCGTTGGCGCCAATCACCACCTCGTCTTCCACGATTACCGGCTTACTGCTGGGCGGTTCAATCACGCCGGCAAGCACCGCGCCGGCGCCAATATGGCAAGCGCGTCCTACTTCGGCGCGTCCGCCCAGCACCACGTTCATGTCGATCATGGTGTCGGCGCCCACCACCGCACCGATATTAAGGATAGCGCCCATCATAATTACCGCGTTATCGCCTATTTTCACGTGGTCGCGGATGGTTACACCGGGCTCGATGCGGGCGTTGTATTGCGTGAGGTCTGCCAATGGAATGGCCGAATTGCGGGCTGTTGCCTCGAGGTGGTAAAACGCTATGTTTTCCCTATTTTGTTCCAGAAAGTGCTGTACTTTGGCGTAGTCGCCGATTACCGTTGCGGTGTCGCTTTGCGCGAACACTTGCAGGTCGTCTTCATTCAAGGGTTTTACTTTTCCTTGCAAATACACTTTCACCGGCGTTCTCTTCTTCGAACTGCGGATAAACTCTATAATCTGTGTTGCGGTGTCAATATTCATTGTGCTTATTTTTTTACTCTTAGTTTTCTAGCACATCCGTCATTCCGTAAAGGCCGGGCGACTGATGTACCACGAAGCGGGCAGCCCGCAACGCGCCCATCGCAAATATCTTTTTCGACAAGGCCGTATGTTTGATTTCGATAATCTCGTCGTCGCCTGCAAACAGCACGGTGTGCACGCCGGCTATGGTGCCTCCGCGCACCGCATGAACGGCAATTTCGTTCTTTTCACGCTTCCTGTGCCCTTCACGGCCATAAACCACCGTCTTGTCCTCAATGTGGTTGATGGCGGAAAGGAGCATCTTGGCCGTGCCGCTGGGCGCATCTTCTTTCAAATTGTGATGCGCTTCTATGAGTTCTACGTCGAAAGCGTTGCCCAATGCCGCGCTTATATTCTTTACGGCGTTCATCATCACGTTAACGCCTACCGACATGTTTTGCGCATATACCACAGGAAGTTTCTCCGCAGCTGCCTTAATTTGCGCTTCCTGTACGGCATTAAATCCGGTAGTGCATATCACGAGGGGCTTTTGATGAGGCAAGGCATACTGCAATATTTTTTCGATATTGCTGTGGTGCGAAAAATCAATGAGGCAATCAAACGGCGCATCA
>JAITQN010000067.1 GCA_031288865.1 Prevotellaceae bacterium
ATAGGCTTTGACTTCAGGCTGAGCATGGGCGTGGCCGACTATTGGATTAAACTCCTCAAGGAACAAACCGACGAACAGTGGAACATGGCGCACCTGTTTTACGAACTGACCAACAAGCGTCGTGACGAGTGCACGGTGAGCTACGCCGAGTCGCACGATCAGGCGATGGTGGGCGACAAGACCATTGCCTTCCGGCTTATGGATAAGGAAATGTATTATTCCATGAACTGTGCGCAGCAGGATATTGTTATCGAGCGGGGCATAGCCCTGCACAAGATGATACGCCTGCTCACGCTGGCCACCGCCGGCGACGGGTATCTCAATTTTATGGGTAATGAATTCGGGCATCCCGAGTGGATAGATTTTCCGCGCGAGGGCAACGGCTGGAGCTACAAGTATGCCTGCCGCCAGTGGCATCTGGTAGACGATGTCAATCTCCGCTACCGGTATCTCGCCGCGTTCGACAAAGCCATGATACACCTTGCCTGCCACGAACACTTCTTTGGATACCCTTCACATGCCCTTGTGCAACACGAAGGCGACCACGTATTAATTTTCAGCCGGGGCGGATTGGTGTTCGCTTTTAACTTTCATCCCGAAAAATCATTTACCGATTACCGGTTTGAGGTGGCCTCCGGAAAGTATGCGACCATTCTCGATAGCGATGCGGCGGCGTTCAACGGCTTCGCGCGTGTGAACAACGATGTGCCGCATTTCACCCTGCACGAAAACGAAAAAAATTACCTGCAATTATATTTGCCCAGCCGCACCGCGTTAATCTTAAAACGGTGCGAATAGTATTTTTTTTGTTAATAAATTTTGTTTAAATAAAAATAAAATAATAACTTGCGTTTTTATTTTTCAACATAAAAAGTATGGCTTACCTGAAGTTTAATAAAGCAGAATTGGTGAATCTGGAGTATTCACTCCGGCGTGAAATGCTCGCTACCAACCGTGCCGGCGGGTATATCAACACCACAATTGTAGGCTGTAACACCCGCAAATATCATGGATTGTTGGTGGTGCCTATCGACGAATTTCAGGGTGACAAGCACGTGTTGCTCTCGTCTATCGATGACACCATCATTCAGCACGGGCAGGCGTTTAACCTGGGCATCCATCGTTATCCGGGGATGTATGAGCCGCGCGGGCACAAGTATATTATCGACTTCGCCTACGAACCGATTGCTACCATTACTTACCGCGTGGGCGGCGTGATTTTCAAAAAAGAGTTGATGCTGGTACATAATGAAGACCAACTCTTAATCCGCTATACGCTGGTGGATGCGCACTCGCCCACTGTGGTTCGCCTGAAGCCTTACTTGGCCTATCGCAATGTGCACCAGTTGACGAAAGCGAACATGACCGCCAATACGCAAATCATAAACATACCCGGAGGATTCAAATCGAAACTCTATAACGGCTTTCCCACGCTGCACCTGCAAGTGAATAAGCAGGCCGAGTTTGTGGCCAACCCCGACTGGTACTACAACATTCAATATATGGACGAGGTGCGCCGCGGCTACGAGTCGACCGAAGACCTTTTCGTGCCGGGCTATTTCGAGTTCTCCATGAAAAAAGGGGAGAGCGTTATTCTGTCGGCAGGGGTGAAGGAAGCCAATCCGGGGTCTTTGAAAACGCTGTTCACAAAAGCGCTGGCCATACGTCCGCCGCGCAACAGCTACATCCATTGTTTGAAAAATTCGGCCGACCAGTTTATTTCGCATCGTCAGAAATATACCGAAGTGGTGGCGGGATTTCCTTTCTACGGCGCCCAAAGTCGTGACACGCTGGTGTCGTTGCCGGGCCTTACTCTGGCGGCCAACTATGACCCGAAGACCTGCAAAACCGTGCTCGACTCCATGTCGAAGGAATTGGATAACGGACGCTTTATCGATGTAGACAAAGTCCGCGACGGCTTCAGTTATCCGGTAGATGCGCCGCTGTGGTATTTCTGGACTGTTCAGCAGTACGCGCACGCAGTGCCCGATGCCGACGTGTGGGCGCTGTATGGCAAAAAGATGAAATCAGTATTGCAGGCCTATGCACAGGGCGCTGTTCCCGACGTCACGGTGCACGATAACGGATTAATTTGGGCCGAAGAAAACGGCAAGCCGGTAACTTGGATGAACGCCGTGGTGCAGGGCAAGCCGGTAGTGCCCCGCTCCGGTTATCAGGTTGAGGTAAATGCGTTATGGTATAATGCCGTGTGCTATGCCATTGAACTTGCCAAAGCGCATAAGGAAGCCAAGTTTGTAAAGGAATGGACGACTGTTCGTGAAAAAATAACGCAAAACTTTTTACCAGTGTTTTGGTCGGACGAGCGCAAGCACTTGGCCGACTACGTAGGCGCCGAAGGACAGAATGTTTCTACGCGCCCCAACCAGTTATTCGCCTGTGCGCTTCCTTACAGTCCGCTGCCGGACGAGGTAAAGCAAAAAGTACTTTCGGAAATAGAGCGCCAGTTGCTTACGCCGAAAGGCATCCGCACGCTGTCGCCGAAGAACCCGCTGTACAAGGGACGCTACGAGGGCGATCAGGTTGCCCGCTTTGAGGCGCAGCATCAGGGCACGGTGTACCCGTGGCTGTTGCCGTTTTATATCGAAGCCAACTTGCGCCTGCACGGAAAAAGTTTTATTTCCACCGCAAAGGAATTGGCGATGGGATTTGAAGAAGACATGAGCATGCACGGGTTGTGCTCCATCCCCGAGCTTTATCATGGAGACCCGCCGCACTCGCCCCACGGCAGTATTTCGCAGGCGTGGAGCGTGGCGGGCATACTACGGAGCATACAATTAATCGAGCAATATGAAAACCAATAGTTGATATGAAAATTTTAATGTTCGGATGGGAGTTTCCTCCGCATATTGCCGGAGGGTTGGGTACGGCCTGTTACGGCCTCACAAAAGGGTTGGCCAAAAACGGGGTGGAAATCCTGTTTGTGATGCCCCGCGCCTCGGGCGACGAAGATGAGTCGGCCGTGCGGATACTTAATGCAAGCGACATCGAGCTGTTCGCCGAAGCGCAGGAGCTCGAAGCATTCTGGAAGCATGTCAACTTTTTTGAAATAGGATCGAACCTGATTCCCTACCTCGGGCCGGAAGAATTTGAGGCGCTGGTGAACTATAATATTAAAGGTATACAGCATAAAAATCAGGTGATCGGATTCGGGCAGAAGTACAACTTCTCGGGAAAGTATGGCGCCAACCTTTTGGAGGAAGTGGCGCGATATGCCCTCGTGGCGGCCTCTGTGGCGCTGCGCGAGCAGTTCGACGTGATTCATGCCCACGACTGGCTCACCTATACGGCCGGCATTGTGGCAAAAAAAATATCGGGCAAGCCGCTGGTGATACACGTGCATGCCACCGAATTCGACCGCAGCGGCGAGAATATCAACCAACAGGTGTATGACATCGAACGGTGGGGAATGCTGGAGGCCGACAAGGTGATTACGGTGAGCAACCTCACCCGCAACATCGTTATCAACCGTTACGGGATAGCGCCGGAAAAAGTGGTTACGGTGCATAACGCCGTCGATTTTCAAGGATACTCGTCGGTGAATGTAGAGCGCGGCGTAGACGATAAAATAGTCACGTTCCTCGGGCGCATCACCTATCAGAAGGGGCCGGAATATTTTATCGAAGCGGCGGCCAAGGTGCTGAAAAGTTATGCCGGCGTGCGTTTTGTGATGGCCGGGAGCGGCGACATGTTCAACCGCGCTATCCGGCGGGTGGCGCGGCTCGGCATCGCCTCGCGGTTTCACTTCACCGGGTTCCTGCAGGGCGCCGACGTGCAACGGATGTTTGCCTACAGCGACGTGTATGTGATGCCTTCGGTGTCGGAGCCGTTCGGCATTTCCCCGCTCGAGGCCATGCGTTCCAACGTGCCCACCATTATTTCAAAGCAGTCGGGTGTGGCCGAAGTGTTGAAGCACGCCATCAAGGTCGACTTTTGGGACGTCAATGCGCTGGCCGACGCCATTCACGGCTTGCTGGCCTACCCGGCGTTGTCGAAAATGGCGGTGCGGTGCGGGCTCGAGGAGGTCAACGCGCTCAAATGGGACAACGCGGCGTTCCATGTGAAGAAAGTATATGAATCGGCAGCTATATTATAAGGTATAAAACGGAGGATTGTTATGAAAAAAACTTTATGTCTTTATTTTCAGGTACACCAACCTTTGCGTTTGCGGCAGTACCGTTTTTTCGATATCGGGAAAGACCATTACTACTATGACGACTTCGCCAACCGCTCTATTATGCGCAAGGTGGCCGACCGCTGTTATCTTCCGGCCAACAAACTGATGCTCGATCTGATTAAGGAATACGGCAAGCAATTTAAAATTAGTTTTTCCATATCCGGAACCGCTATCGAACAGTTCGAGCAGTTCACGCCCGAAGTGCTCGACAGTTTTAAGGCGCTGGCCGAAACAGGCGCGGTGGAATTTCTGGCGGAGACCTGTTCCCACTCGCTGGCGTCGCTCAGAAGCCCTGCCGAATTTCGTATGCAGGTGGAGGAGCACGCAGCGTTGATCAAAAAACATTTCGGGAAGAAGCCGGAAACGTTCCGCAACACCGAGCTGATTTATTCGGATGACATCGGCGCCATGGTGGCCGACATGGGCTATTCGGCCATGCTCACCGAGGGCGCAAAGCACATCCTGGGATGGAAGAGTCCGAATTATCTTTACACGAATGTCATCAATCCCAAGTTGAAAATCCTGCTGAAAAATTACCGCCTGAGCGACGATATCGCCTTCCGTTTTTCAGACCACGGATGGGGCGAGTGGCCGCTCACCGTAGAGAAATACGTGGCATGGCTCAACGTGGCCGCGAAGAAAGACGAGCTCATCAACCTGTTCATGGACTACGAAACTTTCGGCGAACATCAGGGCGCCGAAACCGGAATTTTCGCCTTCCTGCGGCATCTTCCCGCACGCGTGTTCTCTCATTCGAAATTCGACTTCCTTACTCCCGCCGACGTAGTAGCGAAGCATCAGCCGGTGGCGCCGCTGCATGTTCCGTTTGCCATTTCGTGGGCCGACGAAGAACGCGACCTCAGCGCATGGCTCGGAAACGAGCTCCAAAACGAAGCTTTTGAGCAATTATACCGGCTCGAACAAAAAATTTCCGAACGAAATGAAAAAAAATTATGGCATGATTTCCGAAACCTTCAAGCCTCCGACCACTTCTATTACATGTGCACCAAATTCTTCTCGGATGGCGCGGTACATAAGTATTTCACGCCATACGACACTCCCTATGAAGCGTTCATAAATTACATGAATGTGCTGAGTGATTTTATTACGTGTGTTGAAAAACCTGTTGAAAAAGAATTGATAAAAAATAGGAAGTCAGCAAAAAAATCACTAACATTGCACTCTGAAATTAAACGTGAAGAAAAAATAAATCGAAACAAACCAATTATTAAAATAGCTAATACAACTTTTATTATGAAAAAAACAACTTTAAGCGCGTTGGCAGCAGATGGTCCTCTGCCGGGCGTAACAGGCCAAAAGCCTGCAGTGAAGAAGACAGCTAAGAAAGCTGCTCCGAAGAAAAAGGTAGTCGCTAAGAAAGCCGCTCCGAAGAAAAAGGTAGTCGCTAAGAAAGCCGCTCCGAAGAAAAAGGTAGTCGCTAAAAAAGCCGCTCCGAAGAAAGTAGTTGCCAAGAAAGCCGCTCCGAAAAAAGTTGCTCCGAAAAAATAGCACTTGGCACTTTAGAGTATGATAAAGGCTGTCCGGAAGGATGGCCTTTATTATTTATTGGCGCGCTTCCGAAAACCTTTGACTAATCATTAACCACTAATCATTTTTATCCACTTTTATCGTGTTGGCGTGGTCACACGACAACCCTGTGTTCGGGCGAGGTTCAACCTCGCCCGGAATATGGGCGACGAGGTGCAACCTCGTCGCAACAGGGGCCACCCCCTCGGAGAGGGGGACAGCGGGATTAGTGATTAACGTCTAATGTCTAATATCTGAAAGTCTGTATTGGTAATTATCTTAACTTTTTTGTACCTTCGCAGTTCAAAAAAAAAGAAGAGATATGAAAGAGAAAGTGCAGCCCGATTTTTTATTTGAAACAAGCTGGGAAGTATGTAACAAAGTGGGAGGTATCCACACCGTGCTGGCCACTAAGGCGCTCAACATGGAGAAAGAGTTAAAGAATAACCATATCCTGATTGGCCCCGACGTGTGGCGCGACACCGAGCGAAACCCCGA
>JAITQN010000068.1 GCA_031288865.1 Prevotellaceae bacterium
GGCAAGGGTTGAGGCGCTACAAGGCGAGTTAAAAAGCAAGTTTGATGTAACTAAAGAGCGTGTTTTAAAGGAGCTTGCAAAAATGGGCTTTGCCGATACTGACAACCTCAACGCCAAAATAAAAGCGCTGGAAGCAATCAGTAAAATGTTAGGATTTAATGAACCTGAAAGGAATGATGTAACTATCGGCGGGGCTACATTAAATAACACCCAGCACGTAGTTATTTTCAAAAATTATGGCGAGGAAAAGAAATAATCCCTATCTTTGCATCACTTATCATACTAAAGTTAGGTAATTGACCGTCTTATTTTTTAGATGTGTTGATATCCGTTACAGGCCAGCAATGGCGGTGTGTACTCCCGTGTAACATTTGTAATGGATGTTCAGCCTACTTTAGGTGATAAGTCCGGGTCAGGCACACCGTTTTTTTGTGCCTTCAATACATTTAGGGCACATGAAACAACAAATTGAAACCTCAACGCTATTACGCCTCCAATCAACAGAAGCCAATTACATTAAAAAAATCATTACCGGGATAGACGACTTTTTGCAGTACAAAGGTGCACAAATGCCAATTACGGTATTATTGGAATTAAAAAACTCGCTATGTGTGGCTAATGATGCAGTAGAAAGATTTGCCGATGAGCAAACCAAAGAAGATGCCTGGTTAGACTATGAATATTTAAGGGATACCGGGCGGGATATAGACAAACTTGTTAGTTTCCTCGCAGGAATATTTGATGAGTACCGGAAACTCGAAATAATCAGGGAAGTGATTAAAGAGGTAAATAATAAAAAAATTGGCGGTTAATTAAAAAAAGAATATATTTGTACCGAAATAATTGCCGAAAGGTATTGTTTTAAATGCAAAAAAGGCACTTCAAAAGCGTAAGTTTTCGAGGTGCTTTTTCCGTTATTTGAGATTATCTCGCCAAAAAGTCGCCAAAATTTATAAAGCAAAAATGCTAATAATTTTATTTTTAAACTATTAGCATTTTATAAAGTGCCCGGAGCCGGGATCGAACCGGCACAACCTTGCGGCCACTGGTGTTTGAGACCAGCGCGTCTACCAATTCCGCCATCCGGGCAAACTGTCAAATAACTTTCAAGGGGCACAAAGTTAAACATTTCTTTTGTTCTTGCAAAACTATAATGTAATTTTGCGGCGTTTTTCATTACTGACAATTATGGATAATTATCTCAGAAAATTTAGAATCAGCGACGTGTTCCGGCCAAAGCTGTTCACGATGATCAAAAAACGCAGGTACAGCAAGGAGACTTTCCTGTCCGACCTCATCGCCGGGGTGATTGTGGGGATCGTAGCCCTGCCGCTGGCTATTGCGTTTGGTATCGCCTCGGGCGTGAGTCCGCAACAGGGACTGATCACCGCCATTATCGCCGGGTTTATCGTGTCGTTCTTCGGCGGCACCAACGTGCTGGTGGGCGGGCCTACCGGCGCCTTTATGGTGATTGTGTATGGCATCGTGGCCGAATTTGGCATGAATGGACTTATCATCGCCACCATACTGGCCGGCGTCATGCTAATATTGATGGGCGTGCTGAAATTGGGCAACATCATTAAATTCATTCCCTATCCTATTATTGTAGGGTTTACCAGCGGCATTGCCGTCGTGATTTTTTCGTCGCAAATCAAGGATTTCTTCGGACTGACGCTGGAGGCCGTGCCGTCGGAGTTTGTCGACAAGTGGATCGCCTACTTTTCACACCTCGGTTCGATAAACCTGCCAACCGCCGGCATCGCGTTGTTTACCGTCGCGGTGGTCATATACTGGCCCTACGTGAACAAAAAAATACCGGGTTCGCTGATTGCCATTATCGTCACCACCGTTCTTGTGGTGTTGGGCGGAATAGAGGTGGAAACCATCGGCAGTCGCTTTCCCGAATTGGCCGGCGGGTCGAGCCTGCCGAGCCCCGAAACACCTGTGATGAATGCAAAGGTAATCCGCATGCTCATACAGCCCGCGTTCACCATTGCGATATTGGGCGCTATCGAATCGCTGCTGGCCGCCATGGTGGCCGACGGGGTGACCGGCAAAAAACATCACTCGAATACCGAGTTGATTGCACAGGGCATAGCCAATATCGTAACGCCCATCTTCGGCGGCATTCCGGCCACAGGAGCCATTGCGCGCACCATGACGAACATCAACAACGGCGGAAAAACGCCGGTAGCGGGCATCATTCATGCGGTGGTGCTGGCGCTGATTTTTATCTGCCTGATGCCGCTGGCCGTGCACATTCCGTTGGCCTGCTTGGCCGGCATTCTGGTCATGGTGGCCTATAACATGAGCGAGTGGCGTTCATTCAAAGCCCTGCTCCGCAACCCGCGTTCGGATGTGATTGTGCTGCTCACCACCTTTTTCCTCACCGTATTTTTAGACCTCACTATTGCTATTGAGTTCGGTTTGCTGATGGCGGGAATACTCTTCCTGAAGCGGGTTTCGGAAACTTCGAACATCTCGGTTATCGAGCATGAAATCAACAGTACGAAAGACGACGAGGCCGTCAATGCTGAGGTGCTGAACATCCCGGAAGGCGTGGAGGTGTATGAGATCAACGGGCCTTTCTTCTTCGGACTGGCGAACAAATTCGACGAATTTGACCACACCGGCGCGGCAAAGCGCCCCAAGGTGCGGGTTATCCGCATGCGCAAGGTGCCGTTCATTGATTCTACGGGACTGCACAACCTCCGGAATTTGTGGAAACGTTCGGCGAGGGAAAAAATCCAGATCGTGCTTTCGGGCGTAAACGCCAATGTATATGCCACGCTGGAAAAAGCAGGCTTCGCCGAAGAGCTTGGCAAGGAGTTTATTTGTAGTAATATAGACATCGCGCTAAAAAAAGCTGCCCAACTGCTGCAAGAATAAAATCTTTTTTCATATCTTTGTGTCATGATGAAAGGCGTAATCCTCATTTTTGTATTAAGCGGCTTGTTCATTTCCTGTTCACCTCGAAATAAATTTGAAAAATCGAAGAAGGAAGTCACGACCATCAACAACCGCAAGGCGTTGAAAAAGGAACAGAAAGAACGGGAAAAGAAGAGGGCATTGTATGAGGGCTATGAGCAGCGGCAAAAAAGCGAAGTAACGGATACGCAAGAAAAAACCGAAGCGGAAATAGAAGATGCGATGGAAAAAGGAAGAAAACGTCACATGGATTTTCAGTCGAAAGAAACAAAAAGGCGAATGAAGAAGAGTGCGAAAGAAAGCGAAAAACAGAGATCTCAGAACTAATGGAAGATTATATTCCCATACTTATTGTAGCGGCCGCAATGGTCATCAAACTGTTTTCTTCCGGCAAGAAGAACCAGTCACAGCATCCTGCGGAAAACTTCCCGGAACTGCCCGAACTGTCCGACCTTTTTCCCGATCTTGTACCACCGCCGGAAACGAAACAACAGGAAGAGCGGAAGGCGATGCCGGTGTTCGAGCCCTTAGGTGCAGCGCCGTCAGTTGAGGGAGGTCGCACTACCGACTCCGAGCGCACACTGGAGCACCTGCGCAAAAAGACGACAAGCGACAAGGTGCCGAAAGAAGAGCCGGCGGGCGTTGAGATACTGGAAGGTTTTGATATACGAAAAGCAATTATTTATAATGAAATCCTGCAACCGAAATATATAGAATAACTTTTTTTAGACCCATTGCACTGATGAAAGAGTTTCGGACAGGCGCCGAAATTCTTTTCTTTTTAAGCAGGACACACTAAAACTTTTAATTTTTTATTTTTATTGACATGTCGAAAAATATTTATGTAACCGATGAGGGTTTACAAAAATTGCGCGCCGAACTGGAACAGCTAAAGAACGTAGAACGTCCGGCAATCTCACGTCAAATCGCAGAAGCCCGCGACAAGGGCGACCTGTCGGAGAATGCGGAGTATGACGCCGCGAAGGAAGCGCAGGGAATGCTGGAAATGCGAATCGCGAAACTCGAAACAACCATAGCCAATGCCCGCATCATTGACGAGTCGCGCATTGATTTGTCGCAAGTGCAAATACTCACCAAGGTGAAGATTAAAAACGTGGCCACAAAAGCGGTAATGGAGTATTTGCTTGTGGCCGAAACAGAGGCCAACCTCAAAGAAGGCAAGCTGGCGGTGAGCACCCCCATTGCCAGGGCGCTGATGGGTAAAAAGAAAGGCGACGTGGTGGAAGTGACCGTGCCGTCGGGCGTGATGAAACTGGAAATTGTAGATATATCAAAATAAAACAGACAACAACATGTCCGGCATTTTTACAAAAATCATACGCGGCGAAATCCCAAGCTATAAGATAGCGGAAGACGAGCGCTTCTACGCTTTCTTAGACATCAATCCGGTGAGCAAAGGGCACACCTTGGTCGTCCCGAAGCAGGAAACGGATTACCTGTTCGACCTCGACCCCGCACTGCTGGGCGATTTGATGCAGTTTGCCCAAAAAGTAGCCAAAGCGTTGCGGCAGGCCGTAACCTGCAAACGCGTGGGCGTAGTGGTCATGGGGCTTGAGGTGCCTCATGCCCACATCCACCTCATCCCCATGAACAGCGAGGCCGACATCGACTTTCGCAAGCCCAAACTGAAATTAACCCCTGAAGAATTTACAGCACTTGCCGGTAAAATCACGTCAGGCATCAAATAGCATACAACTATGAAGAAACTCATCCCGTTCGCTTTTATTCCATTGTTGTGGGCATGTACCCATTCTTCAGCCGGCATCTCGGCGTGTATCGGACGTCCCGATACGCGAATCAGCATCCTGCAACTGAACGCTACCACACAACTGCTGCTCGACACGCTGCGCACCGACGCGCTCGGATGCTTCGATTATACCATGAGGTTTAAACACGACGAGCCGGCCTTCGTGCTCATTAAAACCGACAGTGCACAGGTGGCCACGCTGCTGCTCGAAAAAGGCGAACACGTAAAGCTCACCGTCGGCACGAAGAAACAACACTACACGGTGGAAGGCTCGGAAAGCGCACGGTTACTACAGGAGCTCAACAGCACGTTTCAGCAGTCGGTATTCCGTTTCGACTCGCTCAACCGCGTACTCAAGGAACAGGAGGGCGCTACAAACTACGAAGCGATTTACAAACAGATTAACCTCGAGTTGGGGAAGGTGTACGTAAAGCAAAAACGCGACGCCCTGCGCTTCATCTACAATTATCCGGCGTCGTTTGCTTCCATTGCGGCGCTGTATCAGAAGTACCCCACGGGGCTGCCGGTGTTCGCCGCCGACAATGACGCCCTGTATTTCAAAAAACTGTATGACACGCTGCAACCCCTGTATCCACAGTCGGAGTACATGGTGGTGCTGCGCGACGAATACGAGCGCCGGATGAACGCCATGACCATGCAAACCATGATGGAGGGCGTGTCGGAAATCGACTTTCCCGACCTTGAACTGCCCGACATCAACGCAAAAAAAGTCAAACTCTCTACCCTGAAAGATAAAGTCATTCTGGTTTATTTCTGGACGTCCACCAGCACGGCGCAACGCATGGAGAACAACGACCTGCGCCGCTGGTACGACAAATATGCGGAGAAAGGCTTTGAGATTTATCAGGTGGCGTTAGACACCGACAAGCCGTCGTGGGCCAAGCTGGTGAAGGCGCAAAACAACCCGTGGATTAACGTGTGCGACGGCTTCGGCGCGCATTCGCAGGCCGCAAAATTGTATAATGTCACCACACTGCCGTCGGGTTTCCTGATCGACAAAAAGGGACAAATCGTGGCCGGGCAACTGTCGGGAAAGGAACTCGAAAAGAAGCTGGCCACACTCCTAAACTAAGCCGCACAATGGCCAAAACGAACTATTACTTTGCCGCCGATGTACACTTGGGATTGCAGGTGGGCGACGCCGTGGAGCGCGAACGGCGTTTCGTGCAATGGCTCGAAACCGTGGCGGCCGACGCAAAAGCAATATTCCTCTTAGGCGATATCTTCGACTTCTGGTGCGAATACAAAAAAGTAGTCCCCAAAGGCTACGTGCGCACCTTAGGCAAACTGGCCGAACTCACCGACCGGGGCGTCGACATTCACTTCTTTCCCGGCAACCACGACCTGTGGACTTTCGGCTACCTCGCCGAAGAAACAGGAATGACGGTTCACCATCAGCCGCTGGAAATACAACTCGAAGGGAAAACCTTCTACCTCGCCCACGGCGACGCCACCGGCAAGCTCACGCGGGGATACCGGATGCTGCGGAGCGTGTTCGCCTCTCCGTTCTTCCAGTTTTGCTTCAGCTGGATTCATCCGCGGTGGGGCATTGCCTTTGCCCGCCGCTGGTCGCACCGCAGTCGCTTATCGAAAGGCATTGCCCTGCCTTTTCAGGGAGAAAAAGAACAACTGCTGATGTTCGCCAAAGCGTATGCGGCGCCTCACGCGGTCGACTATTTTATTTTCGGACACCGCCACACGCCAACCGTGATGCCGGTGGCCGGACACGCGCAACTGCTCATCCTCGGCGAATGGATTTCGGGCTGCGAGTATGCCGTGTTCGACGGCGCTACCGTCCGGATGATCCCCGCACACAAAACGACTTGACGTATGATTGAACTCATCCCCGCCATCGACCTGCTCCACGGAAAGTGCGTGCGCCTCGCGCAGGGCGACTACGCCGCCCCAACCGTCTACGACAGCAACCCGCTCGACGTAGCCCGCCGCTTCGAAGACCACGGCATCCGCCGCCTCCATCTGGTGGACTTGGACGGTGCGCGCGCCGGACACGTGGTGCACTACCGGGTGCTGGAACAACTGGCCGCCCGCACGTCGCTCACCATCGATTTCGGCGGCGGACTGAAACGGCAGCACGACGCGGAAATCGCCTTCAACAGCGGCGCACACATGATTACCGGCGGCAGCATCGCCGTGAAAGACCCGGAAACTTTCGCCGCGTGGATCGCCACCTTCGGCAGCGACCGGATTATCCTCGGCGCCGACGTGCGCGACGGCCGCATCGCCGTCAGCGGCTGGGAAGAAACCACCGCGCTGGAGTGGCGCCCCTTCGTGCAGGACTATTATAATAAAGGTATCCGCAAAATCATCAGCACCGACATCCGGCGCGACGGCATGCTGCAAGGCCCCTCCATAAGCCTCTACAAGGAACTGCGCGAAGCCTTCCCGCAAAGCTACGTCATCGCCAGCGGCGGCGTGGCGGGGGTCGACGACATCGACGCACTGCACAACGCCGGCATCCCGGCGGTTATCTTCGGCAAGGCGTTCTACGAAGGACGCATCGGCCTGAACGACCTGCGCCGCTTCACCCAACCCAACACCGTATGATTGCAAAACGAATTATCCCCTGTTTGGACGTCAAGGACGGCGCTACCGTGAAAGGCGTCAACTTCGTGAACCTCCGCGACGCCGGCGACCCCGTGGCACTGGGCGCCCGCTACAGCGCCGACGGCGCCGACGAACTGGTGTATCTCGACATCACCGCCTCGCACGAGGGACGCAAAACGTTTACCGGCATGGTGAAGCGCGTGGCGGCCACCCTCAATATCCCGTTTACCGTGGGCGGCGGCATCAACGAACTGGCCGACGTGGAACGGATGCTCGCCGCCGGCGCCGACAAGGTGTCGGTGAACTCGGCGGCGCTGCGCAACCCGCAGCTGATAGAAGACATCGCCAAGCACTTCGGCGCGCAAGTGTGCGTGGTGGCCATCGACGCACACTACGAACAGGGCGACTGGATGTGTTACCTCAACGGCGGACGGCTGCCTGCCGGCAAGCGCCTCTTCGAGTGGGCGGCCGAGGCCGAAGCGCGCGGCGCCGGCGAAATCCTGTTCACCAGCATGAACCACGACGGCATGAAAACGGGCTACGCCAACAGCGCGCTCGCCGCGCTCGCCGGCGCGCTGCACATCCCCGTGATTGCATCGGGTGGCGCCGGCGAGAAAGCGCACTTCCGCGATGCCTTCCTCGTAGGAAAGGCCGACGCCGCGCTGGCGGCCGGTGTCTTCCACTTCGGCGAAATCGGCGTCGCCGAACTTAAACAATATCTGCTCGACGAAGGAATAAACGTCAGAACTAAGATGTAATTGTTCATGGGGTCGTCCCCCGCTGGCGGGGGTGGACAGGATAAAGAATAGATAAAGAATAGATAAAGAATAGATAAATATGGATAAAAAAGATAGGAGAACAACAAATGCATTACAGTTATGGATTTAAATTTTGAGAAAGCGGGGGGGCTTATCCCCGCTATCATTCAGGACAGCCTTACCGGAAAGGTGCTCATGTTGGGATTTATGAACGAAGCGGCGCTGGCGCAAACGAAGGCCACGGGGCTGGTCACGTTTTTCAGTCGCTCGAAGAACCGCCTGTGGACAAAGGGCGAAACCAGCGGCAACACGTTGCAGGTGGTCGATATCCTCACCGATTGCGACGCCGACACGCTGCTGATAAAAGCCACGCCCGCCGGCCCCGTGTGCCACACCGGCAACGACACCTGTTTCGACGAAGAAAACGCCGAAGCCGTGATGTTCCTGAAATACCTGCAAGACTTTATCGCGCATCGCCGGGCAACCATGCCCGAGGGCTCCTACACCACGCAGCTGTTCACGGCGGGCATCAACCGCATGGCGCAGAAAGTGGGCGAGGAGGCCGTAGAAACCGTGATCGAAGCCACCAACGGCGAGGCCGGCAAGCTCACCGGCGAGGCCGCCGACCTGCTCTATCACCTCATCGTGCTGCTCACCGCCAAGGGCCTCCGCCTCGACGACGTGTGCCGGGAGTTGCAGCGGCGACACAAGAATTAATGATTAGTACGCCCTCGCGGGGCGCTGTCCCCTGCGGGGGTGGCCGGGGGAGGACGTATCCCCCTCCACGAGGGGGTGCCCGAAGGGCGGGGGAGGACAATCCGCAGGGAGCCGATAAACGTGTTGTCGTGTGGCCACGCCAACACGATAAAGAATAGATAAAGGTGGATAAAAATGATTAATTCAAAATCCAAAATTCAAAATTGCTCCGTTAATTTGTGTTAAAATTTTGGAGCTTCGAAAATTATGTCTACCTTTGCGTTCGATTTGTCTAATTCAGTCAATTCGACATTTCTATTTCCAAGATAAACAATCATAGTTCGGTTTCTTTATACATTATATAATAGGTAGGGTTGGCATTGATACTATTGACTTACAGACCCTCGTTTTTTTTATTCTTACCCTTATTCATACCCTCGATATTTTTTATAATTCACTGATAATTTTTTCAATCTACTCAATTTTCCTCAATCTTGATATTTTTATTCCTCCCCTTTTTCTTACCCTTTGCAATTTTTTCCTTCTGAAACCCGCGCCCTGCCTCACTTCGATTTGACTGAATTAGTCAAATTTACTGATTCCCCCACGCCATCCGGTAAAAAATTGCTGACACAAAGCGAGTTTGTGTCTCCACAAAATGGGTTTGTGTCTCCACAAAGTGAGTTTGTGCCTCCAGAAAGCGAGTTTGTGTCTCCACAAAGTGGGTTTGTGCCTCCACAAAGTGAGTTTGTGCCTCCACAAAATAATCAATAAACGCTATAAATTAATTTAAAAATCAAAGGATTAGATTATGAAAACAACAAGAGCTACAGTAGACTGGTTACCCAGCAACCACGAAGCCCTGTTCGATCAGGGCTCCCAAACCTGGGATTATTTAATTGACCCGGCCAACCGCGACCGCATGGGCTTTGCCATCACCACGCCGCAAGGGGCATGGATCGACGGGGTGTTCCACCCGAAGTACTTCGCCTTTATCACCGCCTTCAACGACTGGCGGAACCCGGCGACGCGCACCCCCATCAAGACCGAGGATCTGCTGGCGGCCGAGGGGCCCTTCAAGGACATGTACCGGCAACTGTATACGGGCTTTCTGCGGAACAGTCCGTTTGTGACCGACTCCGACCTGGTGGCGATGGGCCTGCCCGAACGCCACACCGGCGGCGGTAAGCCGGCGCCGGCGCCCACCACCTACGTGGAGGTGACCGTTACGCCGGTGGGCCCCGGGGTGATCGACCTCCATTTCCGCGACAAGGACAGCGACCACAAGTCGAAGCCGGCGGGCGTACACGGGGCGGAAATCGTGTGGGCGATTCTCGACGATCCTCCCGCGGGCTGGGAAGCCCTGGCTCATTCGTCGTTCGACACCCACACGCCGCTGCGCCTGTCGTTCCTCAACGAGCAGCGCGGCAAGACGCTCTACTTCGCCGCCCGCTGGGAGAACACCCGCGGCGAGAAAGGCCCCTGGAGCGAAATCATGAGCGCCATCATCCCCTAAGCGGTCAACGGAGAACGGAGAACGGGGAACGGGACTGTCCCCCTCTCCGAGGGGGTGGCCGGAGGCCGGGGGAGGACAGGGCAGGATAAAGAATGGATAAAGAATAGATAAAAATAGATAAAGGTCGATAAACGTGTTGGCTTACGCCAACACGATAAAGATAGATAAAAGATAAAAATTGTTCATTGTCCATTGTTAATTGTTAATTGATGTAAGGGTCGTTGTTGTCGGTTAGTTCTTCTTCTTACTTTGTTTCTCGCTTATTACACTGCATCGACCCTTTTTTTTCATTGTCCATTGTCCATTGTCCATTGTCAATTGTCAATTGTTAATTATGGAAGGGTTGCCGGGTTACGTTCTTACATAGAATTTTAATACGACGTTGTTTGACGGCAGCCCTTTTTTTTGAACGTAGAGACGCGGCCTGCCGCGTATTTACTCCTCTCTCCTTCAGGAGAGGGGTTGGGGGTGAGGACGGAGAGGATAAAGATGGATAAATGTGTTGGCTCACGCCAACACGATAAAGATAGATAAAAGTTGTTAATTATTCATTGTTAATTGTTAATTGTTATGAAGCCTACCTTTAGAAATACAGCCCGCTGTTGGGACGAGGTTGAACCTCGTCCCCGATATTCCGGGCGAGGTTTAACCTCGCCCGAACAACCA
>JAITQN010000083.1 GCA_031288865.1 Prevotellaceae bacterium
GCCATGCTGCACTATCAATGTAATATTGAGTTGGCGGAAGCCTTTTATCCCTGTATTACTACGTCTGAAGTGGTGTTTCGCAATGCAGTCGATAGAGAATTAGCTGCGCTGTTCGGCAGAGAGGACTGGTATGTGCTGCTTGCTGCGACACCGGGCTTAACCGATTTGAATAAATATATCACGCAGGCTAATAAACAGATTGCAGGGCGAAAAGAATACACTTCACCTTCCAAAATTACAGCCGAATTGACGTTGGGCTTTTGGGTCAGTCTGTTTAACGTCGAATACGAGCGTGTTTTGTGGAAAAGTTTACGTAAAGTTTTTCCCAATATGCCGAAAAAAGAACGCCAGCGGAAGAAAGTTGCTCCACCGTTGAACCGTTTCCGGACGTTTCGTAACCGTATTTTTCACCACGAACCCATTAGCTGGAATCTGGAAAGGCTACGGCAAATACATGCCGAAATGCTTACCGTTATGACGTGGATAAACGGGGATATTATCACGTGGCTTGCCCCGTTCGACAGGTTCGACAGCGTGTGCAACAGCGTAGAACAAAGACTCAAATAATTTTATTTCGCCGTCATCCGGTTTTCGATCATCCGGTTGCTGTATTGCTGGAGGAAGGCGCGGAGCAGCGTTTCGGACTTTTCCTGTTCGGCGGGCAACGTGCCGAGCAGGTTCTCGCCCAGTCCGTCGAAGCCCTTGCGCGCCCAGCGGTAGAAGCCGGTGCACTGCTCGCCGTTGTGCAACAATACGTAGTTGTTGTGCAGCAATTGATAGCCGCCGTTATACGTAATAACGAAAGGTTGCGCCGTGCTGTCGGCCGCTTGTCCGTAGGCGAAGTAGGGGAGGTCGAAGTTCAGGTGGCGGAGAATGGCGGGCATGATGTTGATTTGTTGGGTGGGGATGGTGTCGAGCACCGCTTGCTGCATGCCGGGGTGGTAATATATTATAGGTATAGCCAGCGCGTTTATGGGATTGCGGTATCCGGCATAGCTTTCCGACCAGCTGGAGTGGTCGGCGGTGAGCACAAACAGGGTGTTTTCGAACCACGGCATTTTCGACGCGGCGTCGAAGAAGCGGCGCAGCGCGTAGTCGGTGTAGCCTATGCACTGGTGAATGGGCAACGTCCCCTTCGGGAATTTTCCCTCCATGTGCGCCGGTACTTTAAAGGGATGGTGCGACGAAATGGTGAATACCGCCGACGCAAACGGCTGCGGGAAACTGTTGAGCGTGCGGGCGTAGAATTGCAGGAAGGGCTCGTCCCAAATGCCCCAGATGCCGTCGAAATCCCGGTCGTTGTCGTATTCGGCACGTCCGAAGTAATGTTCAAAGCCCAGCATGTTTACGATGGAGGAGAAGCCCATGGAGTTGTTTTGTGCGCCATGGAAGAAAGAGGTGTGGTAGCCTTTTTGCCGCAGTAATGCGCCGAGCCCTTCCACTTCGTTGAGGGCGTAGGGCGTGAGCACGTATGGCTCTTCGAGCGTAGGGATGCTGCCCAGCACCGAAGGGATGGCGTCGATTGATTTTGTGCCGTTGGCAAAGGCGTTGCTGCAAGCGTGGCTGTGCAGAATCAGCGAGTCGAGAAACGGCGTGTAGCTCACCATGCCGGGAATGCCGGCGTTAAGTGCGCCGATGTGGTGGCGGGCAAAGCTTTCGAGAATGAACACCACTACGTTGTTGGCGCGGAATGCGCCCGCCGGCGCCGGTCGACGGATGGGCGTGTATATGCTGTCGAGCGCCTGTTCCGTGGCGAAGAAATGCAGGGGCTTGAGTGGCGCCTTGCCGATGGTGCGGTAGATGCAGAACGGCGTGTTGAGCACCAAGTGCGTTTCGAGCGGCTGGGTTGCATACACGCCGGCGTTGCTCAGCGTGATGGGACGGGTGCTCGTGCGGAACCCGCCGCGCGCGCCGGCCACGCACAGCCCCATACATGCCGCCAGGATAACGGTGCGGAGGGCATAGTACAGTATCCGGCTTCGTGTGGAATAAAAAATCGTGCGGGCGTATTGTAGTTTTCCGTAGCAGCGCCACAGCACGGCAATCATGACTATCCATAACAGCACGAGATACCAGTATGTGGTGAGCGATGCGGTGAGGATGTCGCCCAAGTTGTTGTCGTGGCTGAACTCCTGAAAGAAGGAGAAGCTGGTGCGGCGCAGAGTGAAGCGGAAGTAAGCCATGTCGGCAATATTGAACGCAAGCGCTATGCCGTTGGTGGCGACAAACAGCGCTTTGAGGCTGTTTTGCACCGGTCGCGTGTAGATAAAGCGAAAGGGCAGCAGCGCCACCACGATGTACAGGAGGTTGGTGTAGATGATAGCCGTGAGGTCGAAGCGGAGGCCGCCGCCGGCGATACGCAGGAAGCGTCCGAATGTCATATCGGGATACAGGTCGCTGTTGATAAGGAAAAAGCCGGTGCGGCAGATGGTGAACAGCACGAACAGCAGCGCTATTCTCCGAATCAGCAAAATATAATGGTTGGTGTGTGTTTTCATGTCGGGTGCAAATATAATCAAATTATTCCATTCCCGGCCTTACCCTCGCCCGCGGAGGACAACCCGCCCTGCGGGCGTCTGGCATTTAATTAATTTCCTACTTTCGTTTCTTTTTTGTACCTTTGCCTCCCCAAATGCGGGCATGGCGTAATTGGTAGCCGCGCCAGACTTAGGATCTGGTGCCGTAAGGCGTGGGGGTTCGAGTCCCTTTGCCCGCACTTAAAACAACAATGTTTTCATGAATATTTCGCAACACAACATCGACGATCTAAACGCCACCATCACACTGAATATTGAAAAAGACGACTACGCGCCACGGGTGAAAAAGAACTTGAACGAACAACGCCGCAAGGTCGACATCAAGGGCTTCCGCCCGGGCATGGCGCCCATGAGCCTCGTCGAAAAAATATATGGCAAAAGCATCCTGCTCGAAGAGGTGCAAACCTTCGTCTCGGAAAACCTGTACAAGTACATCGAGGAAAACAAGCTGCGCCTGCTGGGCGAGCCGCTCCCGAATGAAACCGAACACCAACAAATAAACTGGGACGCGCCCGGCGACATGGAGTTTAAGTTCGACATCGGACTGGCGCCGGCGATCGACATCGCATACTCGAAGAAGGACAAAATCCCCTACTACAAAATTACAATCACCGACGACGAGCGGAACAAATATAAGGAAGCCCTGCTGCGGCACCACGGCCAATTAGTCTACACGGAAGAGGCCGGCGAAGAAGACTTCATCAAGGCCATCCTCACACAGGGCGAATACACCGTTGAAGACGGCTACATCTCGTTAAAAACGATTCAGGATAAAAAACTCAAGGCGCCTTTTTTGGGCAAAAAGGCCGGCGACGAACTCGACGTGAACATAAAAGAAACATTCACGAACGAAACCGACCTCGCCGCCCTGCTGAAGGTGAAGAAGGAGGAACTGGAAAAATTCGGGCCGGTGTTCCATATCAAAATCACCGAAGTAAAACGCTTTGAACCGGCCGAACCGGATCAGGAGCTGTATGACCGCCTCTTCGGAAGCGACGAGGTGAAAAGCGAAGAGGATTTTAACAGGAAAGTGGACGAGCAACTCGCAAACGAACACGCACAGGAAAGCGAATACCGCTTCACCATCGACGCCCGCGAAGACGCGCTGAAGAAAGCCAAACTGAAACTGCCGGAAAGTTTCCTGAAACGCTGGCTGCTGCATGCCAACGAGGGAAAACTCACCGCAGAGAAAATCGACAATGATTTCGATTCGTTTGCCGACGACCTGCGCTGGCAACTGCTTCGCGGATACCTCGCGAAAACGCATGAGCTGAAAATAACCGAAGAGGAGATGCTCAGCCATGCGCTGAAAATGGCGCGTTACCAGTTCGCCGCATACGGCCTCCACAACGTGTCGGAAGAGCATCTCTCCCATTATGCAAACAGCATCATGGCCAATGAGCAGGAGATAAAACGCATCTACGAAAAAATGGAAGAAGACAAAGTGATCGCCTGCATCAAAGATGCGGTAACGCCGGACGAGAAGGAAATCACGCCGGAGAAATTACAGAAACTATACGAGAAAAAATAATGAAACACGAATTTAAGAAGTATGCCGTAAAGCATGCAGGCATCAGCAGTCTGGCGCTGCACCGTTACAACGCCATGTACAATTGGGCAATCAGCCCCACCATTATCGAAGAGCGGCAACTGAACATCGCCACCATGGACGTGTTCTCGCGGTTGATGATGGACCGCATCATCTTCCTCGGCGTGCCCATCACCGACGACGTGGCAAACATCATTCAGGCGCAACTGCTGTTTCTCGAATCGACAGACGCCGCCAAAGACATCCAGATATACCTCAACTCGCCGGGCGGGTCGGTGTATGCCGGCATGGGCATTTACGACACGATGCAGCTGATTTCGTCGAACGTGGCCACGATATGCACGGGCATTGCCGCGTCGATGGCAGCCATCATACTCACGGCGGGCAGCAAGGGGCACCGCTCCGCACTCCCCCACTCGCGGGTCATGATTCACCAGCCGATGGGCGGCGCCGAAGGACAGGCCTCCGATATTGAAATCACGGCGCGCGAAATCGTAAAACTCAAACACGAACTCTACGAAATCATCGCGCTCCACTCGGGAAAAGAAGCAGCACAAATCGAAAAGGACGCCGACCGCGACCACTGGATGACCTCGCAGGAAGCGCTGGACTACGGCATGATCGACGAGATGCTGGTGAGAATGAAATCACACGCTTAAGCTATGGCGAAAAAAGAACATATCCTGCGCAGATGTGTATTCTGCGGACGTTCCGAAAAAGAGGTGCAGGTGCTCATCACCAGTCCTCAGGCGGCAATATGCAGCGACTGCCTGCAAAACGCATCGATTATTCTGGAGGAATTGCTTCAGGAGGGGCTCGACGCACCGCAGCGCGGGAAGCCGGGAAAGCTCCCGAAACCCCGTGAGATTGCAGCCTTTCTCGACCAGTATGTCATCGGGCAGGATGAGGCGAAGAAATACCTTTCCGTGGCGGTGTACAACCACTACAAGCGCATCGGCCAAAAGCAAAACGACGACGTAGACCTCGAGAAGTCGAACATCTTGCTGGTGGGCGAAACCGGCACGGGAAAAACGCTGCTCGCAAATACCATCGCACGCATGCTGCACGTGCCGTTTGCCATTGTCGACGCTACGGTGCTGACCGAGGCCGGCTACGTGGGCGAAGACGTGGAAAGCACCCTCGCGCGCCTGCTGCAAAATGCCAACTACGACGTGCAGGCGGCGGAACGAGGTATCGTGTTTATCGACGAATTAGACAAGATTGCCCGCAAAGGCGACAACCCCTCCATCACGCGCGACGTGTCGGGCGAGGGCGTGCAGCAAGGGCTCCTGAAACTTCTGGAGGGGTCGGTAGTGAACGTGCCCCCCGACGGCGGACGCAAGCACCCGGAGCAAAAAATGATACGCGTCGACACCAAAAACATCCTGTTTATCTGCGGCGGCGCGTTCGACGGCATCGAACGGAGAATCGGGCAGCGCCTCAACACGCAAATGATAGGCTACGGCGTAGCCCACAAAACGGCGCATATCGACCGGAAGAACCTCCTGCAATATGTCACGCCGGCCGACCTCAGAAGCTACGGCCTGATTCCGGAAATCGTAGGGCGGCTGCCTATCCTGACCTACCTGAAAGCCCTCGACCCGCAAGCCTTGCGGCGTATTCTCACAGAACCGAAAAACGCCATCATCAAGCAGTATATCCACCTGTTTAAGATGGACGGCATCGACCTGACGTTCGAAGATGCGGCCTTAGACCTGATCGTGGAGAGCGCCGTGCTGTTCAAATTAGGCGCACGCGGACTGCGCACGATTTGCGAAACGATAATGATCGACGCCATGTACGACCTCCCGTCGTCCGACAAGAAATCATTGCAAATTACCCGCAACTATGCGGAAGAAAAACTGGGACGCCTCTCGGCCACACAGCAACGCCTGAACGTGGCGTAAGCGCTACGCACCCGCCGGGCGCTAATCTACTTTTTTATCCATGTATGAATTTTCCTGACTCAGGTGGTGCTTGCCCGCAGCGTCCTTCGTCAATGTTGATTGGGGCGCATGGCAGTGGCACTCCGGCGTATTGATGGGAACATTGCGGCGAATGTAGGCCGGCGTGTCGGTAAGCTCTTTCATTTTGCTGCCGTCAGTCTGCGCCAGCTCAGGCTTGGCCGTTATTGCCACAGCCGGCGCCGGAGCAGAATGGCCAATCTCAAATACGCGCCGGGAATTATCCTGTTCAATGAGGCAGTCATCGTCGTCGGCCGGCGGCGTCCTTTCCCCGACGCCGCGGGAGGTTGCGTTCCCGGCACATTCATCCCCGTCGTCTACTATAATAACCCTTTCCTTCAAATCATCGAAGGGCTGCATGCGGAAGCCGGTGGCCACAATCGTGATATGCATTGCGTCGCCGAGGGCATCGTCGTAGGTCACGCCGCGTTTCACGAACTCCGCCGTGCCGCCGGTGCTCTTCTGGATATAATCCATCGCCTGCTTGAGTTCGCCCATCATAAAGGAGTCCTCGCTGGCCGCGATATTCACCAGCACGCTTCTGGCGCCCGAGATGTCGTTGTTGTCGAGCAGGGGCGACGACAGCGCCTCCCGGGCTGCCTGCATTGCGCGCTGCTCGCCGCTCGCGATGCCCGACCCCATGACGGCCACCCGGCTGTTCTCCATCGCACGGAACACATCGGCGAAGTCCACGTTAATGTATCCGTGGCGGGTAATGATTTCGGCAATCCCCTTCACGGCGGTGGTCAGCACCTCGTCGGCTTTGGCAAAAGCGTTCTTCAGCGTCAATTCGCCGTGAACCTCATACAGGCGGTCGTTATTAATCAGCAGCAGCGAGTCGACGTGCGACTGCAAGGCGAGCACCCCCTCGCGGGCGCGCCGCGTGTATTCGGCGCCTTCGTCGGAAAAGGGCATGGTGACAATGGCCACCGTAAGCACGCCTTTCTCCTTGGCCGCTCTGGCAATGACCGGCGTGGCGCCGGTGCCGGTGCCGCCGCCCATACCGGCGGTGAGAAACACCATTCTGGTATTATTGCCCAGCACCTCCTGTATCTTGTCTAAGCTTTCTTTGGCGGCCTGTTTCCCCAGTTCGGGGTTACAGCCCGCCCCAAGCCCCTGCGAGCCGAGCTGTATCTTCGTGCCGAGAGGGCTCGACTGCAACGCCTGCTCATCGGTGTTGCACGCCACGAAATGCACGCCCGCAATACCGGTGCGAAACATATTGTTCACGGCGTTGTTGCCGCCGCCGCCTATACCTATCACCTTAATGGTAGCG
This sequence comes from Prevotellaceae bacterium, assembly GCA_031288865.1. Classification (GTDB taxonomy): domain Bacteria; phylum Bacteroidota; class Bacteroidia; order Bacteroidales; family UBA932; genus JAIRLC01. Next base: position 7,327 of record JAITQN010000083.1, read on the forward strand.
TCCGAATTTTTCCAGTTGCTCGGAACGAGCATGTCGCCGTTATCTCTTATCATATCGTTTTTCATTGTTACCTCCTGTTATTAAATTTCGTTATCGGTTTTAAAAAAATCAGAATCCTTAAACATACTAAGAAGGTGCCACCGCGTCGTGTTTGGCGGATTTCCGCCTCTTTCCGCTTTGTCTTTTTTCGTTCTTTTCGGCCCCCGCGGCGGTGGCGCTCCCGCTGCTACAGGGTTGTCGAATAATACCGGCTCGGGCACAGGCTCTTTTTCGACGGTGCCTTTCAGCAGCAGGCCTGCGAGGGTAGCGCAGTCGCCATGCCGCACGTCGGGGTCGGAGTCTTCCGTAACGCACAGCGGCGCGCCCAGACGCGCCTTCATGCCGGTTTTGAATCTGACGAACTCCGTAAGGTTGCCGAGTTTCGCACTGCCGCCGGTGAGGACGATGCCGGCGTTCAGGCGGCCGGCGTAGCCCGATTGCCCGATTTCATATTCCACGGCTTCGAGAATCTCGGCCATGCGCGCCTCGATAATATTGACCAGCAAGCTAAGCGCCACCTCGCCGCCGCCGAAGCCCGGCATCCTGAAGACGGGGTTCTCTTTAATCAAATCGCCGTAGCACGAGCCGTACTGCACTTTGAGCCGTTCGGCGTAGCGCTCGGAAATGGCGCAGCCCTGCCGGATGTCGCCGGTGATTACATTTCCGCCGAAAGGGATAACGGCCACATGGCGCACGGTGTCGTCATAATAAACCGCCACGCTGGTGGTGCCTCCGCCGATGTCGACCACCGCCGCGCCCATGTTCTTGTCGTCGCTGCTCAACACGGCTTCGGCCGCGGCAAGCGGCGAGAGGAAGGTATCTTTCAACGTCAGCCCCGCGCGCTGCACGCTGCGCTGAATCATTTCCATCGGGGAGTCGCCGGCCGTGAGCACGCAGAACTCCGCCTTTAGCCGGTGCCCGCATCCGCCCACAGGATTCGACACACTGTTTCTGTTGTCGAGCTGGTAAGCCTGCGGAATCACGTCGCGCACCTTGCTGTTGGAGCCCACGTGGATACTGTACATGGCCTGTTTCAGGCGAAGGGTTTCCTCCTCTGAAATTTCCCTGTTGGGCACGTCGCGGGTTGTTTCCGAGGTCTCTTTGAGGCAGCGGATGAGCCCTCCGGAAACGCCTGCATACACTTCCGTGGCGTTTTCCGTGATGTCGATGCCTTTCTGTTTCAAGTCGTCGACAAGCGCTTTCAGCACCGTGCCCGCCTCCACATTGTTCCACACCTCGCCCCGGTCTACGCCGCGCGACGGGGCTTCGCGATATGCGAGAATATGAAACTTCCCGGAAGCGGTTTTCTTTCCTGCCACAACGGCAATCTTGCTGGTGCCCAAATCAACGGCTGCGATATATTTTTCCATATTACAAATTATTTTCGTTTACATATTACCTGATTGCCGAAGCGCAAGTCGATGCCGGAATAAGGGCTTTCGGCCCCCGCCGGATAAGCGTTCCGGTAAAACGCCATCAACTTGTTGAGCTTGTATTCAAATCCGTTTAGCGCGCCCAGGTGAATCACCTCGCGGCCTTCATACGGCGTCAAATCTATCTCCGAGGCGCTCCGCACGTGCACTTGCGCAATTTGCGTTCGCCAGAATTCATGCCCGTCGATGAACAGCGCCAGCGCGTGAAGCTGTTTCAGGAAGTTTTCCCTTTCGGGGATGAGGCCCCTGTAGCCCGCGGCAATCCTCGCGGGGACGACGCCCGTGACCACCGGAACGAACGACGTGTATACGCCCGATAGCGGAAAGATGAATCCGGTTTCGTCGATATAAAACTTGTGGGCGGGCGTATGCAGGCGCACCACCGGCCGCCGCTGGTACACGTCGACATGCAATACGCCGTCGATTGACGAAAACACTTCCGTGCGCTTGATTACGCTTTGCCTGTTCAGCAGCTGCTCCAGCTTGTAGGCGTTGAGCTGCGACAGGTATTCGCCGATGGTTTTCCCCGCGTCGCGCGAAAGGATATTCGACACCGCCGCCGGACTCACGAAGTGGCTCACCATACTGTCGCACACCCTGATTTGCACGCTGTGGCACACCGCTGCCTGTTGCCGCGAGGCCACAAAGCCGGCGCTCACCGTGAGGTAGGCCACAAACAGGGCGCAGGTGGCGAGCAGTATGAGTTTCTTATTTCGTTTCATGGCACCTCCGGTGTAGCAGTTCGGTAATGGGGGTCACGAAGCGGTCGATGTCGCCTGCGCCGAACGTGGCCAGCAGGTCGACAGGCTCTTTGGCGAGCAGCGCCATCAGCGCGTCTTTCCGGCACAGGGTTTTATCGGCAAGCGACATGCGGCTGAAGATTATTTGCGACGTCACGCCCGGCAGCGGCTCTTCGCGCGCGGGGTAGATGTCGAGCAGAATGAGGCGGTCGAGCAGGTCGAGGCTTTTTGCGAAGTCATCCGCAAAGTCGCGGGTGCGGGTGTAGAGGTGGGGCTGGAAGATGCCGGTGATACGCCGGTTCGGCCAAGCTTCGCGCAGGGAGGTAATGGCGGCGCGCAGTTCCTCGGGATGATGCGCGTAGTCGTCTACGTAAGTGCAGGCGGGCGTATTGAGTTGCACGTCGAACCGGCGCTGCACGCCCGAAAAAGAGGCCAGCGCCGCCCGGAGCGCGGGCTCCTCGTTACATGTAACGGAAGTTTGGTTACGTGTAACGGAAGTTTGGTTACATGTAACGGAAGCTTGGTTACATGTAACGGAAGTCTCGGGGGAAGCATATAAGTAGTAGGCGGCGGCCGCAGCCACAGCGTTTTCCACGTTCATTCGCCCGGGGACGCCCAGCACGCAGTCGCGCAGTACCGTGTGGAGCAGGTGGAGGTCGAACTGCGGGAGGCCGTTGTCTGTCAGGCGGATATTGTCGGCGTAGAAGTCGCACGGCCGGTCGGCGGAATAGCGGTAAACGGTAAAGGGGGAACGGGGAACGGGGAACGGGTTATCCCCCTCTCCGAGGGGGTGGCCGCAGGCCGGGGGAGGATTATCCACCCCCGCCCTCCGGGCACCCCCGCCAGCGGGGGACATCTCCCCCTCTCCGAGGGGGTGGCCGTCAGGCCGGGGGAGGTCTGCACCCCCGCCAGCGGAGAACACCTCCACCCCTTCCTTTATAATGAGTGCGCCGCCGGGCTGCACCTGACGGGCGAAGTCGGCAAAGGCCTTGCGCACCTCGCCGGCCGAGCCGTAGATGTCGAGGTGGTCGGCGTCGGTGGCCGTGATGACCGCAATGTGCGGGAAGAGTTGCAGGAACGAGCGGTCGAACTCGTCGGCTTCGGCCACCAGCACGGGCGCGTCGGACAGCAACAGGTTGCTGTTATAGTTCTTCGCGATGCCGCCGAGGAACGCCGTGCACCCGCCGCCGGCCTGCGCGAGCAGGTGCGCGAGCATGGTGCTGATGGTGCTCTTGCCGTGCGTGCCGGCCACGGCCAGGGTGGTTTTCGTGGCGGCGATATGTCCCAGCGCCTTCGAGCGCTTGATGAGGGTGTAGTGGTTGTTTGCAAAATAGTTCAGCTCGCTGTGGTTGGCGGGCACGGCGGGGGTGTAAATCACGAGCGTGCCGGCGGGCGCGGCGGTGAACGCCGGCGGGATGAGCGCCACGTCGTCGTGGAAGTGTATGGCGATGCCTTCGCGCTCGAGGTCGGCGGTGAGCGGCGAGGGCGTGCGGTCGTATCCGGCGACCTGCGCGCCGGCATGCTTATAATACCGCGCCAGCGCGCTCATGCCGATGCCGCCGATGCCGATGAAGTAGACGGCCGACGGGGAACGGGGAACGGCCGACGGGGAACGGCCAACGGAGAACGGGGAACGGCCAACGGGGAACGGGGAACGGCCAACAGCCAACGTATTATATGTCCTATTATTATCTATCATTTCATCATTATCATTTTATCTATCTACTATCGTAATAAGTTACTCATTTTTTTCTTTGTTTTCCGTTAACCGTTCCCCGTTAACCGTTCCCCGTTAATTGTCTTTTTTCTCGTCTCAATTAAGCGATAAAGCATAGATGATATTTTTTTATACTGATCGATCATATCCAAACCTTTATCTTGCGATACATATTTTAATGCAATAGCCAAATGCAAAAATGTTCTCACTTCGGCAGAAGAGCCACGAGCTATATAGAAAAACTGAATAGCCTCTTTA
>JAITQN010000109.1 GCA_031288865.1 Prevotellaceae bacterium
TTTTTTTATACAGCAAATCTCATACCACACCGCGTGGCCACACGCCAACACGATAAAGGGTGGATAATGGCGAGGCCGGCGGCCTCTACCCCGCAGGTTGCGGGAAGCCGAAAACTGAACCGTACCCGCACCACAGCGCGAGCCCGGCATCACCGTGGGATTAACTAATAATTCCTGACACAGCGGACGGCTCGGCCACTCGACTTCAGCGAGCGGGTTTCCCCGGCGTTGCGGGTGTAGGGCACAAACCACAGGCCGTATGCCGCATACTGGTCTTCGGCCGTACTCGACCAATAGAGGCCCAGCGTGTCTTGATAAAAGACTTCACCGTTGGCAGCCGCGTGACCGCCGGCCACACCCTCCCAGACAGACTGTGCGTCCCAACATGCCGCGCCGCGACAGCGGTAGACCCGCTTGAAGGCCGCATAGGCGTCAGTAAATTCATTGACGGTCGGCACATGCCAGCCCTGTGGGCAAATACCCCGGCACATGCCCGGCTGGTAGCCGGTGGGGACAGTGGAAATGCCGCGGCAGCCCCGGTAAGAGGAATTTCCGTAATAGGCCCCGGGCATGTTCACCGCAGCCGCCCAATCATACAGGTAGCCTCTGTTTATCGGGGTATCCGTACTCATCATATTTGTGCAATCCCCATAATACACGCCGCTTCCGTGCAGGCTGCCCGTCTGGTCGTAAACAGAGCCCATAAAGGTGGTCTTGTCGCACCGGCTCCCAAACCTCAAGTCCTGTACCATCCAATAACGTCCGTCGGCCAGTTTTTTCACCCTGTACCGTTTGCCGTCGCGGTTGTCGACAAGATTCCACATCGACGCGTCGGGCGCCGTTTTGCATGGCGTAAAGTCCTCAAACGTGCTGCCTTCCACACCCGGCTCATCACAATAGAGTGTATCCGCCGCCGTATGCAGGGTGTCCTGCGCAGCGCACGGCACAGTGAAAAATAATACTATTACGGCAAACATTGATTTTGATGTTATATTCATTGTAGGGTATTAGGAACGGACTGTTATCCTATCCTGCAAATATCGGACCGAACCCCTGGTTTTCAAACGAAAACCGTGTTAAAAAATGTTAAGTGGCTATAAATAGAGAAATAAAACTCCGTAAAATTGCTAAAAGTAAATAAATTAAAACAGGATCAAACCTATTCCTCATCCTGGTCTTTTTTCCGCAATTTGCTATGCCAAAAACCATAGCTGAAATAAAGTATGATGCCTACCGCGGTCCAAATAAACAAGCGTACCCAGGTGTTCCACGGCAGCGACACCATTTGCAGCAAACAAATGGCGGCGCCCAGCAGGGGCACGAACGGCACAAGCGGCACCTTAAACGGACGTTTCAAGGCCGGCTGCGTCTTACGCAGTACTATAATAGAAATGCACACTATTGTGAAAGCCATCAGGGTGCCGATAGAAACCAGTTCGCCCAGCACGGTCAAGGGCAACAGGCCGGCAATCGTTCCGGTGGCAATGCTCGCCAGGATGGTGGCGTTGCGCGGCACGCCACTGCGGTGGTGCACGCGCGAAAGTGCGCCGGGGAGCAATCCGTCGCTCGAAATGGCATAGTAAATACGCGACTGTCCCAGCATCATCACTAAAATCACGGAGCTAAGGCCTGCCAGGGCGCCGAGTTTGATAAACGGCCCCAGCCACATCAGCCCCTCCCCTACACTATCAATGGCCAACGCAATGGGCGCGTCGACATGCAGGTTGGAGTAATGTATAATGCCCGTCAGCACGGCCGTAACCGCCACATACAGCAAGGCGCAAATGGCGAGCGAGAATAGAATCCCCCGGGGCATGTCGCGTTGCGGATTGCGGGTTTCCTGTGCGGTGGTCGACAGGGCGTCGAAGCCGATGTAGGCAAAGAAAACCACGGCCGCGCCGCGGAATATGCCGCTCCATCCGAAGTGCGAATGTCCCGATTCGTCAATGATTCGCTCGGGAATATATGGGAACCAGTTGTCCATATTGATATAGGAGAGCCCGAATCCGATAAACAGCAGGATCACGCACACCTTAATCACCACAATCACATTATTCACCCATGCCGACTGCTTCACGCTGGAAAAAAGGAATGCGGTGACGATGGCCACCACACACACGGCCGGGAAGTTGATAAGGCCATGCACCGTTTCGCCGTTCACTATTTTATGGTCGAACAGCGAACATTGCAGGCTCTGCGGCAGAACAACACCTATGCCCTCCAGCAGGTTTTGCAAGTAGCCCGACCATCCGACGGCCACCGTGGAGCAGGCGAACAGATATTCGAGGATAAGATCCCAGCCGATGAACCACGCCAGAAACTCGCCCATGGTGGCATAGCTGTAGGAGTACACGCTGCCCGACACGGGAATCATGGCGGCGAACTCGGCGTAGCACAAGCCCGCCAGCACGCAGCCGAGCGCCGAAATGAGGAACGAGATGGTTAATGCGGGGCCGGCGTGGTCGGCCGCCGCGTGTCCGGTAAGCACAAAAATACCGGTGCCCACGATAGCGCCGATGCCCAGCGTCACAAGGTTTGTAACGGTAAGTGTTCGTTTTAAGCCGCCATCAGTCCGCGCAGCCTCCTCCAGCATGGCAGCGGTGTCTTTCGTTCTAAAAAGTTTGGCCATAAAAAAGATTTTACCCTGCAAGTTGAGGTACCAAGCAGATTCGAACTGCTGTACACGGTTTTGCAGACCGCTGCCTAACCCCTCGGCCATGGTACCGGGTTATTAAATGAGGATGCAAAAGTACGTTTTTTTTTGATTACTTCCTAATTGTTTTTCACATTTTAGTTTTTCCGGCGCTTCCGTTCGGTTTCATCCAGAATAATTTTCCGCAACCGCATAAAATGAGGAGTAACTTCTACATATTCATCTTCCTGAATATACTCCAAAGCCTCTTCCAAACTAAACCTCACCGGCGGGGCAATCGCCATTTTCTCGTCCGAGCCGGACGCCCGCATATTCGTTAATTTCTTTGTCTTACAAAGGTTAATGCCGATATCTTCGGCGCGGGTGTTCTCACCCACTACCTGCCCGGCGTAAATTTCTTCGCCCGGCGCCACGAAAAACTTACCCCTGTCCTGCAATTTGTCGATGGCATACGCAATGGCCGTTCCGGTTTCTATCGCCACCAGCGAGCCGTTGATGCGCTGCTCTATCTCGCCCTTGTAGGGCTCGAAATCCTTGAAACGGTGCGACACGATGGCCTCGCCTTGCGTGGCCGTGAGCAGGTTACTACGCAAGCCAATCAGTCCGCGGGCGGGAATATCGAAATCGAGATGGGTACGTCCGGCGCGTGTTTCCATGTGCAGCAACATACCCTTGCGGCGCGTAGTCATCTCAATGGCGCGGCCTGCGAACTCTTCGGGCACGTCGATCGTGAGGTGCTCCATCGGCTCGCAGCGCACGCCGTTAATGTTTTTATCAATGACCTTGGGTTGCCCCACTTGCAGCTCGTAGCCCTCGCGCCGCATGGTTTCGATGAGCACACTCAGGTGCAGCACGCCGCGCCCGTATACAAAGAACGAATCGGCCGTGGGGCCGTCTTTCAGACGCAGCGCCAGATTCTTCTCCAGCTCGTGATAGAGGCGGTCTTTCAGGTGGCGCGAAGTAACAAATTTACCGTCGCGGCCGTAGAACGGCGAGTCGTTAATGGTAAACAACATACTCATGGTAGGCTCGTCTACAGCAATGGGAGGAAGGGCTTCGGGGTTTTCAAAGTCGGTCACCGTGTCGCCTATTTCAAAATCTTCGATGCCCACGAGGGCGCAGATGTCGCCGCACTTCACCTCGTCGCGCTTCGTTTTTTCCATGCCTTCGAAAGTCATCAGTTCCTTGATTTTCGTTTTGGTGACGGCGCCGTCGCGCTTCACCAGCGACACATTCATGCCTGCACACAGCGCTCCCCGCGTGATGCGGCCGATGGCAATCCTCCCGACATACGGCGAATACTCCAGCGATGTGATGAGCAATTGCGGCGTGCCTTCTACCATGGGCGGTTCGGGCACTTCGTCCAATATCAAATCCAGCAGCGGCGTGATATCCGTAGTGGGATGACGCCAGTCGAGCGACATCCAGCCTTGCTTGGCGCTGCCGTATATGGTTTTAAAATCGAGCTGTTCCTCGCTGGCCTGCAGGCTGAACATCAAGTCGAACACCTGTTCGTTCACCTCGTCGGGACGGCTGTTGGGCTTGTCGACCTTGTTGATGACCACCACCGGCTTCTTATTTAATGCAAGCGCTTTTTGCAGCACGAAGCGGGTTTGCGGCATGGTGCCTTCAAATGCATCGACCAGCAGCAACACGCCGTCGGCCATGTTCAGCACGCGCTCCACTTCGCCGCCGAAATCAGCGTGGCCCGGCGTATCAATAATGTTAATCTTGTAATCCTTATAAATTACCGACACATTTTTGGCAAGGATGGTGATGCCGCGTTCGCGCTCCAGGTCGTTGTTGTCGAGAATCAGCTCGCCCGGCTTTTCCGAATCACGAAACACCTTGCCCTGTAAAATCATCCGGTCGACAAGCGTAGTCTTTCCGTGGTCAACGTGTGCAATAATGGCAATATTTCTAATCTTCCGCATATGCTTTATTAAATAGAGCCGGCAAAGGTAAAATAAATTTGCGACTTATTGAAAATAATAGTAAGTTTGCGCGATAATTAATGTTTAATTAACTCAGTAAATACCATGGAACGTCGAAACTTTTTTAAGACGGCCCTGTTGGGTGGAATAGCCGGCACGCTGTCATTGAAGACCTCCGTACTATCGGCCAGGCCTGCTGAGGCCACGGCAGCGTCCTGCGATTTGGTAGCGGTGATGGGCGGCGAGCCTGCCGCGATGTACGCCAAAGCTATTGAGGCGCTCGGCGGCATTTCGTCTTATGTAAAGAAAGGACAGCGTGTAGTGGTGAAGCCGAACATTGGGTGGGACAAGACCCCGGAATACGCAGCCAACACCAACCCGGCACTCGTGGCAGCTATCATTAAAGACTGCCTCAAGGCGGGCGCCCGCGAAGTGGTGGTCTTTGACCACACGTGCGACGACTGGAAAGCGTGTTACAAAAACAGCGGCATCGAAGATGCCGTAAAGGAAGCCGGGGGAAAAATGGCTTTCGCGCATGAGGAAAAATATTACCGGGAAGTGAGGATTCCCGGCGCAAAACGACTTACCAGCACACAGGTACACGAGGCCATCCTCGACGCCGATGTGTGGATTAATGTACCTGTTTTAAAAAACCATGGCGGCGCCAAGATGTCGATTGCCATGAAAAACAACATGGGCGTCGTGTGGGATCGTCGCTTCATGCACGCCAACGACCTTCAGCAATGCATTGCAGACTGTGCATTGGTCAAGAAGCCCACCTTAAATATAGTAGACGCCTATCGCATCATGACCCAGAACGGCCCGAAAGGGCGCAGTTTATCTGACGTGCAAACGCCCAAAGCGCTTTTCATGTCCACCGATATCGTGGCGATAGATACGGCCGCCGTTTCTTTCTTCAACCAATTCAAGAAAATGCCTCTGGCAACTGTGGGGCACATCACCATAGGCGGCGACATGAAAATAGGCACCACCGATATTGACGCGCTCAAAGTACAACGCATTAAACTCTAACAATCGTGTACAACTTTCTGAAAAAATCCAGGATTATTTTATCGCTGGTTTTCTTTTTGTTACTTCTCATTTGTTTTATTGACACGTACCGCCTCGCCGGCCAATGGAGCGACGGGCTGTTGCAGTGGCAATTTGTTCCGGCTTTGCTGGGTTCAGCCACCGGAGGCGCCATCATTCTTCTGTTTCTCGTAGTACTGACGTTGCTGTTCGGGCGGATTTACTGTTCCACCCTGTGCCCGTTGGGTACTTGTCAGGACATCGTGCGCCGCACCGCCAACCTGTTCAAAAGTAAAAAGAAAAGAAAACTAAAATACAGCAAACCGCATCATTTGGTGCGCTACCTCATACTCGGCCTTGTAATCATAAGTTTTGTATTGGGCAGCAGCACGCTGCTTTTGATATTAGACCCTTACAGTAATTTCGGGCGCATGGCTACCAGCCTGCTCGGGCCGGCCGTGATATGGAGCGGCAATACCCTGTCGGATATTTTTCCGTCCATCCCCTTTCAGGATTACAAAATATTTACCCTTAGCACATGCCTGTTTGCGGCAGTAGTCTTTATTACTGTAACAGGCCTCAGCGCCCTGCGCGGCCGTCTTTACTGCAACAGCATTTGCCCTGTAGGCTCGCTGCTCGGGCTGCTTTCAAAATATTCATTGTTCCGCCTCACATTGAACAGCGATACTTGTGCACGTTGCATGGCGTGCGTCAAAGATTGCAAGGGGCAGTGCATCGACATAAAGCGCATGGAAATCGACCACACGCGCTGTGTGCAATGCCACAACTGTACGTCGGCCTGCCGCACCAAGCAAAGCATCCGCTATCAATTTGCTTACGGCGAAAAGAAAACCACGCCGCAGAAAACCACCGATGTCACGCGCCGGCGCCTGTTTCTGGGCGCCATAGGCGGAATAGCTGTGGCCGGCACCGTACGCGCGTTCACACCACCTTGGCGTGCTTCATCCTCGCACAGCAAGGCCATCACGCCGCCGGGCTCGCGCGGACTCGACCACTTCAAACGGCACTGCACCGCCTGCCACGCTTGTGTGGCCGGCTGCCCGTCGCAAGTGTTGAGGCCAGCCGTAACCGAATACGGCCTCGACGGGTTTATGATGCCCGTGCTCGATTACAACAAATCGTTCTGCAATTACGAATGCAATACCTGCTCCACGATTTGCCCCAACGACGCTATTATTCATCTGACCAAAGAAGAAAAAATATTGACCCAAATAGGAAGAGCAAACTTCATGCTCGACCGGTGCATTGTGGTGCGCGAGGAAACCGATTGCGGCGCCTGCGACGAGCACTGTCCCGTGAAGGCCATACGCATGGTGCATTTCCGCGACGGTTTATACATCCCGCAACTCGACACCTCGCTGTGCATAGGTTGCGGCGGCTGCGAGTACATTTGCCCCGCCCGTCCCGACAAGGCCATACAGGTAACCGCCAACGCCGAGCACCGGCAGGCAAGGCCGGTGGAGGAAGAAGCTCAGGAAAAAGTAGAAATCGATGACTTCGGATTTTAACAGACACACGAAGGTGGCCGTGTTCTCGGGCTCATTCGACCCGCCACATAACGGACATTTGGCGGTGGCCAATTACCTTTCCGGACAGGAAGGCTTCGACGAAATCTGGTTCACCGTTACGCCGCACAACCCGCTAAAAGAAAAGCAATCGCTGAGCCCTGCGGCTATGCGAACCGCCATGGTATTGCTGGCTATAGGAAGTTGTCCCACATTCAGGGTATGCGATATTGAATGTTCGCTGCCGCAGCCTTCCTACACCATCGACACCTTAACCGCCCTGCGCGAACGCTATCCGCAACATGCGTTTACGCTGATTATAGGCGCCGACAACTGGACTAACATCACCCTGTGGAAAGACTACCGGCGCATCATCAACGAATTCGGCCTCATGGTTTACCCCCGCAACGGCTACGACGTCAGCACAGCCCACCTGTTTCCGCGGGTGAAGCCGGTTCCCGCGCCGGAGATTCATATTTCTTCCACGGCTGTCAGAGAAGCGGTAAAACACGGAGAAGACATACGGCATCTCGTTCCCGAGACTGTTTACACGTACATTAAAAAACATAATTTATACCATGAAAATACCCCCCCGGCTACGTTTAGCTAACCTGCCCACACGGATTGACAGGATGCAGCGCCTGTCTGCAGAACTGGGCGTGCCCGTATACCTGAAGCGCGACGACGAAACAGGCAGCGAACTCACGGGAAACAAGGTGCGCAAGCTCGAGTTTGTGCTCCCCGATGCGTTGGCGCAAGGTTGCGACACCTTGATTACCTGCGGCGGGATACAGTCGAACCACGCCCGCGCGGTCACCGCGGCGGCCGTGCGGCTGGGGCTCGCCTCCGTGCTGGTGCTGAAAACGAACACGCCCCCACCCTGCCCCGACGGCAATTATTTAATGAATAAACTGCTGGGCGCCGAGTTCCGGTTCATCAGCGAGCAGGACTATGCCGGCCGTCGCGATGAAATCATGGACGACGTGAAGAAGGAACTCGCCACCCAGGGGCGCAAGGCCTATATCATCCCCGAAGGCGCATCCAACGGACTGGGCTGCTTCGGGTACTACCAGTGCCTGCACGAAATCGCGGCGCAGGAAAAGGAAATGGGCGCGACGTTCCACACGATAGTGGTTCCCGTGGGGTCGGGCGGCACCTATGGCGGGTTATACGCCGCCAATAAAATGCTGAACGCCGGGAAAAGAATTGTGGGATTTAACGTGTGCAGCACTGCCGGCGAATTTCGCGAGCGCATCGCGGGCGAAGTACGCGAAATGCTGCAAACAGGCGGCGGGCAGCTCGCATTCGCAAACAGCGACATCGACATCGTGGACGGCTACGTGGGGCTGGGCTACGCGATAAGCCGCGAGGAGGAACTCGACTTCATTGCCAAAATAGCGCGCACCGACGGCGTGATTTTCGACCCCGTATATACGGGAAAGGCGCTCTACGGCTTGTATCACGAAATAAAGAAAGGCTGTTTCGACGCCGGCAAGAACATCCTCTTTATTCATACCGGCGGCTTCCCCGGCCTGCTGCCGAAACGCGCGGAATTTATGTAAAGACGTTCCCGGATATGGGGGTGAGGATAGGGCAGGATAAAGGTTGATAAACGTGTTGGCGGGTGCAACCCGCCAACACGATAAAGAATTGATAAAGGTGGATCAGAATTCCATTACGGGATTATCGCGCTCATGTTATTTCTTTGAAAACCAGATGGTCATGGGCTATGGCCCCAGGGTTAGGGGCTAAAGCCCCAAGGTTAGGGGCTAAAGCCCCAGGGTTAGGGGCTAAAGCCCCAAGGTTAGGGGCTAAAGCCCCAGGGTTAGGGGCTACAGCCCGAGAGTTATGGGCTACAGCCCGAGAGTTATGGGCTACAGCCCGAGAGT
>JAITQN010000107.1 GCA_031288865.1 Prevotellaceae bacterium
GTGGTGCAGCGCTTCAGGTATTTCAGCACGAAATAAACGACCACCGAAGCCGCCGCGGCAATAAGGAGACCGTAATTGTAGCGGGGTTCCGCTTTGAACAGCTCGCCGCTCACATGAAACAACGCAAAGAGCAGGAAAAGCGCACAGAAGCCATTCTTCTCTTTCTTTAGCACCTTCTTCCAGCTAAACGCCAACTCGCTCCGGCGGAACTCACATAAGTTGGGCAGGAAGGCCGGCGTTTTTTCCGCCCACCGGAGGTAGGCGTCGCCGAACTTCTTCCGCAGAAACTGCTCTTCGGCAAACATGATGCGTTCGTAGTAGACCCAGTACACCAGCGAAAACACCACCACGAACCATGCGTTATAGGTGAGCAGGGCGAAGCCCGCCCACATAAAGTAATTGCCCAGATACAGCGGATGCCGCACCATACTGTAAATGCCGGTGGTGTTGATACTGTCGGCCAGCTGCCCGGCGGTGTTCCTGCCCGACGTGTTCTTAGCCGTGTAGCCTACCGTGAATATCCTGATGAGCAGCCCAATTAAACTCACACACAAACATCCCGTTTCGTAACAGGCTTTGCAGGTGGTATACCAGCCGGAAAGATTTTCAACATAATAAGCTCTCCATAAATAAAGCGCTAAACCAATAATCAAACACACGAGCGGCAGATGCCCTCTGCGCTCAAAGAGCCAACTTCCTTGTTTCTCAAATTCTTCTTGTAATGCCATAGGTTTTTATTTTTATAAAATGATTTTTAGCTACTAAAAGTTTGTACAAAGGTAAAAAATAATATCTTATCTTTGTACAAATTTTATGAAAATGACAAAGAAGCAAACACCTCCCAAAGCGGCGCCGAAGCCCGCCGTGGAGTTAGCCGACACACCCTTTTGGAAACGCTACCGGTATGTTTTCCTGGCAGGCATTCTGGCGCTCACCGCGGCGCTTTATTTTCCGTCGTCGCTCGAAAACGGGTTTACCCGCTATTGGGACGACGAAAACATCGTGGTGCAAAACGAAGACATCCGCAGCCTGTCGTGGGAACACCTGAACAACATGTTCACCCGCTCGTATTACGACATGTACTGCCCGGTGAAAATCCTGTCGCACACGCTCGACTATAGCCTGTTCGAGCTGAACCCGGCGGGCTATCACCTGATGTCGCTGCTGTATCACCTGCTCAACATCCTTTTGATTTTTACACTGCTTCGCGTGATGCTGAAAAGCACGCCGGCGGCGCTGCTGGCGGCGCTGATTTACGCCCTGCACCCCATGGCGGTGGAAACCGTGTCGTGGACTACGGGGCGCGGCGACCTGCTGTATGCCCTGTTCGCGTTTCCCGCGCTGATTTACTACGTAAAGTACCTCACGCAGGGCGGCAAGCGACAATATCTCCTCCTCACCTTCTTGTTTTTCGTACTCTCGGGGCTGTCGAAGCCCACCGCCATGACCCTGCCGGTAACCCTGTTCGTATTCGACTGGTACTATAAGCGGAAAATATTTTCAAAGAAGGTCGTCCTTGAGAAAGTGCCGTTTTTTGCCATATCCCTCATACTGGGTATCCTCTCCATCCAGTTGCGCGGCTCGGGAGCGCCCGAAATCTCGGGGTTCCTCGAGTTCTTCAAAAGCTACAGGGGGCTGCTGTTCGTGACCTATCCGCTGGCGTTTTATATCGTGAAGTTCGTGTTTCCGCTGCCGCTCAGCTTCATTTACCCGCACGTGTCGTACTATTTTTACAACAAGCTGGTGCTTCCGCCGATGGTGTGGCTGTCGCCGTTTATCCTGCTGGCGGTGCTGATTGTTATATGCCGGGCTAAGCCGATGCGCCGGCAACTGGTGTTCGGCGGACTGTTCTACTTCACCACCATTTTTTCCACGTTGCAGATTATTCCCATTGTGGCGGTGTCGGCGCACGACCGCTACTTCTACGTGCCCATTTTCGGGATGCTGTTCTTCGTGACATGGCTGTATACCTACTTCCGGCAAAAGAACCGCGCGCGCGCCTTTCGCATTTTTATCACGGTGGCGCTGGCGCTGTCGGCGACGTTTGCGTGCATCTCGTTCAACCGCACCAAAATCTGGAAGAGCACCGTCACGCTGTTTGAAGACGTCATAAAAAAACAACCGCGCTTCATCGAGGGCTATGACAAGATGTCGGAGCACTACCTTATCGGGGCGCACGATGCGGCGCAGCAGGGCGACACGGAACGCAGCACAGAAGGGTTCCGGAATGCCATCAAATGGGCGAAAGTCACGCTGAAGAAACGCGACAACTACCCCGGCGAGTACCTCCGGCTGGTAAGATGTTACCTGTCGCTCAACGAGCCCGACTCGGCCATGATTTACGCGCCGTATGCGGTAAAGAGCGCGGGCAACATGCAACAACTGCTGGAGTCCTACACCCTGAAGGGTTACCTCGACCTGCGCGCGGGACGCTATGCCGACGCGCTGGCCGATTATGGCCAAGTGTTGCAGATGCAACCTAACGACGCAAACGCGCACGTGAATGTGGGACGCATTTACACCGAAACGAACCGCGCAGACCCGGCCATGGAGCACTTCAACAAGGCCCTGCAAATTATGCCCGACCACCCCGACGCTTATTTTATGCGCGGGATCCTGTTCCTCCGGCTGGGGCAGCGCGACGCCGCCCGCGCCGACTTCAACCATGCGCACAGCCTGGGGCATCCCGAGGCCGCGGCATGGGAACTAAGAACTAAGAACTAAGAGTTAAGAACTAAGAGTTTAATAGTTCTTCACGCAGCGCAACGTCAAGCCTCTATTCTTTGCCGGCAGCCCGTTTTCATAAGAAAAATAATCACTTTCGAAAACCGCAGAGTAGGTGCGGGAATTATCGTGGGCGGTCGATGCCCAGTAGAAGCCAGAACCTTCGTAGTGGCCGCCTTCGTCTGACCAGTAACCGGCGAGGATGCCGGCGAAGGCATTATCTGCGGTCCAACAGGCGGGGCAGGGGGCACCTAAGAGCTTGGTGAAGGCATTGTCAAGTTTTCGGAATTCGCCGTCGGTTCCTCCGGTCGGGATATGCCAGCCCACGGGGCAGATACCGGGGCATTTGGCGGGTCCGGAAGCAATGCCGGAGGAAGTGCCGGCGCACGTACCCTTACTCCCACCGCCTTTATATGCATTAGGTAACTGCATGGCGCCGGCCCAATCATACCAATAGCCCGCACCGTTAACTTCAGCCCGACGGCAATCCCCATAAATATACCCGGAAATCGATGTAAGCTTGCTCCCGGTCTGGGCTGAGCCATTCGACCCTTTAAAGCCTGGCTTGTTACACTTGTCCCCAAACTTCATATCATCAATCATCCAGATACGTCCATCCGGCATCATTCGAACACGGTAGGTCTGCACGTTATTCGACTCCCGGGTATCCGTAAGCTTCCAGGTAGTGCCACTCGGATGGCAGGAGGCCGGATTAAACGAAGTAAAATTCACCGGACCGGTGGGCACCACATCCAGCGTAATCGGCGCAGGGCTCGACACCGCACCCGTGCAGCCGTTGCCGTTCGTCAACTGCACAGTGTAGGTTGTCGAGGCATACAGGGTGTGCGAGGGCGGCTTGGCATAGTTTGTCGTACCGATCGTCCCGCCCACGTTCCACGTGTAGGTGATGGGCGCAACGTTCCCGGCCGTCACCGTTGCCGTTAACGTCGCCGCCTGTCCCGAACACAGCTCCGTGGCCGCCACCGTAGCCGTGGGCAGCACATTCACCGTAATGGCCGCAGAGCTCGACACCGCACCCGTGCAGCCATTCGCGTTCCTCAACTGCACCGTGTAGGCTGTCGTGGCGGTCAATATCTGGCTGGTATGACTGGGGACGTTTGTCGTGCCGGTCGACCCGCCCACGTTCCACATGTAGGTGATGGGCGCAACGTTCCCGTCCGTCACCGTCGCCGTCAGCCCCGCCGTCTGTCCCGAACATATTGTTTTAGCGGCCACCGTAGCCGTGGGCAGTGCGTGCACCGTAGCCGTCACCGCCGTCCGGCCTGTAGACTTACATCCGGTCGCAGCAACCCGCGCCTCCGCGTAATAGGTCGTGGTCGCCGAAAGGCCCGGCGTGGTATAGGCGCCGCTGGCCTGCGCTAACCGTGTGCCGCCCGTAGCCGCGTCATACCAGTCGATATCCGCCCCCGGCGACGAAGCCGAAAGCTGAACCGTACCCGCACCGCAGCGCGAGCCCGCCGTCACCGTGGGATTGTTTGGAAGCGGGTGCTCTATGACTACAGGCGCACCGGCCATCGAGGCTCCGCAGAACGCGCCGGCCACTACGCGCACACTATAGGCGCCATTTTTAAAAGAGCCGGGAAACGACATCGCGCCCCCGGTGCCCGTTAAGGTAATCCCGGTTTGCAGGGTTCCGTCTTTATACAACTGGTACGCCGCGCCGGGGTCGGTGCCGCTCAGCGCCAGCGTAACGCCCGAACCCGCGCAATAACTCGATCCCGACGCGGTTAATGTCTGCACCACGGGCGGCTTGCAGATAAGCGTGCCCGGCGCCCGCGATGCGTCGGTGAACGAGGCTACGGTTTTACCTGCGGGAACGGTAAAGGGTTTGGCAAGGCTGTTTTGTACAACAGTATTGCCGCCATCCCGGTAGGTGAGATGAAACGGCGGTGTCCCGGTGAAGTGAATCTGGTTATAGGCCGTGTAGCGCCCCACCGGCGGGTAATTGATAGCATATACGCACACCCCTGTCCGGACGCACGGCCGTGCGTCCCCACAAGTGGCAACCATCTGCAGTGTGGCCGAGAAAGAGCCGGCGCTGCGGGCATCGCCCACCACCCACACGCCGTTGGGGTTGCCCGGCTCCTCAATCACTTTTGCCACGCTCCATGAGGGGTTAGCGAGCGTGGCGCCCTTCGCCAGCGGCAGCCGGGTCATGGTGCCGGCGTTGTTGTAGTCGGCGAACACCCACACCGTGTCGCTCCACACCTTTTTAGGGTCGGCGGGCGGCGCCCAGCGGATGTCGATCGTCAGCGTCGATGACCCGGCAGTCCCCACCTGCGCCTTATAGTTAGACAGGGTGACGCCGTTCTGCGCAAACAGGCCGGTGCCAGTAAGCAGTAGCAGCAGGCAAATTACATTTGTTTTCATATACATTAATTCAAAATTCATAATTCAAAATTCATCATAACTATCCCCGCGGATCGTTTGCTCCGCGGCACACCGCGGGCTTACGAGGCAGCACCCTCGTGATTCTGCCATCCAGTATTTTAGTATCGTTTAGTGTGTAACCCCAATATAGCAAATTTTGTGCCACTTTCGTTTTTTTTAAATTTATTAGTGGTTGATAATGCTCAATTAATACGTGAGATGTAAGGCGTGGAGCGGAGTTCCCGCGTTCGGGCGAGTGGTGAAAAATTTTTCTACAGGTTCGGGCGAGGTTGAACTTCAACGGGGTTTTTGTCTCCCGCAAGCTGTGAGACACGAAACGAGTATTCTGTTTGGTGTCCGCGACGTTCAACCTTTATCCATTTTTATCCACTTTTATCGTGTTGGCGTGGCCAACACGTTTATCGGCTCCTGCGGATTGTCCTCCCCCGCCGTTCCGGCACCCCCTCCAGAGGGGGACAACCGCCCTCCGGCGCCCAAGGCGTAATTCGTAATTGACAACTCGTAATT
>JAITQN010000073.1 GCA_031288865.1 Prevotellaceae bacterium
CTTCCTCACGGTGGGCCTTATCCAGCTGGCCGGCCTGCTGCCGCCCGCCCCCGGATGGGACAGTCAGGAGGCGTTTGTGCAGGTGTTCGCGTCTACGCCCCGCATTGCCGCGGCCAGCTTCACGGCTTTCCTCGTGGGGTCGTTCCTCAATGCCTACGTGATGAGCCGCATGAAAATACGCTCCCGGGGGCGGCACTTTTCTTTACGCGCCATCGCTTCCACCATCGTGGGCGAACTGGCCGACTCCATTATTTTCTTTCCCATTGCCTTTGCCGGCACGGTTCCTTTCGACGCTCTGCTGATGCTCATCGTCACGCAGGCCGGCATGAAAACCGCCTACGAGGTGGTGGCGCTTCCGGTGACCATCAGGGTGGTGAAATACATCAAGCGCGCAGACCAAAGCGACGTGTATGATGAGCAGGTGTCGTACAACCCGTTAAAGCTAAAGCAGCTCTAAGGCGGTAAATTCCGGAAGGCGACAAATTCCGGCTTGCCGGGCTCATCAATTACTTTTTTTGTTACCTTTGCCCCGTCATTTGAAAACATTACCATGTATTTTAATGCGCCGGCATTCTTGCGTCATATTTTCCCCACTTTCATCTGGAGTTTTGAAGGGGAAACCCGTCGTGTGTTCCTTACCTTCGACGACGGGCCGCGCCCGGAAGTGACGCCGTGGGTGCTCGACGAATTGGACAAATACCAGGCCAAGGCTACCTTTTTCTGTCTTGGGAAAAACGTAGAAATGTACCCCGGCCTGTTCCGGGAAATCAAGGCACGCGGGCACGCCGTGGGCAACCACTCCTACAGCCACGTCAAGGGCTGGGGCATGGACACCGGCGCCTACATCCGCGACGTGGACTTCGCCAACGACCTTATCGGAAGCAACCTCTACCGCCCGCCGTATGCCCGCATCGGCCCCAATCAGGCGCGCATGCTCAGCGAACGCTACAAGGTGATCATGTGGGACGTGCTGAGCCGCGACTACAGCCGCCACCTCTCGGGCAAGCGCTGCGCGCGCAATGTGATTAAATATGTGAAACCCGGATCTGTGGTGGTTTTCCACGATTCCGTGAAATCGGCACGGAATTTGTGGGAAGCCTTACCGAAAGT
Organism: Prevotellaceae bacterium; assembly: GCA_031288865.1. Classification (GTDB taxonomy): domain Bacteria; phylum Bacteroidota; class Bacteroidia; order Bacteroidales; family UBA932; genus JAIRLC01. The sequence continues at coordinate 1,111 of JAITQN010000073.1, forward strand.
GCTTTGCCATATCTATGCCCAGGGATGGCAATGTAACCCGATAGAATTATAACTATGCACAATGTATTATTATTAGGTTCAGGAGGACGCGAACATGCGCTGGCATGGAAGCTGCGTCAAAGCAAGCGGCTCGGCAGCCTCTGCATCGCGCCGGGAAACCCGGGCACGGCCGCGCTCGGCGAAAATTTCGACATCGCCGTAAACGACTTCGAAACGCTGAAGCAGCTCGCCCTCGACAAGCGCATCACCATGCTGGTGGTGGGTCCCGAAGACCCGCTGGTGAACGGCATCACCGATTTCTTCAACAACGACCCCGATCTGGCACACATCGCCGTGATAGGCCCCAACCGGCGCGGCGCACAGCTCGAGGGCAGCAAGGACGTGGCCAAGGCCTTCATGAAAAAATACAACATCCCCACGGCGCGCTACCAGACGTTCACCGCCGAAACCGTCGACAAGGGCTACGCTTTTCTCGAAAGCCTGACGCCACCCTACGTGCTGAAAGCCGACGGGCTGGCCGCCGGCAAAGGCGTGCTGATTGTAAACGACCTCAGCGAAGCGCAACTGCAACTGCACGACATGCTGAACGGGAAATTCGGCGAGGCCGGCAGGAAAGTGGTCATCGAGGAGTTCCTGCACGGCATCGAGCTCTCGGTGTTCGTGCTCACCGACGGCGAATCATACAAAATCCTGCCGGAGGCCAAGGACTACAAGCGCATCGGCGACCGCGACACCGGACTCAACACCGGCGGCATGGGCGCCGTATCGCCCGTGCCGTTTGCCACCGCGCCCTTTATGCAAAAGGTGGAAGAGCGCATCATTATCCCCACCATAAAAGGGCTGCAAAGCGAGAACATCGTGTACCGCGGCTTTATCTTCGTCGGGCTGATGAACGTGAACGGCGAGCCCTATGTGGTGGAATACAACGTGCGCCTGGGCGACCCCGAGACCGAAGCGGTGATGCCGCGGCTGGAAAGCGACCTCGTCGACCTTTTTGAAGGCGTGAGCCGGCACACGCTCCACGAAAAAGACTGCCAAACGAGCAAACTTACCGCAGTGACGGTGGTGAGCGTGTCGGGCGGCTACCCCGGAGCCTGTCAACAGGGGATAGAAATTACCGGCCTCCGTCGCACGGCCGGGAGTATGGTTTTCCATTCGGGCACGGCCATCCGCGGCGGCAAGCTCGTTACTGCCGGCGGGCGGGTGCTGGCGGTGACTTCGCTCGGAGGCAGCCTCGCCGAGGCGCGCGAGGCAAGCTACAACACGATGAAGCACATTAAATATAAAGGCAAATACCACCGCACCGACATCGGCGCCGACCTTTCCTCCTACCTTGAAAATTTATCCGTCCATGCTTAACACTACTACCCAACGCAACCCCCTTGCCACAACGCTGGTCTGCCTCACGCTGCTGCTCCTCTTGTGGATACCGTCGCTGGTTTTCCCCATAACGCCCGAAGCCCTGCACCTGAACTTCATGATGCCCCTGCAACAATGGGCTATCGACAGCCTGCAACTGCAAGGGCAAGCGGGAATACGGGCGAGTTTTGCCGTCATTGCCCTTAGCACCTGTTTCCTGTTTGCGATAAACCGGCGACACCTCTTTGTGGCCGGGCAGGAACAGCTCATGCTGCCGCTATTTGTGCTTATTTCTTCCGCAGTGCCCTATTCCCAGCAGTTCTCGGGCGCGCAGGTGGCGACCTTACTGGTGCTGTTGAGCATCTATTATCTTTTCAACTCCATTCAGATGGTAAAGGCCTTGTCGTCGGTGTTTCTTGCGGCCTTTTTCACCACCCTGGCCGGGCTGTTTTATCTTCCTTCCGCCATTATGCTGCTCGTCATATTCATCGGCGTGCTCATCTCCAAACCCTTTGAGTGGCGCGACTGGGTGGCCTATCTTACCGGCATGTTAACCCCCTGTTTCTACCTCGTTTTGCGCCACTACCTTCGCTACGGAAACTTTACCGGCTTCGGGAGAACGGTCACGGAAAACCTGCCCGTGCCGGCCACACCCGATTTCGCGCTCTCCCTGCCCGAAACGCTACTGTTCGTCTTTTTGGGCATGCTTGCCCTGTGCGCCTTTCTCCCGCTCAAGGCGTCGGGGCGCATTATCAAAGTAAAAAGTACACGGATGCGGCAGATCCTACGATGCCTGTTCCTGTTTCTGCTCATCCCCCTGCTGCTGTTCGGCGCTTCGCCCGGCATCATGCCGCTGGCGGCCATTCCGCTATCCATCCTCGCGGCAGATTATTATGACCACATCCGCCGGAGAAAAGTATTTAATTTACTCCTGTTCCTCCTGTGTGTCGTCATAGCCGGCATAAGGATTTTATAAATCGAAAATGTCAATTTGTCATAAGAAATATCAAAATGTCGCATAAAACCCGGATGGCATATTAATTGTATTAACTCCCTAATATGAAAATGAACAATATAGTTTTTGACTCCATGGACGAGAATATGGATTACATCCCTATCGTGGTGGACAATGTGGAAGTGGACGCGGACGAGGACACGGATGACAAAAAGATACAAACTCCCGACCTGCTGCCGCTCCTGGCGCTGCGCAATGCCGTGCTGTTCTCGGGAACGGTAATCCCTATCACCGTAGGACGCGACAAGTCGATTGCGCTGATCCGCGAAGTGTATAACACCACAAAGCTGCTGGGCGCGGTGACGCAACGCGACATCAAAACCGACAATCCGGGTATTAACGACCTCCACTCCGTGGGCACGGTGGCGCTTATCCTGAAGGTTATCGAGATGCCCGACGGCTCGGTGACCGCCATCCTGCAAGGCATGCAGCGGTTCGAAATCACCGGCGTGATGCAGGAAGAACCCTACATTGTGGCCCGCATCAAAGAACGGGAAGACCTGCGCCCGGCAATAAACGACAAGGACTATAACGTGATTATCGACTCGGTGCGCGACGCCGCCCTGCACGTGCTAAAGCTCTCGCCGCACCTCCCGCAGGAAGCGGCCTTCGCCATTAAAAATATCGACAGCCGCGACTTCCTCATCAGTTTCATCGCCTGGAACCTCGAGCTCGACAACGCCGCCGACAAACAACAGTTGCTCGAAATCGATTTCCTCAAAGACCGCGCACTGAAACTGCTCGAACTGCTGAACAGGCAAGTCGATATTCTGAAAATCAAGAACGACATCCAGCAGAAAGTGCACACCGAACTCAACCAGCAGCAACGCGAATACTACCTCAACAGCCAGCTGAAAACCATTCAGGACGAACTGGGAATAGGCAGTATGCGCACCGACCTGAAGGAACTCGAAGAGCGGACAAAGAAGAAGAAATGGCCGAAAGAGGTAGGGGAACTCTTCAAGAAGGAACTGCAAAAAATCGAACGCATGAACCCGCACTACGGCGACTACCCGATGCAGTTTAACTACCTGCAATGCCTCGTCGACCTGCCCTGGGGGTCGTGCTCGAAGGATAACCTGAACCTGAAAAACGCACAAAAGATATTGGACGAAGACCACTTCGGGCTGGAAAAAGTGAAGGAGCGCATCCTGGAACACTTAGCCATCATCAAGCTGAAAGGCGACCTGAAGTCGCCCATCCTGTGCCTCTACGGGCCGCCGGGCGTGGGGAAGACGTCGCTCGGGAAATCGATAGCCCGCTCGCTGGGGCGGGCGGTCGGGCGCATATCGCTGGGCGGCCTGCACGACGAAGCCGAAATCCGCGGACACCGCAAAACCTACATCGGCGCCATGCCGGGACGCATCATCCAGACTATAAAAAAATGCAAGACCTCGAACCCGGTCATCATCTTAGACGAAATTGACAAGGTGGGGCATGACTTCCGCGGCGACCCCGCCGCCGCACTCCTCGAGGTGCTCGACCCCGAACAAAACCACACATTCCACGACAACTATTTAGACGTGGACTACGACCTCTCGAAAGTCCTGTTCCTGACTACCGCCAACAGCATCGCCAACATCCACCCGGCGCTGCGCGACCGCATGGAAATGCTGGAGGTGAGCGGCTATCTGATTGAAGAAAAAATTGAAATCGCAAAGCGCTATTTGCTGCCGAAGCAGCTGGAGGTGCACGGCGTAAAACCGTCGAAGCTGAAGCTGCCCGACGAGGTGCTGGAAAACATCGCAGAGCACTACACCCGCGAGTCGGGCGTGCGCGGGCTGGAAAAGCAACTCGCGAAAATAGTGCGCTACACCGGCAAGAAAATCGCCTTCGACGAAAAGGTAAAGCCCACGCTCACGGTGAAAGACATTCCGCCCATACTGGGCGCGCCCAAGTTTCTGAAAGAAATGTATCAGGGCAACGACTTTGCGGGCGTAGTCACCGGTTTGGCATGGACGGAAATGGGCGGCGAGATCCTTTTCGTGGAAACCAGCCTGAGCCGGGGGAAAGGCACCCTCACCCTCACCGGCAACTTGGGCGACGTGATGAAAGAATCGGCCAGCATTGCGCTCGAATACATCAAGTCGCATGCCGGTCAGTGGGGGCTCAAGCCGGAACTCTTCGCGCGGTGGAACGTGCACCTGCACGTGCCCGAAGGCGCTATTCCGAAAGACGGCCCGTCGGCCGGCATCACCATGGCCACCGCTCTGGTGTCGGCGTTCACGCAGTGTAAGGTGCGCAAAAACGTAGCCATGACCGGCGAGATCACCCTGCGCGGAAAAGTGCTGCCGGTGGGCGGCATAAAGGAAAAGATACTGGCCGCCAAGCGCGCCGGCATCAAAAACATTGTGCTCTCGCGTGAAAATGAAAAAGACATCAACGAAATCAAGCCCATCTACATCAAAGGCCTCTCCTTTCATTATGTAGACACCATCTCCGATGTGCTGGATTACGCCCTTACGGGCGAAAAAGTGAAGAAACCGCTCAAAATAGCGTAAACTCGTAGCCTTCCATAATCGGGTTGTGCAGCACCTTGCGGCACACCTCGTCTATGCGGCGTTCGGCGGCGGCCTTGTCGGCGGCCTCAATCTCAAGGGTAATGTGCTTGCCAATGCGCACGTGGTCGATGTCGGCAAAGCCCGTATTATGTATCACTGACGTCACCGCCTTCCCCTGCGGGTCGAGCAGCGCTTTCAAAGGCATCACATTAATTTCGGCAATAAATTTCATATCGATTATTTTTTAACGAATCTACATATATATAAACCCAGCGAATATACAATATAACTAAGGATAACCAGCACCACCGCGAGGGTGAGCGCCTCGCCCGCCACAAGCGTAAAGAGCAGTATGGCGGCGCAAACCATAAGAAACACGTAGCGCGAGGTATTCGCCGCCCAGGCCAATCCTTTAAACTTCATGGCCGGCATCGGCAGGTTTACCACCATCAGCACCGAGAGCGCCAGCACCGCGCCCAAAATACTCCATGCATTAATATAAGGGTCGAGGGCGGTATGGGTGCGGGCATACATCAGGAAGGAGGCCACGAGCAAGGCGCAGGCCGGCGTGGGCAGCCCCAGAAAGCCCTCGCGCTGACGGGCGTCGATGTTGAACTTGGCCAGCCGCAACGCCGAGAACAGCGTAAGTATAAACGGAGCGAACAGCAGAAACTCCCACCCCACCGTGTCGAGCCCCATCGTGATGCGAGGCGACAGAATACGCGACATCTCCACATACAGCATGATGCCGGGGGCTACGCCGAAGCTCACCATATCGGCCAGCGAGTCGAGCTGCTTTCCCATTTCGGAATAGGCTTTCGCCAGCCGGGCGATCAGGCCGTCGAAGAAATCGCACACCGCCGCCATGAAAATGCAGTAGCCCGCAAAGCCCGTCCACCCGCGCAGCGCAAAGATCACAGCCACGCATCCGCAGAACAAATTCAACAGCGTAATAAAATTCGGGATGTAGTATGTAAGCGGTTTCATAATTTTTTTATACTTTTACCGGGCAAATATAACTAATTTTATTCATTCACGGCTTTTCATGCTTAAAAAAACACTCTGCTTTCTGCTTATCTTCGCGGTTGCGACGGCCGCCGCCCCCACCCGTCCGCCGAAACAATACACCTACAAGGTGGTTAAAAGCTATCCGCACGACCGGAACGCCTACACGCAAGGGCTGTTCTTCCACGAGGGCATCCTGTATGAGAGTTCCGGGCAATACGGCTCGTCCGGCTTGCGCAAATCGAACCCGGCCACCGGACAAGTGTTGCAGGCGCTGAACATCCCGCATCGATATTTCGCCGAGGGCGCCTGTGTGCTGCGCAACAGGCTCTATCTGCTCACGTGGCAGGAGCACACGTGCTTCGTGTATGATGCCCGCACCTTCAAGCAACTCGGCACGTTCCAGTACCCCACCCAGGGCTGGGGGCTCACCACCAACGGCACGCAGCTCATCATGAGCGACGGCTCGGCCACCCTCTACTTCCGCCATCCCGACACGTTTGCGGAACAGCGGCGCATCACGGTGCGCAACGGCGGCAAGCCGGTGCAATACCTGAACGAACTGGAATACATCGACGGCGAAATATGGGCCAACGTCTACACCACCGACCTGATGCTGCGCATCGACCCGGCCGACGGCACGGTAACGGGCGTGGTCGACCTGTCGAACCTGCTGCCGCGCAGCCTGCGCACCCCCAAAACCGACGTGCTCAACGGCATTGCCTACGACGGGGCCACCGCGCGGCTATTCGTAACCGGCAAGAACTGGCCCAAGCTGTACGAGATTGCTGTGGAGGAGAAGAAATGAGATATTGTTTTGAAAAAAAATGTACCTTTGAGGCTGAAATTAACAAAATATAAATATTAAAGTATAAATATTATGGAAACAACAACTACTGCCAAAAAAGTAATGAGAAAAACCATTAAAAACAAGGCGGA
>JAITQN010000108.1 GCA_031288865.1 Prevotellaceae bacterium
TTACTCCGCCGGTAACTGAAAAAAAGAACGCATAAAAATGCGACGATGAACGTAGCAACAACCAACAACAATAATTTTTGTTGCAACGCCAGCACCCCTCCATGTGCATTATAAAGCAAATAGTGCGCCCACAATGCGCCTATCAAGGCCACAACGCCGGCCAAAATACCGCCCAATCCACTCAAACTAAGATACGTACCGCTCTTCTCCATGATTTCGCGGATCTTTTTTAATTCTTCATTAGCATGTTGTGTATCCATATAAAAAAGTACTTTGAAATGCAAAGGTACGACTTTTTTCGAAACTTCCAAAAAAAATTACAAAAAATATACCTCCGTAGATTCAAGTAACAAATGCAACCGGATTATTAAAAACTTTTGCAAAGATTGCAAAAGGGGATTCAAAATTAAGTTTTTTTCTCGGCCTGTGATTAATTTTGTGCTGAATATTTTTAATAAACTCATCATAATAAAAGTAATTACCGGCGTAAGGCGCTACGGCAAATCTACGCTTTTAGAAGCGTTCAGAAACGAATTGTTCAACACAGGAATAAATCCACAGAACATTGTTTTTTTCAATTTTGAAGAACGTGAGAACATAGAATTATGTGATTGGTCTACACTATACGACGAAATTATAAATAAAATCAATTCTGAACAAACAAATCAAACAAATTATGTGTTTCTGGATGAGGTGCAGTTGGTTGACGGCTTTGAGAAATTGCTTGACAGCTTGTACGTCAAAAAAAATATCGATCTGTATGTTACCGGCTCCAATGCTTATCTTCTGTCGAGCGAGTTGGCCACCTTGCTTACAGGACGCTACATTGCTATTAATCTACATCCGTTTTCTTTTGCAGAATACGCACTTGCTCTCGCCGAAGAGAAAAATACCGACCGTTTGTTTCGGCAATATATGAACAACTCGGCGTTTCCCGAAGCTATTACTATTTCTAAAACTGCTCCCGAACTGGTGAACGATTATTTACAATCCATCTATGATACTGTTATTGTAAAAGATATTATCAAGAAGCATAAGCTTCGCAATGACAACAACCTGAAACGGATTATTGAGTTTTTGTTTGACTCGATAGGCAGTATTGTTTCGCCTACGAACATAGCAGCGCAACTGAATAAAAATTCCGACAAAAAAATCTCCCATAATACGGTTAATAAACTCATTGGCTTTCTTGTCGAATCCTATATTCTGTATCCTGCTTCACGATACGATATTAAAGGGAAGGAACTTCTGAGTACCAACGAAAAATATTATGTAGTTGATTTAGGGCTGAAAAACATAGTATCAAGCAATCGTTATGAGGCCGATTTGGGGCATAAACTTGAGAATGTGGTTTATTTTGAACTGTTGCGACGTGGAGGAAAAGTTTTTATAGGTAAAAACAATCAAAAAGAAGTCGATTTTGTGGTACAAAAAGCAAATAATGCTCGAGAGTATTATCAGGTGGCTTATACAATTAATGACGAAAGAACAAAGGAACGTGAGTTTTCGGCACTGCAAAATATAAAAGACAATTACCCCAAATATATTCTAACCCTTGATTACGACAATACAATTATTGACGGAATACAGAAATTGAATGTAGTGGATTGGCTAATCTCCGCTAACTCTTAACTCTTAGTTCTTAACTCTTGGTTACCCCGTGACGCGCGTCACTTTCTCCACGCTCCGGAGCTCGCGGAGGGCATAAAGCAACTTGTCTAATTGTTTGTTGGATTGCACCAGCACCTGAACACGGCCGTCGAAGCGCCCGTCCTTGCTGCTGTTGATGTTGATGGAACGGATATTCATGCTGTGCGAAGAAATCACTTCGTTAATGCGGTTGAGCATGCCCACTTCGTCGCAGCCGGTGATGCGTATCGTGGTTTCGAACATGGTGGCCTGCGCGGTTTCGCGCCACCTCACCTTCAGCACACGATAGGCGTATTTATCCATCAAGCGGGCGGCGTTCGGGCAGCTGTAGCGGTGTATCTTCACCCCTTCGTTGATGGTTACAAAGCCGAACACGTCGTCGCCGAAAATGGGGTTGCAACACTTCGAGAGCTTGTAGCCCGCGCCGCTCAGGCGGTCGTCGATCAATAAATAGTCGGATGCGTTTTCGGTTTGCGCCGCAGGCCTTGCTGCGGACTTCGCGCTTCCCGGCTCTTCCGCGGCCGGCACGCCGGAGGTAAGCACGTTGCGCACATCCTGAATGTCGATGCGCTGTTCCGCGAGGCCGGCATACAGGTCGGTGATGGTTTTCAGTTTATAGTGCTTCACCAGCAGCGCCAGTATTTCGTCGTTCAGTTCCAGTTTCCAGTTCTTCAGCCGCCGTTCGAGCAACTCCTTGCCTTCGGCGGCCATCTTCATGTCGGTTTCGCGCAGCTTCTGCTTAATCTTGTTGCGCGCCTTCGACGACACCACGTAATCCAGCCACGCCATAGTGGGTTTCTGGTTCTTGACGGTGGTCACAGACACCACGTCGCCGGTCGTTAATTTTTCCTTAATCGACACGTTTTTGCCGTTGACCATAGCGCCGGAGCATTTCAGCCCGACGTTGCTGTGGATGTCGAACGCAAAGTCGAGCACCGACGCTCCGGCCGACAGGCGGCGCAGCTCGCCGGTGGGCGTGAACACAAAAATCTCGTTCGACTTGAAATTCGGAAAGTAGTTTTTATACTCCATGTCGGGCGTTTCGAGCAGGGCGCGCACCTTGTCGAGCCATTCGTGCAGGGTGTCTTCGCTTTTCACGCCTTTGTATTTCCAGTGGGCGGCTGTGCCGCGTTCGGCAATCATGTCCATGCGCACGGTGCGAATCTGCACCTCTACGGTTTTGCCCTGCGGCGTGGTGACCGTGGTGTGCAGCGACTCGTAGCCGCTTTTCTTCGGCTGCGACACCCAGTCGCGCAGGCGCGTGATGTCGACCGTGTATAAGGCATCGATAGCGGAATAGGCCTCCCAGCATACCCGTTCCTCCTCTGCCCTGTCGCCGGCCGGCGTGTCGATGATAATGCGGATGGCGAAAATATCATACACCCCCTCAAAATCGACCTTCTGCACCTGCATCTTGCGCCAGATGGAGTACACCGATTTCGTACGGCTCTTTATTTCGTAGTTCAGTCCACGTTTCTTCAGTTCCTTTTCCACCGGCAGCAGGAACTCATCAATGAATTGCTGCCGTTCGCCTGTCGAACTTTTCAATTTGTTCGAGATCAGCCGGTAGGCTTCCGGCTCGGTGTAGCGCAGCGACAGGTCTTCCAGTTCCGATTTGATGTTGTAGAGCCCCAGCTGGTGCGCCAGCGGCGCGTAGAGCAGCAGCGTTTCCGTAGCTTTCTTTTCCTGTTTCGATTTCGGGAAGAACTCCAGCACGCGCATAACCTCCAAGCGGTCGGCCAGCTTGATGATGGTCACCCGCGGGTCGCGCGAGTAAAGCACCAGAAACTTGCGCAAATTGTCGGACTCCAGCTTGGTTTCCTTTAAATCGATGGCCGAGATTTTGTTCATGCCCAACACCATTTGGGCTATTTCTTCGCCGTAGTGCTGCGCGATATGTTCCGCTTCCTTTTCCTGCCGTTTCTTTTCTTCGTCCAGCAGTTTCAGGTCGAGCACCGCGCCGATTTTTATACGGTTTCCGCGCGCTTCGTGGAGCAGTACCGCAATAGCCGTCGAAACCTGTAGCCCGACATCCTGCAGCAATATTCTCGACACTTCGAGCGGATGACAGATAAAAGGGTCGCCGTTTTCGCGTGTCCGACCCTCCAGCGCTTTTTCGGCTGTTTCAAATGCGTTGTTCAGCAGTGCGGCTTCCCTCTCCGAGCAGTGGCACGACTGAAGCAAACTACGATATTGTTCCCGGATGTCCATCACCCCTTTAGTTTTAATTCCCGCAAAAGAAGTTTGTAAACCTCCGTCCATGGCTTTTGGTGCAGGCCGTTGGATTCGTCGGTTAAGCGGTGATAAGCGGCGGAGTAGAAGTACAAGTCGCTCGCCTCCACTTCGGGCAACTCGAAATCAAGCACCAATTGCTGCACAACAAGGTCGTCGATATGAAAGATGTCGTTCTCTGCTCTGTAGTTGGTTCGCGTGAGTGTCAGCAACGACTGGAATGTACAAAAACAGATTTGGTGAGTGGGTCTTTTAAAAACAAGTTCTTCAAGAAAATCCGCCTTACTTACTTTTCCCTGCAAATAGTCGTCAATGCGAATAGTGACTGCATCGTCGGCTACAGGGCCTTCCACTATGTCATAATCATGGGCTTGCTTAGGTAAATTATTCTTGCGGTTCAGGACAACAAAATCAAGCCATGCTTCATTGTATGCTTCAAATTGCAGTACTCTTAAATCATTATCATAATAAGCAATTTCGTCAAAATCAAATTCGGTAATAACAGGCGTCGTTTTATGCCATTGGGCAATCCTTTCCGACATTTTTTGGGCTTGGCGATAAAATTTAGTTACATAAAAACCTCGCCCAAAATCGCGACCCAGTTGACCTTTTGACAAATCTACTTCTTTTATAAACGTATCGCTGCCGTGAAAAACCTTCATTTAAACGTATCCCCCATTACTGCGACAAACCTTGTAAATATCCCGCAAAGCCCAATATGGATTATCGATATGCAAAGCCCACCAACATTCAAAAATATAGTCTATCCCGCCATATTTTTTCAAATATCGATACGCTTCCGGACGGTCCATTTTATACCCCGAAGCAAATTTTTCGATAATAAACGTCACAAATGCAATTCTGTTCTTTGTCTCTTCATCTAATGTCTTTTTTGCCATAATTCGTCTAATTTTTTCCTTCTTTCGCAAATATAAACAAAATTCCCGGTTTTTATTGGAAATACGTAAAAAATTTGTGCGTTTATAAAAAAACCGTTACCTTAGCGAGGTAATAGCGTTATTAAGTTTTTTGTAAGAATATGAAAATCCGTTATTTTTGTGTCACACTTCTGTTTTGCGGACTCTTCATCTACGGAGCGGCAGCGCTTCTTGAGAAAGTAGCCCAACGCACTTATACACCGGCTTCCGGGCTTCCCGCCCCGGCGATATCAGACCATATCACCGGACAGCCTGCTGCTACACACACCACGCCCCCATCTGCAGATACGCAAAAACCGGAAAATACCGCCCGGCCGGCCGTCAAAGACACTGTCGTTCCGCCTGCACAAGCGGCCGCTTTTACGTTAAGCCCCGAAAAGATAAAAGAAGTACAGGGAAGATACAAAAACGCCGTTCCGTCGCAATGGGGCGAACACACGCGCGGCGTGGTACACAAGGTTAACCTTCCGGCGACCGGCGCGCCGGCGCGCACGCTGTTCTTAACCATCAATGCCTACAACAACCATCAGGAAGAACTGACCGGCTATCTGGCCGCAAACAATGTTAAAGCCACTATATTCGTGTCGGGATACTATGCGCAGTACAATGTACAGGCGCTGCAACGCCTGTCGCAAAACCCGCTGTTCGACATCGGAAATCTCGGAAACCGCTGCAAACCTGTGTCCGTAGCGGGCGACTCGGCCTACCACATAACGGGAACCGCCAATATTTACGGGGCTTTGCAGGAAGTGACCGAAGGCGCGAAAAAGATACAACAGGCAACCGGGAAATATCCCACCTGCTTCCGCTCGGCTACGGGATATATCGACGACGTGGCGGCGAAAGCCATTAACGAACTCGGCATCCAAGTCATTGGATACGACCAAGTGACCGACGAGGGCGGCGCAATCAGCGCTGCGGCCATAAAGGAGCGGATACTCCACGCGGCTCACGGCACTATTATCGTTATTAGCATCAACCGCAACTACCCGAATATTCTCAAGGGATTGCAGAACGCTATCGAAGATATAAAGACGAATAACCTACCTGTTCGCTTTGAAAAATTATCGGATTATCGTCCGTTTTTTGAAGTAAACCGGTGATGGCACGCGAATATCCCACCTATAATAATATCGAAATTACCGACATTGCCGCCGAAGGAAAAGCCATCGGACGGTATGAGGGAAAAGTGGTGTTTGTTCCTTATGCGGTGCCGGGCGACGTGCTGAACGTGCAAGTCCTGAAAAACCGCCAAGACTACGCGGAAGGGATTATTAAGAATATCGTCACCCCCTCGCCGCAGCGGATGGCGCCGTTTTGCAGTCATTTCGGCACGTGCGGAGGCTGCAAGTGGCAAGTGCTGCCTTACAGCATGCAGCTTGCCTGCAAACAGCAACAGGTGTTCGATCAGCTTTCGCGCATCGGAAAACTGACAGACCTGAACATTCAGCCTATCCTGCCGGCTAAGGAAACCCTCTACTACCGGAACAAATTAGAGTTTACCTTCTCGGATAAACGCTGGCTGACCGACGACGAAATCGCCGGCGGTAATCCTGTGGAACAGCACTGCGGGCTTGGGTTTCACATCCCGGGAATGTTCGACAAGGTGCTCGACATCGAGGCGTGCTACCTTCAGCCCAACCCGTCGAACGACATCCGCTTAGCCGTGAAACAGTATGCCCTGACGCACCGGTTGCCGTTCTTCAACCTCCGCGACCAAACGGGTTTTCTGCGCACGCTCATCATCCGCAACGCCGTGTCGAGCGGCGAAGTGATGGTGATCGTGGTGCTCGCCCACGACGACAAAAAACACCGCAATGCCTTGCTGAAACACCTGCAACAGCAATTTCCGGACATCACTTCGCTATTCTACGTCATCAACGGCAAGCGCAACGATACCATCCACGACCTCGACGTCAACCTTTTTGCAGGACGCAGCTACATGGAAGAGCAATTGGACGACCTGACATTCAAAATCAGTCCCAAGTCGTTTTTCCAGACCAACAGCAAGCAGGCACTGCGGCTTTACCACACGGTGCGCGACTTTGCGGGGCTTACCGGTCGCGAAACGGTGTATGACCTCTACACCGGCACCGGTTCTATCGCCTTGTTCCTCGCCCGGCAAGCTGCACAGGTGGTGGGCGTGGAAATGACGGAAGACGCCATCACCGACGCACAGCAAAACGCAGCGCGCAACCGCATCTTCAACACTAAATTTTACGTTGGCGACATGAAAGACCTGTTCAAGCCCGAATTTATCGCGGCCAACGGCCGTCCCGACGTGATTGTACTCGACCCGCCCCGCGCGGGCATCCACCCCGACGTGGCCGGCAATATCCTCGAAAGCGGCGCGCAGCGCCTCGTATACGTGAGCTGCAACCCCGCCACGCAAGCCCGCGACCTCGCGTGGCTTTCCTCGCACTACCATATCACGCGCGTGCAGCCGGTAGACATGTTCCCGCATACGCACCACGTGGAAAACATCGTGTTGGCCGAGAAAAACATATAGCACATTATGAGAACACCCGTCGTCCTGCGGTATATCGGCATGATACTTATACTGAACGGCGCATTCATGGCGCTGGCAGCGCTCATCGCCCTTCTCCACGAGGGCGACAGTTCGTTTGTGCCGCTCGTAATCAGCGCCGCGCTCACCATCGCCACCGGCCTGTGCCCGCTGGTTTTCATTCGCCCCGAGGCGAACATATCCAACAAGGAGGGCTATTATATTGTAGTTCTCGCATGGGTGGTGTGCTGCTTTTTCGGCATGCTCCCCTACCTGCTGTGGGGCGGCGAGTTCACGCCCGTCAACGCATGGTTCGAGAGCGTGTCGGGCTACACCACCACCGGCTCTACGATATTGAACAACATCGAAGCGCTGCCCAAAGGCCTGCTTTTCTTCCGCGCCTGCACCGGCTGGATCGGCGGACTGGGCGTGGTGGTGTTCATGATGCTTCTGCTGCCCACCATCAAAAACATGAAGATGCGGCTGGCCAAAGTCGAAATATCACATCTGTCGAAAGACAACTTCAAGTACCGGCTGCAACAAACCGCCCACATCATCATCGGCGTGTACGCCGGATTGACGCTGCTCGAGTTCCTGCTCCTGTGGATGGCCGGCATGTCGCCGTTCGACGCCATTACACATACCTTCAGCACGGTTTCCTCCTGCGGGTTCAGCACCAAAAACAACAGCATCCTCTTTTACGACAGTGTCGCCATCAACAGCATCGTCATGGTGTTTATGTATGCGGCGGGACTGCACTTCGGACTGATTTTCCTTGCCATAAGCGGACATCACCGGCAGTTCTTCCGCTCGCCGGTGGTACGTTTTTACACGCTGCTCATGCTCATTGGCGTTGTTTGCGTCAGCGTCGACCTGTACTTTGGTCAGGGCAACTACGCCCACTGGAGCGATGCCCTGCACCACGGCGCTTTTCAGGTGGTGGCCACGGCCAGCACCACCGGCTTTGCCATTGCCGACACCACCGTGTGGCCGGCATTTTCCATCCTGCTGCTCATTTACTTCTCGCTCCAGTGCGCCTGCTCCGGCTCCACCAGCGGCGGCATCAAAGCCGACCGGATGCTCATCCTGTTCCAGAGCATCAAGACGCACATCAAAAAGCTGCAACACCCCAACGCGGTAATCTCCACGCGGCTGGGCAACGCAACCATCGACAACGACATGATGTCGTCGGTGGCGGTGTTTGTGCTGCTATACATCCTCATTGTGTTTGTGGTGACGCTCTTCTTGTCGTTTTGCGGTATCGACATGCTTTCGGCGTTCAGCAGCACCGTGGCCGTAATCGGCAACGTGGGCCCGGGCTACGGCGAGATGGCCGGCTCCATGGGCAATTTTGCCGGATTCCCGGCTATCGTGAAGCTTGTGTTGTCGTTCACCATGCTGTTGGGACGCCTGGAAATCTACGGGATTATCGTCATCTTTTTTATACGGAGCTGGAAGTAGCGCGTTTTATCATTTATAACTTAAATCCGGTCTCTTAGGGGCTATAGCCCGAGAGTTATGGGCTACAGCCCGAGAGTTATGGGCTATAGCCCGAGAGTTAGGGGCTATAGCCCGAGAGTTATGGGCTATAGCCCGAGAGTTATGGGCTATAGCCCGAGAAGCATGGGCCATCGAACCAAACCCGGATTTTTCATTTTAACAGGGCATGTGCAGAGACATTCGAATATTTTTCCTAATTTTGCACACCTATAATATAAGAGTACCCTAAAATGAAAACAACAAAAAAAAGCCTATTTTCCTGTTCCGGCCTGCTGCTCTTGGCCGCCGGATGTGCACCACACAATGTTAATGTTGTCCCCGAACCGGTGGAAATACAGCCGTTGAGCGGCCACTTCACCCTCACGGAAAGCACGCCGCTCGTTTTCCAAAATGTGGCGGAAAACAGCCCTGTGGCGTCTTACATCAAGGAATATTTTGCCACCCATTTTGGCATAGAAAATAACGCAGCAAGCGGCAATGCCGGCAACAGCATTACCTTTTCCATTGCCGGAACAGCCGACCCGTCACTGCACGAAGAGGGCTACGAATTGTTGGTGAACGAATCGGGCATTACCGTAAAGGCCAATAGTGAAGCGGGCTTGGTGTATGCGCTGCAAACACTTTACCAACTGGCGCCCGCCAAGGTCACGAAAGAAAAACCGGCAACCGTTGCCATCCCTGCCGTAGCCATTACCGATTACCCGCGCTTCGAATGGCGGGGCAGCCACCTCGACGTGTCGCGCCACTTCTTCGATGTGGACTACGTTAAAAAGCACCTCGACGTGATGGCGCTCTTCAAATTGAACAAGTTCCACTGGCATCTGACCGACGACCACGGCTGGCGCATCCAAATCGACAAATACCCGAAACTGACGGAAATCGGCGCATGGCGCCCCGACAGAAGCAACGTGGGCTGGCTGGAAGCCGAGCCCCCGAAGGAAGGCGAGCCGGCTACTTACGGCGGTTTCTACACCAAAGCGCAAATACGCGACGTGATTGCCTACGCCGCACAACGCAACATCGAAGTGATC
>JAITQN010000009.1 GCA_031288865.1 Prevotellaceae bacterium
ACTTAATGCTGTTAGAGCAAAACTCGTCTTGCGGATGTTTGCTGTAATAAAAAATAACAAACCTTATGAACAAAATTATACATTTTCTCTTGCATAAATCATAAGAATAGGCGGGGGTGGCCGAAGGCCGGGGGTGGACGTGTCCCCCGCTGGCGGGGGTGGATGGTTTGTTCACTGGATTTGTTTCCTAAGGTTGGCACAAACGCAGGAATTAATTTTGAATTTTGAATTCTGATTTGGGAAAAAACCAAAAAAGCCGTACTTTTGTGCCTTAATTTTTCCTGAATGAAAACGAAATATGTGTTTGTATTAGGCGGAGTGACCTCTTCCCTGGGGAAAGGGATTATTTCCGCATCGCTGGCCAAGCTGTTACAGGCGCGCGGGCTGCGCGTCACCATCCAGAAGTTCGACCCCTACATTAACATCGACCCGGGCACCCTCAACCCCTACGAGCACGGAGAGTGTTACGTGACGGAAGACGGCGCGGAAACCGACCTCGACCTCGGGCACTACGAGCGCTTCCTCAACGTATACACGTCGAAAGCCAACAACGTGACCACCGGCCGCGTGTATCAAACCGTGATTCAGAAGGAGCGCGAGGGCGCGTTCCTCGGGAAAACCGTGCAGGTGATTCCGCATATCACCGACGAAATCAAACGCCGCATGCTGCTGCTGGGCAAAACCGGCGACTACGACGTGGTCATCAGCGAAATCGGCGGCACGGTGGGCGACATCGAATCGCAGCCCTTCGTGGAAGCCATCCGCCAGCTGCAATGGGAAATGGACGACGAGGACTGCGTGGTGCTGCATCTCACCCTCGTCCCGTTTCTGAATGCGGCCAAAGAACTCAAAACAAAACCCACGCAACACAGCGTGCGGATGCTGCAACAAAACGGCCTGCAACCCGACATTATCGTGTGCCGCACCGAGCATCACCTCACGCCCGACATCCGGAAGAAAATCGCGCTGTTCTGCAACGTCAAATATAACGCCGTGATCGAATCCATCGACGCACGCAGCATCTACGAGGTACCGCTGCGCATGATGGACGAAAAGTTAGACGAAATCGTTATCGAAAAACTGCACCTGAAGAATGCGGCCAAGCCCGATTTGAAAGAATGGAAGAAGTTTCTGGACAAGCTGTGTCACCCGAAGCATGAAGTGAACGTGGCGCTCGTTGGGAAATATGTGGAATTGCAGGACGCCTACAAGTCCATTCTGGAGTCGTTCATTCATGCCGGCGCGGCCAACGAATGCAAGGTGAATGTGCACAGCCTGCACAGCGAGTCCGTCACCGAAAGCACCGTGGCCGAAAAGCTGCAAGGCATGCACGCCGTGCTGGTGGCGCCGGGCTTCGGCGAACGCGGACTGGAAGGGAAAATCGCAGCCGTGCGCTACGCCCGCGAACATAAAATACCGTTCCTCGGCATTTGTCTGGGCATGCAGATGGCGGTAATCGAGTATGCCCGCCACGTGCTGGGCTACACCGACGCCATGACCACCGAGGTGGAACCCGGCACCGGGCATCCGGTAATCGACCTCATGGCCGACCAGAAACGCCTTACCATCAAAGGCGGCACCATGCGTCTGGGCGCCTACGCCTGCGCGCTGCAAAAGGGCTCGCTGGCCTGCCGCATCTACGGAAAGGAACAAATCAAGGAGCGCCACCGCCACCGCTATGAGGTGAACAGCGACTACGTGGCGGAGTTCGAACAGCACGGCCTCTTTGCTTCCGGAAAGAACGTGGAAACCGGCCTCGTGGAGATTGTAGAGCTTCGCGACCATCCGTTTTTCATCGGCGTGCAGTTCCATCCCGAACTGAAAAGCACCGCCGAAAACCCGCACCCGCTCTTTGTGGCACTGGTGAAGGCCGCGTCGGAGGCTATTTAATATAAATTCGAAAACATGACAGAGAAAATCATCATCCTCGACTTCGGTTCGCAGTACACACAGCTTATCGGACGCCGCTTGCGCGAACTGAACGTGTACTGCGAAATCCACCCGTTTCATAAACGCCCGCCGCTCGACGCCGGAGTGAAGGGCGTAATCCTGTCGGGAAGCCCTTTCTCGGTACGCGACGCCAACGCGCCGCAAGTCGACCTGAGCGATATTAAAGGACGGATTCCGCTGCTGGCCGTGTGCTACGGGGCACAGTATCTCGCGCAGCAGTTCGGCGGAGAAGTGCTGCCTTCCGAAATCCGCGAATACGGCCGGGCGATGCTTCATATAGACGACCACACCTCGGTTTTGATGCACAACGTGGCCGACGGCTCGCAGGTGTGGATGTCGCATGGCGACACCATCGTGCGCCTGCCCGAAGGATACCGCGTGATCGCCTCCACCGCCGACGTGAAATATGCAGCCTTCGCCGTGCCCGGCGAGCCCACCTTTGCCTTGCAGTTCCATCCCGAAGTGTACCACTCTGCCGAAGGCGCCACCATCCTCAAGAACTTCGTGCAGCGCGTGTGCGGCTGCGCGTGCAACTGGACGCCCGATGCGTTTGTGGAATCCACGGTGGCGGCGCTGAAAGCCAAATTAGGCCACGACAGGGTGGTGCTCGGACTAAGCGGCGGCGTAGACTCCTCGGTGGCGGCCGTGCTGCTTCACAAAGCCATCGGGAAAAATCTCTATTGTATTTTTGTAGACAACGGCCTGCTGCGGAAAAACGAGTTCGAGCAGGTCATGGAATCTTATCGCGACATGGGCTTGAACGTGGTGGGCGTGCGTGCCGGGCAGGCGTTTTTGTCGCAGCTCGCCGGCGTGTCCGACCCCGAACAGAAGCGCAAAACCATAGGCCGCGTGTTCGTCGAAATCTTCGACCGCGAAGCGCGCGCCATCGAACACGTAAAGTGGCTGGCGCAGGGCACCATCTACCCCGACGTCATCGAATCGGTGTCGGTCAACGGCCCGTCGGCCACCATCAAGTCGCACCACAACGTGGGCGGCCTGCCCGAACGCATGCACCTCGAGGTGGTGGAGCCGCTGCGCATGCTGTTCAAAGACGAGGTGCGCCGCGTGGGCAAGGCCATCCGGGTGAAGCCCGAACTGCTGGGGCGGCACCCGTTCCCCGGCCCCGGACTGGGCATCCGCGTGCTGGGCGCGCTCACCGAAGAAAAAGTGCACATCTTGCAGGAAGCCGACGCGGTGTTTATCGACAGCCTGAAACGCGAAGGGCTGTATGACCGGGTGTGGCAGGCCGCCGCCATATTGCTGCCGGTGCGCAGCGTGGGCGTGATGGGCGACGAGCGCACCTACGAGTACACCGTGGCGCTGCGCGCAGTGACCTCCACCGACGGCATGACCGCCGACTGGGCGCACCTGCCCTACGACTTTCTATCCAGCGTATCGAACGACATTATCAATAAAGTGAAAGGCGTGAACCGCGTGGTATACGACATCAGCTCCAAGCCCCCCGCCACCATCGAGTGGGAGTAGCGGCTATCCAAAATTTTGTTACATTGTTTTGCTTTTTGTCGGGAGCAATTGTTTTGACACTTGGCGTGCAATTAAGCAAATGTTATCTGACTTAAATCTCTTGCAAACCGCTGTAATCCGGTTTGTATTTCCCCCTTTGTTTTAGACGTAAACTCCTGCGTTTGATGCCGCGGGACTTGAAATTTCTTTTTTGTTGTCGTACTGTACCACCAATCGTGATTCGCTCCGTGCGACAGGAAATGACACCCTGCCTTATTTAATTTTCTAATAGCTTCACTAATTTTCATATTGGTTAATTGCCTCACAAAGGCAACTGTTTTTCCAACGTTTGCCAAATTCTTCGGCAACTATTACCATGAACCGTTCCGCTTCAGCGCCGGTTTTTCCGGTCAGTGATTTCCCGCACGCCGTCGTTCCGCGCGCTGATATAAAGGTGCAGGGTGTCGGCGGGAAGAAGCGGCGCAATCAGCTCCGGCCACTCCAGCAAACACAGGTGTCCGCTGAAAAAATATTCCTCATAGCCCAAATCGAACGCCTCCTCGGGCTTGTTGATGCGGTAAAAATCGAAATGATATACCGGGTCGCCGTCGGGCTTGTGGTATTCGTTCACCAACGCAAACGTGGGGCTGTTTACTGTGCCCGTGACGCCCATGGCGTCGCACAGGGCGGCAATCAGCGTGGTTTTTCCGGCGCCCATCTCGCCGTGCAGCGCCACCACCCGATGCTGCTCCAGCAGCGGCAACAGTTGCGCCGCCGCCGCTGGCAGTCCGGCAAGCGTATTAACGGTTAGCGGGAATATCGTTTGCATATTCGGTATTGAAAAACTCCAGATAGTCGATCACCCCGCCGGTTTTGGCCAGCAGCTCGAGGTTTTCGGGGGTAATCAGCAAACGGCGGAAGGCCGCAGGGTCGAAAAGAACAAGCGCCTGCGCATCGGCTATGGCCTGAGCATAAGCGGCGGCATCCTGCCCGTTGTCGAACGATTTTACCACAATCACGGAATATCCGTTGGTCATGGTACGCAGCGAGGCCTCGAGGTTCCGGTCGAGAAAATATTCCACATTAAACGACTCTATCGTAAACAGCAGGTCGTTGCTCGGTTTGTTCTCGAACAATACGGCGAAATAATGTTCCCCTTCGCGGTTTGCCGTGTAGTTGGTTTTTACGGCGGCGGCGCTGTCGGCCGTTTGGGCAGGCGCTGTCACCGTGGGCGAGGTGTACTGCAAGGCTTTTTTGTCTAACGCCGCCAGAAGCTCACCGGCCGTTCCGGCTTCTTCCGAATTGGGATACTGCTTTATCAAGTCGGCCAGCGCCTGCTTGTACATGCCCGCGCTTCCGGTGTGTGCCGTGGCGAAGGCGCACAACAGCGCAATTTGCGGCTGGATGAGATTCTGCGGATACTGCTCGTTGATTTGTGTCGCCGCACGCGCTGCCTCGGCATAGCGGCCTTCGCGGTATTTGTTGAACGCAGCTTCATACATCTGCTCGATGCTTTCGTGGATGGCGCGCTGCTCCTCAAGATAACGGGGGTTGATGATCATTTGCGTCAACGGTTCTTTCGGGTATCCGGCAATCAGCAACTGTTTGTAGCGCTCGCTCTGCGCCGGGTTATCCGTATCCGCATACAATTTATACAGGTAATAATATACGGTGGCCTTAGCGTTATGTTCCGGGAAGCGGGTGTTCAGCGTTTCGAACGTTTCGATGGCCAGCCGTTTTTCGTCTACGTCGTTCATGTAGGCGCGTCCCAGGCCGAACAGCGCGGGGCGCAGTTTGTTGTCTGATGCCTGCATGGCCTCGGGCGTCAGCGGTAAATCCTTGAGGTAATACTCACGCGATTTGTTGGAGATTTCCGGCTCATTGGTTTCTTCCGATTCGTCGTCGTCGTCCATAGCGATGAGCGACATTTCGCTGCGGTCGCGGCGGCGCCAGTTGTCTTCGAGGCGGCGCTTTCCCCACCGCATGTTAAACGCCGCAAGTCCCGAGTTTACCGAGTTGGGATTGTAGAAATACCATTTCCCGGCGTTGCTGTTCGACGCCGTGTTGGAATACCGCGCCATTTCCTGCTGGTTGATGAAGAACTGTTGCTGCTGTTGTGCTTCGGCGGCCTTGCGTTCTTCTTCTATAATTTTTTCGATGGCTGCGGCAATCAGCTGGTCGCGTTCGGCCGCCGGGAGCTTGGCGACACGCTGCAAACTGTCTTCGCGGTGTGCCGTTTTCCAATGCTTCGCCAGATTTTCCAGCGACGTGGCCTTTTCGTAAATCTCATTATAGCGCGAGAAGCCGGGGCCTGTCGCCTCGGCCGACAGCTTGAAATTATCGTAAGCGGCGGCATACTGCTTGTGCTTATAATAGTAGTTGGCCAGCATTTCGTAGGCATATCCTTTTTGCCGCATATTGCTCGACTCGGCCTGTATTGATTTTTGCAGGTATGCAATGGCTGCGGAGTCGTCGCCCATGGTGTGTTCCACCTGCGCCAAGGCGAAGTAAATGCGGTCGGCGAAGTCGCGGTTTTTCTCATCGTCGAGCATGCGTAGCAGCACGCTCCGCATGTTGTGCTTCGACTTGGGATTGTAGAGGCCGGCCAGCAGCAGCCGCGCCGAGAACACCTGCTCGTAATCGCGGCTCGACTTGATGATTTTTTCCAGATGCAGGATGGCGTTTTCCGGGTCGTTCAGCCGCTGATAGAGGTTGGTCAGCACGAAATGATAGCGTATTTTGTTCGCTTTCCGTTTTTCTTCTTTGAGCGCCTTGTCCAGCGATGCGGTGGCTTGCCGGTAGTCGCGCTGCCTGATGTAATAATTGGCATACGCGGCATGGAGGATAGCCCGTTCCCGCCGCCGGAGCTTTTTCACCTTGTTCACCTCGTCGAGGAGGGCAGGCACGCGGTCTAATTCATTGGCACAGGTGAGCGCCACGGCCAGCCACAGTTTCGCTTCGTTCACCGCCGACTCCTTAGGATATTCCAGCAGGATGTAATCGAGAATGGTGATGGCCACGTCGTAATTTTGCAGGTATAAACTGGCTTTTGCGCTCAACAGGTAGGCATCGTCAACCACGGCGTTATATTCGCGTTTGTTATAAAATTCGCGGTCTTTCTGCGTGGTAGCGCCTTTCTTCCGCTTCGGCTTTGCCGTAATGGAATGTTTGGTGACTAACTTATTGCTTTTCTCAATAACCCGTTCCA
The DNA here is from genome assembly GCA_031288865.1 of Prevotellaceae bacterium. GTDB lineage: Bacteria > Bacteroidota > Bacteroidia > Bacteroidales > UBA932 > JAIRLC01. The sequence goes on from JAITQN010000009.1 coordinate 6,623, forward strand.
TTTCGCCCGTCACCTGTCCGGGGATACCCTCGTCGGCAAACAGGAACACCGGGAGGAGCTCGCTGTAGTCGTCCACTTGATGCGTTTCGGCCTTCTTCATTCCCTCCTTGAAGCTCTCGGCGCCGTTGAACTTCACATTAAACTCGGAGTTCACGTTATGATAGGCACGGCTCATCCACGTGTTCTTCTTCGTAGAGCACGACACGAGCAAGAGCGATGCTGCAAGAATAATAATCCAACGATTGATACCCATAATAGTCCGCAAAGGTACGAAAAATGATTTACTTCACCGCGTCGATTTTTTTGGTAATGGGAAAGGTGGGTTTCGCTATCGCAGAAACCGCCGCGCGTTGCGAAGGCCTGATGTCGCGGTCGCACACCTCGTAGCGTGTTTTCGGGCGCAGGGCGTCCTGCCATGCAAATCCTTTGAGGCGCTGTTTTTCGCGCGGCACATCGTCAATTGGGTGCAGGTCGTTTTTCGGTTGCGTCAAATACTTTACCCGCGACACTTTCCGGCTCTTGATGAATATTTTCATGTTGGTGCTTTCCGCAAAATTGATGTTCACCAGCACGCTGTCTTCGTCCATGAAGAAGATGGTTTGCACGTTGGCCATAACGTCAATCAGGTAAATTTCATTGTTCTCGAAATACGCAAACATGTCGCGCCCCTTTATCTGGTTGTAGTGTACGGTATCTTCTTCCGACACCATAAAGGCGCTGCCCAGAAACTCACCGCGGTGAAGGGTGCTGTCTCTTGAAATAAACCGCATTTTATCGGCCGATACTTGGTTGTTGGTGTTCCACAACACCGGACTGTAATACATTTCCGTCAGGGTGTCGTTCACGAAAAAGACCATGGAGTCGCACACGGCTTGCCCGTCGGCGCGGTATATTTTCACGGCGCGGTAGGCATAGAAATATTGCAGCACCGAGTCGATTACCGGCGCGGGAGGCGTTTTGGAAGTGTCCGCGGCAGGCTTGCGGGCGAACATTGCAGAAAATGCCGGCGACGGCGTTCGTTTCGGAACTTCCGACCGGAGGCGGCGAAGGTCTTTCTGCAAACTGTCGAGAATCATGTTGCTCGACAACGGCATGAGGCGCGGCGGCGCAATGGTGTCGGGAGCCACAACGACACTGTCGGAAATTATTGCAATTCTGTCAGAAATTATTACAATGCTATCAGAAACCTCTGCAATTCTGTCGGAAATTATTGCAATGCTGTCAGAAACCTCTGCAATTCTGTCGGAAATTATTGCAATGCTGTCAGAAACCTCTGCAATTCTGTCGGAAGTTATGGCGGTACTGTCAGGCGGGAGCGCCATTTGTGGTGTGGCGGTGGTGTCGGTCTTTAGTGTGTCATCGGTGCCGTAAAACGCCGGATTTTTCAACGACATGTATTTCAAGGTATCGGCGCGCAGGAACACGGTGTCGCGCTTTACCCGGTGCGACGAGTCTTCCTTTTCCTCGTAATAAGCTATGGAAGGATTACGCGTTACTGTAGCTTCCTGTTCGCCCAGCAGGTGGGCTTCGTCGCCAAACACAAGCAGCGACCGCGTGGTGTCGAGCATCTGGATATTCCTGTAAAGGTCGCTTTTCTCAACGGGGCGTTCATAAAAAATGCTGTCGGCCCACATTTCCTGCTTTTCCGACAGGACATAGGCGTCCTGCGCAAAATGGAAATAGTCCCGCGGGCGGTCGTACCACCCGCGCTTGCACGACAGGTAGCCGTCCTTGTGCCATATAGAAGTGTTGTTCAAAAACACGGCGGTTTCCGTTTTTGTGTAGTAATGCAAGGAGTCGGAATGGATGTCATACGTGTCGTTGTGCATTTCCACTTCGCCGTGGAATTTCGCCAATTTCAGGTCGGAGTAATAATACCCTTTCTTGCTCTCCAGCACGTTTTCCTTGTCGGCCAGCGTGCCGCCGTTGAAGAAATAGCCTATATTGCTTTTGGTGTTATAATCGAGGTTGAAGGTGCGCAGCACCGCCGAGCTGTCTTCCAGCCTCACGAGTTTTCCGCGCACCCGTGCGAGGCTCGTGTTGCCGTCGTAATACAGCGTGTCGCCGTAAAGGCGTGTGGAGTTTTTAACGATATACACGTGGCCGAACGCCTCTACCACGTTCGACGAATAAAAATAGGCGCTGTCGCACGTCATCACGGCTTCTTCATGCAGCAATTGCACATGGCCGATCAGGCGGTTTCCCTTACGGTCGCTAAACGGGAGGCTTTTCATGAAGTCGGTATGCAGAATTTCCACACGCTTCCGCTCTCCCTGCTGCTGCGCCGGGAGCATGGTGCTTGTGCACACACACCACAATAAACAACACCAATAAAGCCCCTTCATGTTACAAAATTATTTTATCCACCCCTCGCGCTGAAAGGTGCATTCGCTGAACATGGGGTCGATGCGGATGTAGGTGTAGACTTGTTTCTGTTTAATCCATTTGTCCAAGTCTTCCGTTCGCCGCCCCTGTTTGGCGATGTTTTGGATTACCGTGTAGTCGTCGTTGATATTTGCCGTATGCGACGGGATAAGTTTTTCCAGTTGAATGATTTTATACTGCGTGTTGCCTTTCTTGTCTACGGCTTCAAAAGGCTGCGAAATGTCGCCGGGCTTCATATCGCGCAGCACGTTATAATCCGCAGGACTTAGCATGTCCTTTTCAAAATAGGGGCTCAGCGTATTTTCGTTCACCACTAATCCGCCGTTAAGGTTGGTGGTAATGTCTTGCGAGAAGCGTTGCGCCGCTACGGCAAACGTCATGCTATCTTTGCGTACCAAGTCGGCAATGCTGTCGAGTTTATTAAATGACACCTGGCGCTTGTCGGAATCGAATTTCGGCTTCATCAGGATATGCCGGCAGTTAAACATGTCGTTTCCTTCTTTCGAAATCATTTGAATAATGTGAAACCCGTATTCCGTTTCCACGATTTGCGACACCTGACCGGGCTTTAACGACAGGGCAGCATCGGCAAACGCAGGCACAAAGTCCTGTGCCGACATCAAACCCAGTTCTCCGCCGCGCCGCGCCGAGGGGTCTTCTGAATAAAGCACCGCCAGCGTGCTGAATTTTTCTCCGTTCATTATCCGTTCGCGCAGGGACAAGAGTTGTTCGCGCACTTCAAACTTGGCGTCTCCGGCCGGCGGGTTAATCACAATTTGCCGGATCAAATACTGGTCGGGAATAACCGGCAAGCTGTCTTTCGGCGTGCTCTTGTAGAAACGATCCACATCTGCCGGCGATATCGGCGCATCCTTCATCAGCTTCATCTGCATAAGTTGCGTGAGGATTTGTTCGCGCACGGGCTCTTGCCAGTCCTGTTTGAGTTTGAATACCGGTTTTTTGAAATATTCTTCCGTGGCTTTTTCTCCGCCGAGCTGGGCCATAATCATACGCAGACGCCGCTCTATTTGTTCTTCCACCGTGGCGTCGTCGGCCTGCAAGCTGTCGATGCGGGCTTGTGCCAACAACAACTTTTGCAGCAACATGTTTTCAAACACCTCGCAACGGATATTTTTATCAGACACTACGCCTTGCACGCGCATCATCATCACCTCCGACTCCACATCGGAATACAAAATCATTTCACCTCCTACTACCGCCGCAACCTTATCAATTAACCCGTTTTGCGCCGGGAGTGCGGTGCCGAAACAACAAGTGAGCAGTAATAATTTCAACCCTTTTTTAATAGCGCACATTCTATTCATTAATATAAATTTTAAGCCGTTTATAATCCAAAGCCTCGTTGTATGCGGAATTTTCAAGGTTCTTGATCAGGTCGCGTTTTCGTTTGCCGATGATTAAATGAATAAGATCGTTTCTGACATGCGCCAGCGGCGCCACTTCTCCCTCTTTTTTAACAGCGCGGAACGTCAACATATAAAGATAGCGATCATCCGTTTTTTCCAAGTAGCCGTTTTCTTTTAAAACCTGCCTGCATTGATCGGCTTCAAAGGTCGTTTTTTGTGTAACAAAATTCACATTAACCCACTGGTCATTAAAAAAATCACACACCGCGCCCACCTTTGCACACAGGCTGTCGAGCCTTCTTATACTTTCCTCTTTCGACGAGCGTGCATAGCGTTTTATAGCCGCTATTCCGGCGGCGTCTTTCTTTACTTTCACATAGGTGGCTTGAACAACAGACATTGCAAGCGGAAAAATCTCCGCATGTTGCTCATAAAACGTTTCTATCTCCTCCTGATTGACGACCGTGTCGATTTTCTGCTCCACATATTGGTTTTCGTAGCGGTAAGACAGGAGCGACAGGCGGTAATCTTCCAATTCCTGCATCACATTTTTCTGTTCTCTGTCCAAATACATCTCCGCCTTGGCGGCTATAAGATACTTGCGCGCCCACGTGTTGACATAGTTTTTCAATAATTCGATACTGTCCTTCTTATGGATACCTCTCGGGAAAATGGTAGATATCTCCGATAAAAAAAGTTTTTTATCGTCTATCTCTGCCACGACAATATCTTTCTCTGCCTGTTGTTTGGCAGGGAAAAAATCACAGGAAAACAACGATAACAACCAAATACTGTAAATTATTTTTTTCATTAGCGACTATAGTTTGGCGCCTCGCGGGTAATAGTTACATCATGCGGATGGCCTTCTATTACACCGGCGGCAGTAATACGAATGAACGAGGCTTTCTTCAATTCCTCAATATCTTTTGCTCCGCAATATCCCATCCCTGCACGTAATCCGCCAATAAGCTGATAAAAAACCTCCGACAGGGAGCCCTTGTAGGGCACTTGCGCCACAATGCCTTCCGGCACCAGTTTTTTAACATCATCTTCCATATCCTGAAAATAGCGATCCTTCGACCCTTCCTGCATGGCTTCTAAAGAGCCCATGCCGCGATATGACTTAAACTTCCGGCCATTCAAAATAATGGTTTCGCCGGGCGATTCTTCCACACCGGCAAACAACGACCCGATCATCACCGTATCGGCGCCGGCGGCTATAGCCTTGACCACATCGCCCGAATAACGGATACCGCCATCGGCAATAATCGGGACTCCGGAACCTTCAATCGCTTTCGCCACTTCGTAAATAGCTGTGAGCTGCGGCACGCCCACACCCGCTACTACGCGGGTAGTGCAAATAGCCCCCGGCCCAATGCCTACCTTCACCGCGTCGGCGCCCGCTTCTACAAGAAGCTTCGCCGCTTCGCCGGTGGCGATATTTCCCACCACTATTTCTATGTGCGGATATTTCTTTTTGACTTCCTTCACAGTATTTACCACACCCATGGAATGGCCGTGCGCCGTGTCAATCACCACGGCGTCCACTTCCGCTTTTATCAGCGCTTCAATTTGTGGCATGGTGCGGGCGTTCACGCCCACGCCGGCAGCCACACGCAGGCGGCCCCTGGCATCCTTGCTGGCCGTGGGGTTATCTTTGATTTTGGTAATATCCTTAAACGTGAGCAAGCCCACTAAACAGCCTTTGTCATCGACCACCGGCAGTTTTTCTATTTTGTATTTTTTCAACAAGGCGGTGGCCTGTTGCAAATCGGTGCCCTGCGGGGTGGTAATAAGGTTTTCAGAGGTCATCACCGCCGCCACCGGCGTGGAGAGGTTGTCCTGGAAACGCAAATCGCGGTTGGTGACAATGCCCGTCAAATGCCGCTGTTCGTCGACCACGGGAATGCCGCCGATTTTATTTTCACGCATCAGCCGGAGGGCGTCGCCCACCGTGGCCTCGCGGTGTATGGTGACCGGGTCGAAAATCATACCGTTTTCCGCCCGCTTCACTCTCCGCACCTGCTCCACCTGCTGTTCAATGCTCATGTTTTTATGAATTACGCCAATGCCGCCTTCGCGCGCCATGGCAATGGCCGTGCCGGCCTCCGTAACGGTGTCCATGGCCGCAGAAACAAGCGGTGCGCAAATTCTAATGCTGCGTGAAAATTTTGTAGCTACAAGCACCTCGCGGGGCAATACCGCCGACTTTGCCGGTACCAGCAATACGTCGTCGAATGTAAGCCCCTCTTTTGAAACCCTATCGTTAATGAAAGACATTTTGTATCATTTTAATGATACAAAGGTAGTAAAATAATGTGAATTATGCTAATTGGTTAATTTCCCCTGCCAAGTATTCCGCTCTTCAAGACGCTGGTCGAGCAAACGCAGGAGCTCCACATTGCGCAATTTTCCCCAGGGAAGGGCATCCACAAACTGAGGGGGCGCTTCGTTCACAAACCGTTCTATAAGGATAGCGGGCGACAGGTGTTCTAAAAAATCAACGAAGAAGTCGATATACTCCGGCAGTGAAAATTGAACAAAATGTTCGGGATGCGCCGCATATTCATGCTCCATGGCGGTTCCCTTAATAATCTGCAACTGGTGAAATTTAACGGAAGTGAGCGGCAGGGCGGATATAATTTTTGCAGACGAGAGCATGTCTTCCCGCGTTTCGCCGGGCAGTCCGAAAATAAAATGGCCGCCCGTGCGTATGCCGCGGGTTGCCGTGGCCTCCAGCGCCCAGCGGGCGTCGGCAAAGGTGTGGCCGCGGTTAATGCGCTCCAGCGTGCGGTCGTAGCACGACTCTACGCCGTATTCAATTTGCACGAACCGGCTTTTTGAAAGCGCTGCAAAGTAGTCAAGTTTTTCATCGTCTACGCAGTCGGGGCGCGTGCCCACCACAATGCCTTCGATTTGAGGATGCCGCAAGGCCTCCTCATAAATCTCCTTTAATTTTTCCAAAGGAGCGTATGTGTTGGAATATGATTGGAAATATGCTAAAAAGCGCCGCGCCCGCCGGTAGCGCAACGCATGAAACCGTATGCCTTCTTCGATTTGCAGGGTTATGCTTTTTTGCGGGTTGCAATAAGAGGGGCTGAATGCCCTGTTGTCGCAGTACGTGCAGCCGCCCCGCGCCTTTGTGCCGTCGCGGTTGGGGCAGGTAAACCCGGCGTCAATCGTTACTTTTTGTATCCGTTCTCCGAAGTGCCGCTTAAAGTAACCGATATAGGAATTAAAACGTTGATGAGGGGTTTCGGGCAAGTGTTATATCTTTACCTTTACGATTATTTTCCGGATTATGCCCTCGCCAATCATCGGGGCGTGGGCGTCGCTTGGGAAAAAGATGACGATATTTTCCGGCTCTATCGTAAAAAATACTTCGGGCAGGTCGTCATACAGCGCCATGTCTTTTGTTTCGTCATAAGCGGTATTGAGCATTTTGCAATGCCGGCGGTCGCGCCAGCCCATGGTTTCTTGCCCTTTAACCACAATTTGTATGTCGATATACGAGTCATGCACTTCCAGTTTCGCCGCTTCGGGCGCTTTGCCCCGGCTTTCGCTCACATTTGCATAGATATTCTCTCCATTAATGACGTGACGGCCCTCGGCAAGCTGTTCAAGCGGCTGGCGGCGCAAGAAATGATAGGCTTTTTCAAAACCGGGATGCATGGAAAAATAGCGCTCCAAACCCAATAGCGAATCGATAATCATAATAAAAACTTTTAAATTAGGCCACGAAGATACAATTTATTCCGAAATATTGCCGTATATTTGTCGGGAATTATCAGTTTTACAAACAATATTATGGCAAGTATCCGGAAAATTAAAAAAGACATCGATTATCTGATCAGCGAAGTTATTTCAGACTGCTGTACCTTTATGGCGCTGTATCCCGAAAAGAAACAGGAAGAAGCCTTGGCGCTTATTAACGAAACGCTTGATTTGCGCGGCGCGCTAATGACACGCGTCAATCATCCCGAAGGCAAGGCTAAGGCGCACTACCATGCTATATTCAACGACTTGCTCAAAGGCGTTGACGATTCGTTTCAGAAGATCAGCGCGCTTACGAAATAGTCTGTTTCCCTTCTACCGCAACACCCGCAGCTATTTTCTTAATCAGGCCCTGCAACACATTGCCGGGGCCTAACTCAACGAACGTTGCCGCACCGTCGGCCGCCATGCGCTGTATGGTTTGCGTCCAGCGTACCGGCGCAGTGAGTTGGGCGATGAGGTTTTTCTTAATCGCGTCGGGGTCGGTGTAGGGTTTGGCGTCTACGTTTTGATAAACGGGGCACACAGGGCTGCTTACGGCGGTGGCCTGAATGGCGGTTTCGAGTTCTGCGCGCGCCGGCTCCATCAAGGGAGAGTGAAACGCGCCGCCCACAGGCAGCAACAGCGCGCGTTTGGCGCCGGCGGCCTTTAACCGTTCGCAGGCTTCTTCCACCGCTTTCACCGCGCCGGAAATTACCAGCTGGCCGGGACAGTTGTAGTTGGCGGGCACTACCACGCCATCGACCGAAGCGCATATTTCTTCTACTTTCGCATCGTCCAAGCCCAGCACGGCCGCCATGGTCGACGGCTCATGTTCGCAGGCCTTCTGCATGGCCAGCGCACGCGCCGATACCAGCCGCAAGCCGTCTTCAAAACTCATGGCGCCGGCCGATACCAACGCCGAAAATTCTCCAAGCGAGTGGCCGGCTACCATGCCGGGCTGAAAATCGGACAACGATTTTGCCAGAATGACCGAGTGCAGAAAAATGGCCGGTTGCGTAACTTTCGTTTGTTTAAGGTCGGCGTCGGCGCCCGAGAACATCAGGTCGGTAATGCGGAAGCCGAGGATTTCGTTTGCCTGCTCAAAAAGCGCTTTGGCCTGCGGAATGGCGTCATACAACTCCTTGCCCATGCCCACGAATTGGGCGCCTTGTCCGGGGAATACATAAACTTTCATAACATTTTCAATTTATAATTTGAGGGGCAAAGATACAATTTTTTAAAATAACCAAAATTTGATTACCTTTGTCGTCGAATTTAATTTGGCCTCGTAGTTCAGCTGAATAGAACGTCAGATTCCGGTTCTGAAGGTCGGGGGTTTGAATCCCTCCGGGGTCACAAAAGAGAAGGCGCCCTGCCTTCTACCTTTAGCTTAGTTTTTAAAGCATTCCAGTACTTTCTAGGTCGCGGACTTCCTGTTAAAATCTCTATTACATCTATAATAGAGATGTGCCATTTTTCCTGTTCGCTGCTGCATGCACAGTCGAAATTCAATCTCCGCGGCGTTTTGCTTCCCGGAGCGTCGCGGACGCCAATCTCCACGGCGTTTTGCTTCCCGGAGCGTCGCGGACGCCAATCTCCGCGGCGTTTTGCTTCCCGGAGCGTCGCGGACGCCAATCTCCGCGGCGTTTTGCTTCCCGGAGCGTCGCGGACACGAATCTCCACGGCGTTTTGCTTCCCGGAGCGTCGCGGACACGAATCTCCACGGCGTTTTGCTTCCCGGAGCGTCGCGGACACCAATCTCCGCGGCGTTTCGCTTCCCGGAGCGTCGCGGACGCCAATCTCCACGGCGTTTCGCTTCCCGGAGCGTCGCGGACGCCAATCTCCGCGGCGTTTGGTTATAATTTCCGCTTCACTTCCACTATTTCGTAGGATTCTACGATATCGCCCACCTTGATGTCGTTGAAATTTTCGATGTTCAGGCCGCAGTCGTAGCCGCTCGACACTTCCTTCACGTCGTCCTTGAAGCGCTTGAGCGAGCCGAGGTGGCCGGTGTAGATCACAATGCCGTCGCGGATGATGCGCACCTTCGCGTGGCGGGTGATTTTGCCTTCTTTCACCATACATCCGGCTACGGTGCCCACTTTCGAGATTTTGAATATCTCGCGCACCTCTACGGAGGCCGTGATGTTTTCTTTCTGTTCGGGCGCGAGCATGCCCTCGATACCGTCTTTTACTTCGTTGATGGCGTCGTAGATGATAGAGTAGAGGCGGATTTCGATTTCTTCCTGCTCGGCCAGTTTGCGCGCGCCGGTCGAGGGCCTTACCTGAAAGCCCACGATAATGGCGTTGGAGGCGGCGGCCAGCAGCACGTCCGACTCGGAAATGGCGCCCACCGCCTTGTGGATCACATTGACGTGCACCTCTTCGGTCGACAGCTTGAGCAGCGAGTCCGACAGCGCTTCGATAGAGCCGTCCACGTCGCCCTTCACAATAATATTAAGTTCCTTGAAGTTGCCGATGGCAATGCGCCGTCCGATTTCTTCGAGGGTGATGTGTTTCTTCGCCTTGATGCCCTGCATGCGCAGGAGTTGTTCGCGCTTGTTGGCGATTTCGCGGGCTTCCTTTTCGTCGTTCATCACGTTGAACGTTTCGCCCGCCGTGGGGGCGCCGTTCAGTCCGAGCACCAGCACGGGGGTTGCCGGGCCTGCGCTCTTGATGCGTTGTCCGCGTTCGTTGAACATAGCCTTGACGCGTCCGGTGTAGCTTCCGCTCAGCACCAGATCGCCGATGTTCAGGGTGCCGCCCTGTACCAGAATCGTGGCGACGTATCCGCGCCCTTTGTCGAGCGAAGATTCGATAATGGTGCCGTGCGCGTGTTTGTCGGGGTTGGCTTTCAGTTCGAGCAAATCGGCCTCGAGCAGCACTTTCTCCAGCAGCTTGTCGATGTTGGTGCCGTGTTTGGCGTCGACTTCCTGACACTGGTATTTCCCGCCCCAGTCTTCCACCAAGTAGTTCATGTTGGCCAATTGTTCGCGTATTTTCTCAGGATTGGAGCCGGCCTTGTCGATTTTGCTGATGGCAAAAACCATGGGCACGCCTGCGGCCACCGCGTGGTTAATGGCCTCTATGGTTTGCGGCATCACCGCATCGTCGGCGGCCACGATGATAATGGCCACGTCGGTGATTTTGGCGCCGCGCGCGCGCATGGCGGTGAACGCTTCGTGTCCCGGCGTATCGAGGAACGTGATGTGTCGTTCGTCGGGCATCTTCACGTTGTAGGCGCCGATGTGCTGGGTGATGCCGCCGGCCTCGCCCGCAATCACGTTCGATTTGCGGATGTAGTCGAGCAGCGACGTTTTCCCGTGGTCTACGTGTCCCATAACGGTTACGATGGGCGGACGGGGTTTCAGGTCTTCCGGGCGGTCTTCGTCGGGTTTTACGGCGTCTTGCAGTTCCACGGTGACAAACTCCACGGTGTAGCCGAATTCTTCGGCCACCACCACCAGCGCTTCCGCGTCGAGCCGCTGGTTGATAGACACCATCAGCCCGAGGTTCATGCAGGCCTCAATCACTTTAACGGCGGGCACGTTCATCATGATGGCCAATTCGCTTACCGTCACAAATTCGGTAAGTTTGAGTACGGTGCTTTCCTGCTCCTGACGCTCCTGTTCTTCCGTCAGGCGCTGGCTTACGATGTCACGTTTCTCACGGCGATATTTTGAACTCTTGGTTTTTCCTTTTCCTTCAATCATGCGTGCATAAGTTTCTTTAATTTGACGATGCACGGCGTCTTCATCGACTTCTTTGTGTACGGGTTTAAATTTGTTGTCTTTTTTCTTTGGTCCTTTGTCGGTTTTTTGCTTTTCCTTGTTAAGATCAATGCGCTCTTTGCCGTCTTTCTTGATGCGTTCGCGTTTTTTCTTGTGGCTGTCGGCGCTGCTGGGTTTCTTCTTCTCAAACTGCGTGAGGTCGATTTTCTGTCCTGCTACGATTTTTGGCCCCGTAAGTTTTTCTATGCGGGTTTCGATATGTTCGATAACGACAGGCGCCTCTTCCTCCGCTTTGGGAACTTCGGGTTCCGCTTCAGGTGCCGGTGGCGCGACTTCGGGTGGAAGTTCGGGCTCGGGCTCCGGCGCCACTACAGGCTTTTCTTTCTTGGCCTTCGTTTCCTTTTTCGGTTTTTCGGCCTTCGTCTTTTCCACTTTCTTTTTGTCGGGCCGCGTTTTGGTATTGAGGGCGTCGAGGTCGATCTTGTCGATTATTTTAACCTTGCTCACCGGTTCGGGCGCCGTTTCTTTTTCCGGCTCAACGGTTACAACAACTTCCGGCACCGTTTCTATTTGCACTGCCGGTTTTTCTTCTTCCGGTTCCGGCGCCACCTCTTTTTCCTTTTCCCCTTTTGCTTCCGGCGCTTCCGGCGCCTTTTTGGGCGCTTCCGCGGCTTTTTCCACCGGTTTTATAACCGGCCGTTCCACCTGCGTGGTTTTAATAATAATCTCCTCTACCTCTTCTTCCTCTTTCTTTTTATTCTTGAGGTCGTCAATAGAAATGGCTTCGGGTTTTTCTTTCACTTTCAGAATAACCTTCCTCGACTCTTCTTTCAGCGTCACCTCCTTGTCAAATTCTATCTGGGCCAACCGGTACTCCTCGGCCGATATTTTGGCATTTGGCGAAGCCTCTACTTCAAAGCCTTTCTTCTTAAGAAATTCCACCAGCGTGCTAATGCCGATGTTGAACTCCTTAACAACCTTATTTATTCTGATTGTTTCACTCATTATTTATAAAACTATTTGCAAAATATACTACTCTTCCGCCGCCCCTTCTACTTTCCTTTCCTCTTCTACTTTCTCTTCTACTTTCTCTTCTACTTTCTCTTCTACTTTCTCTACTTTCCCTGCTGCGCCTTCTTTCTCTTTCCTTGCTTTCCCGGCCTTCTCTGCTTTTTCCGTTTTCTCGGCATCCTCTTCTTCAAATTCGGCTTTCAGCACCCGCATCACTTCGTTCACGGTTTCTTCTTCGAGGTCGGCGCGTTTCATCAATTCGGCAGGCGCGATGGCGAGCACGCTCTTGGCGGTGTCGCAGCCGATGCGTTTGAGGGTTTCGATTACCCATCCTTCGATTTCATCGGTAAATTCATCCAGCCTCACGTCTTCTTCTTCCTCTTCGACTTCGCGGTACACGTCGATTTCATAGCCCACCAATTGTCCGGCCAGCTTGATGTTCAAGCCGCCCTTGCCGATAGCGGCCGACACCTCGTTGGGTCTCAGGAATACGCCCACCCGCTTGGTGTTCTCGTGGATTTTTATCGACGAGATTTTTGCGGGACTCAGGGCGCGTTGTATCAACAGTTGAATATTGCTTGTCCAGTTGATGATGTCGATGTTTTCGTTGCGCAATTCACGGACGATACCGTGGATGCGCGAGCCTTTTACGCCCACGCAAGCGCCTACCGGGTCGATACGGTCGTCGTAGGATTCTACGGCCACTTTTGCGCGCTCACCGGGTTGGCGCACTATTCTCTTGATGGTGATTAATCCGTCGAAAATTTCGGGCACTTCCTGTTCAAACAGGCGTTCGAGGAACGTGTTCGCCGTGCGCGAGAGAATGATGACCGGCGAGTTGTTTTTCATTTCCACCTTGGCTACCACGGCGCGCACCGTGTCGCCTTTGCGGAAGAAGTCGGAAGGGATTTGTTCGGTTTTCGGCAGCACCAGTTCGTTGCCTTCGTCGTCGAGCACCAGCACTTCTTTCTTCCATGCTTGGTACACTTCGCCTACGATAATTTCGCCTACGCGCTCCTTATATTTGTTGAACAGGTTGGCCTTTTCGATGTCCATGATGCGCCCTGCGAGGTTTTGCCGCAAGGCCAGAATGCCGCGCCGTCCGAAACTTTCAAGCTTTACTTCCTCGGCCACCTCTTCGTCGAGTTCATACGAGTCGTCGATTTTTTTAGCGTCCTTCAATGAAATTTGCAGTTGAGGGTCTTCCACAACCTCCACCACTGTGCGGTTATGCCATATTTCAAAGTCGCCCTTATCAATGTTGATGATAATGTCGAAATTGTCGGCGCTGCCATACATTCTTGCAAGCAGGTTACGAAACACATCTTCCAGCACGCTCATCATGGTGGGGCGGTCGATGTTTTTCAATTCTTTAAATTCCGCAAACGTGGCGATTAAATTTAAACCTTCCATTGTGTTTTTCTATTATTTTAAAAATTTATTACAGGTTTTGTTGTTTTTATATCTTTTAAGGTATAAGTTTCTGTTACGGTGACCGGCTTTTTGCGCTTGTCGCCCGGCTGCCTTCTCATTTCGGTGTACTCCAGCGTTACGCTTCCGGCATCGGCGGCGGTGAGGGTGGCGGTGATTTTCTTTCCCGTTTTGAAGAGCACCTCCACGGTCTTGCCGGTGTACTTTAAATATTGCGGCAACACCTGAAACGGCAAGTCGAGGCCGGCCGACGACACGGTGAGCTCGAAGTCCTCCACGTCGCGGTCGAGGCGGCTTTCGATTTCCCGGCTGAGGGCTGCGCACTGGTACAGGTCAACGCCGGAAGGGCTGTCGACGAGCACCTCGATGCAGTTGTCCTTCGACACCTTCACGGACACCGGAAAGAGGCCGTTGTTTGCCGCGTAGTCGTTCACAATGTTTTGTATGTTAGAAACGTCAATCATACTTTCATATTAAATAAGGGGACGTTGCGTCCCCTTAACCACTCACAATTACACAGAATTGCGACACAAAGGTAGATATATTTATTTAATATGCAAATTTTTTTCAACAAAATTTAACTTTTCGTGATAATATTGTACCTTTACGTTATGATTCCGAAGAAGAAAATTGTGAACGACCCCATACACGGGTTTATCGACATACCGGCAGGCATAGTGTATGACCTTCTGGAACACCCGTGGATGCAGCGTTTGCGGAACATCAAGCAACTTGGGCTAAGCCATCTGGTATACCCCGGGGCGTGCCATTCGCGGCTGGGGCATGCGCTGGGCGCCATGCACCTGATGAAGGAAGCCATCGCCTCCCTGCGCGCAAAAGGGCACGACATTACGAACAACGAGGTGGAGGCCGCCCTGTGCGCCATCCTGCTGCACGATATAGGGCACGGCCCGTTCAGCCACACGCTCGAAAGCGCCATTGTGGAAAAAGTGCACCACGAGCAACTGTCGCTGCTGTTCATGAAACAGCTGAACGACCGCTTCGGCGGGCAACTCGATACGGCAATCGCTATTTTTGAGGGAACGTATAAAAAGCGCTTCCTGCACCAGCTGGTGTCGGGACAGCTGGACGTAGACCGCTTGGATTATTTGCTGCGCGACAGTTTCTTTTCGGGCGTGGCCGAAGGGATGGTGGGCGTGGAGCGAATCCTCAAAATGCTCGACGTGGTTAACGACGAATTGGTGGTGGAGGCGAAAGGCATCTACTCGATAGAAAAGTTTCTGATTTCGCGCCGGCTCATGTACTGGCAGGTTTACCTGCACAAAACGGGGATTGCGGCCGACCGGCTGTTGCTCGGAATCCTGTCGCGGGCGCGCACGTTGATGCATAATCAAGTGCCGCTGTTTGCGTCGCCGGCGCTGGCCTATTTCCTGAAGGAGTCGCCGGCGCTGTGTGCGTTCGAATCGGGCGAGGCGCTGCGCCTGTTTGCCCTGCTCGACGACAGCGACATCGACTGCGCCATAAAGGTGTGGACGCAACAGGACGACGCCACCCTGTCGAACCTGTCGAGGATGCTCGTGCATCGCCGCCTGCCGAAAATCGAACTGCGCGACCGCCCGTTTGAAGCCGGCGTGTTGCAGCAGGTCGACCCCATCTGGCATGGCGAAATCTCCAACAAAGGCTACGAGAGCGGCTCGGAGAAAATAAAAATCAAAATGAACAACGGCGCGCTCCGCGACATTTATGAAGTGTCGGACATACTCAATTCACAAGCCTTCTCGAAGGCAACCAAGAGATATTATCTTTGTCGCCTCAGGGAGTAACGCAACTATTTTAGTATTTTAAAACATATCATTTATGCAATTTACAGCAGCGGTTTTAGCCGATTATTTGCACGGCGAAGTAGAAGGGAATCCGGAAGCGGTGGCATCTACCGTAGCCCGCATCGAGCAGGGACGCCCCGGCACGCTATGCTTTTTAGCCAACCCGAAGTATGAGCAGTACCTGTACACCACAACGGCTTCCATTGTGCTGATGAACCGCAGTTTCGACCTGAAGCAGCCGGTGACGGCTACGCTTATCCGCGTGGACAACGCCTACGAGGCGATTGCGTCGCTGCTCGACCTGTACAACTCGATGAAGTCGCTGAACAGGAAAGGGCGTTCGTGGCGGGCGCACGTGTCGTGGCGCGCCAAGCTGGGACGGAACGTGTGGGTGGGCAAGTTCGCCCACGTGGGACGGGGAACCAAGGTGGGCGACAATACCAAAATATTCCCGCAGGTGTATCTCGGCGAGCAGGTGACGATTGGCGAAAACTGCATTATTTATCCGGGCGTGCGCATTTATCAGGGGTGCAAGGTGGGCAACAACTGTATTATTCATGCCAACGCCGTTATCGGGTCCGACGGGTTCGGCTTTGCGCCGACCGCCGTGGGCACCTACAAGAAAATCCCGCAAATAGGAAACGTGGTGATTGAAGACGACGTGGAAATCGGCGCCAACACGGTAATCGACCGCGCCACGATGGACGCCACAGTGGTGCGCAAGGGTGTGAAGTTAGACAACCTCATCCAGATTGCCCACAACGTGGAAATCGGCGAGCACACGGTGATTGCCGCGCAAACCGGCATTGCGGGGTCTACCAAGGTGGGGAAGCACTGCGTGTTTGCCGGACAGGTGGGCATAGCGGGGCATCTCACCATCGCCGACCGCACCACGCTCGGGGCGCAGGCCGGCATCAACGCCAGCATCAAGCGGGAGGACGAGGTGCTGCTCGGCTCCCCGGCCATCTATTACCGCGATTACTTCAGGAGCTATGTGCTGTTCCGCCGGCTGCCCGAAATCAAAAAACAGCTCGACGAGTTAACCAAAGCGTAAAGCATTATGAAAACAAATGACCAAGTAAAAGACTTCGATGAGTTATGAGTTGTTAAACTCCGACGACGGTGATGGTTTTGTTGTCGGAGTTTTCTTTTCTTATATATATCTTGTCGTTCCACGGGAGGTCGGGGCGGCGGTCGAACAGGAGGAGCCAGCCCTCGGCGCAGCCACACATGTCCATGTAGCGGGCGGTTTGTGCAAGGCCTTCCGTGAGTGTTCGCTCACCGCGCCATAGCTTGAGTTCGATGGGGTACTTTTGCTGTTCGTATACCAAACAAAGGTCGAGGCGACCGGTACCTACCGCCATCTCCCGGATGATTTGCCCGCCACCGTTGACTACCCGCTGCAAGAAGGCCATCAATATCAGGTGCGGGGCGGCTTCCCGGTATTCGAACCGGTCGATCCATATATCGCTGTTCTCGCGCCAGAACTGCTGGAAGTCGCGCATCAGATAGTCCATGTCGATGCGTCCGTGCTTCAGGTAGCGCGGCATTTGGAACGGGGTGTCGGATGTTTGCAGGGTCTCCTGCACGTAGGCGTTGAGCGTGCGGACAATCACTTCGGC
>JAITQN010000038.1 GCA_031288865.1 Prevotellaceae bacterium
TATAGGTGCCCTTCCCAAAAGAGCCGGTAAACGACATCGAGCTCCCATTGCCCACTAAGGTAATCCCGGTTTGCAGCGTATTGTCTTTATATAACTGATACACGGCGCCGGGTTCGGTGTATATTATCTCCAGCGTAACGCCCGAACCCGCGCAATAACTCGTTGCCGACGCCTCCAACCATGACCAGTGATCGGGCGGCTTGCAGAGCAGCGTGCCCGGCGCCCGCGACGCATCGGTGAATGAGGCCAGGGTCTGACCCTCCGCAAGCGTATATATATAGGTATGCCCCGCTTCTTCGCGCGGCACCACCGTACTGCTATTATCGGTAAACTTAAGCTCGAACGGCGGCGTCCCGGTGAAGTGAATCTCTTCCACACTCGTATATCTTCCCACCGGCGGATAATTAATAGCATATACGCACACTCCGGTACGGACACACGGCCGTGCGTCCCTACAAGTGGTAACCATCTGCACGGTGGCAGAAAAAGCGCCGGCCGTGCGGGCATCGCCCACCACCCACACGCCGTTGGGGTTGCCCGGCTCCTCAATCACTTTTGCTCCGCTCCAGGAGGGGTTCGCGAGCTTGGCCGCGCTCGTGTTCAGCGGCAGGCGGGTCATGGTGCCGGCGTTGTTATAATCGGCGAACACCCACACCGTGTCGCTCCACACCTTTTTAGAATCTGCGGGCGGCGCCCACCGGATGTCGATCGTCAGCGTGTCCGACCCGGCAGGCCCTGCCTGCGCCTTGTAATTCGACAGGGTGACACCGTTCTGCGCAAACAGGCCGGTAGCAGTAGGCAGTAGCAGTAGGCAGTACCGGAAACGGAGAGTTGCATTTGTTTTCATATATGTCAATTTAAATTTATTAATTTCCTGTCCAGCCCTGCGGCGGGCGGATGGATACACGGCAACACATTCTATCCTCTTTTTTACGCAGCAAATTTCATACCACACCGCGTGGCCACACTCGGCGGGTGCCAAAGGTTCGGGCGAGGTTGAACCTCTCGCCGGCGGGGGACAATCGGCCTGCTAAATCTTTTCTGTGAGCTTTTGTACGACCCTGAAGTGGTTGAAAAATTCCTTGGCGAACACGCGCACTACCGTGTACGTAGGAATGGCAACGATCATCCCGAAAATGCCGCCAATGCTGCCGGCGGTGATAATCACCAAAAATATCTCGAGCGGATGCGCCTTGATGCTGTTGGAGTAAATGTAGGGCTGGAAAAAGGAGGAGTCGATAATGTTTGTGCCGATATACACCAGCGCCATCTTCAGGAGTTGAAGCAGCACATTGGCGTCGGCGCCGGCGCTGTGCGTCACGATGAGGCCTATGCCGCACCCCAGCACCATGCTCACCAGCGGCCCGATGTAGGGCACAAGGTTGAGGATGCCGGCAATGAACCCGAGCACCAGCGCGGTGGCGAACGGCAGCCCGCCGGCGAAGGTCTGGCCTAAGGTGACGAACGTCATAATGCAAAAAATATCGATGAAGATGCCGATAAAATACCGCCCCAGCAGGGTGGAAACCGAATGGAAAGCGTGGCGGGCGTGCTCTTCATACTTTTGCGGAAACAGCGCCATGACGCCGCCGGAAAACAAATGGTCTTCCTTCAGGAAGAAAAACGTGATGAACGTCACCACGAACATTCCCGTGCCTATGCTGATGAGCATGTTGGTTACGGAACCGAAAATATTGAGCAGCATCGACTCGTTAACGAAGTTGGAGAACCATGCAATCAACGCCTTTTGCAGGGAGAAGCCGGGGTGCACGCCCGGAATGGTCTTGGCAATCCATTCTTCCACGTTGCGCAGCAGGTGTGCGATGTTCGTAATCAGTTCGTCGGGCTTGACAGACGACAGTTCGCCCACAAGGCCGGTAATCAGCGGCGAGAGCACAAAGATAAACAGCAGGATGAGCGTCCAGAACACCATGAGGGTGATGGTGGCCGACAGGGCGCGGGGAAACTGTTTCTTCAGTATGCGTATCCTGTCGAGGCGCTTTACGACAGGCCGCCCGATAAGCGACAGGACGGCGGCAATGAGAATATATATTAAAATATTGCTGAAATACCACGCCAGGAAGCAGACTACGGCCACCCCGGCGGCTATAATAATATAGCGGGCTAAGCGGTTCATTTATTCTATTCGTGCAATCACGGTTCGGGTGCCTTTTACTTTTTCTCCTAATTTCACGTTTATTTTCGCGTCGAGCGGCAGGAACAGATCGACCCGCGAGCCGAATTTGATAAATCCGGTTTCCTGTCCCTGTTCCACCGGCATGCTTTCTTTGGCGTAGCACACAATGCGGCGGGCGATGTAGCCCGCAATTTGCCGGAACAGTATTTTCGTGCCGTGGTGGTTGACCACGATCGTGGTGCGCTCGTTCTTTTCCGACGATTTCGGATGCCAGGCCACTAAGTACTTCCCATGATGATGACGCTGGTATTCCACCGTCCCGCTCACGGGAAACCAGTTGATGTGTACATTGAATATCGACATGAATATCGACACCTGCATGCATTTGCACTTCAGGTATTCGTTTTCTTCCACCTCTTCAACGATTACCACCGTGCCGTCGGCCGGCGCTATGACCGCCTTGTCGTCACACACCGGCGTGCGCGACGGCACCCTGAAAAAGTAGATCATCATAAAAAAGATGCCGATGAGCGTGACGCCGCCCGCCCACAACAGCCATGCTATGCCTATCCATCGCAATGCTATCATAACAAGCAGAAACAGGATGGTTGTAACGTTTAATAATATATAACCCTCGCGGTGTGTTTTCATAAATTAAGTAATGAGAATCTATCCATATATAATAATGCAACCGGCAGTGCAAACAGGGCGGCGTCGAAGCGGTCGAGAAGGCCGCCGTGGCCGGGCATGATGCGGCCGGAATCCTTCACGCCCACGCTGCGCTTGAGCATGCTTTCCACCAAATCGCCGAACACGCCGAACACGGAAATAAGTGAACTGATGACCAACACGTGAACGAGCCCGTAGGGCAGCATGCCGGTTACGAGCAGCACGTAGCCCGCCGCCAATGCGGTGAGCAGGCCGCCGAAGAAGCCTTCCCACGATTTTTTCGGCGATATGGAAGGGAATAGTTTGTGCTTCCCTTTTTGCCCGAACAGCATGCCGGACACGTAGGCGCCCACGTCGCTGCTCCAAAGAATGATGAACAGCCCCAGCAGCGCCGGGCGGTTGCCCAGTCCAAGGAGATTGAACAACATCAGGGGTGCGGCAATATAGAAGACGCCCAACAGGGTGCAGGCCACCGTATGAAAAGGCTTTTCATCCTTTTCATACAGCTGGACGATGAGCAGCAGCAGTACAAAAACAATAAGCAGTAGCACAAGAGTGGCAGCCGGCAGTACGAAACATGTACCCCACAAGATTATGCCGAAGGCGATGCCGGCTATTTTCTGCAACCGGTGTTTGCGTCCCAGTGTCATGGTATAAAATTCGTACATCATGCCGGCCGTCAGGAATATCATCAGGCAGGCATACGGAACGAGGCCGCCCAGCAAGCCGCCCACCATGACGCCGAGAAAGACAAGTCCGCTAAGTGTACGTATCCACAAATTTTTCATAAGAGTTCGTGTTGGTGCATATTTTTACGCTTGCCGAATATTTGCTCTAAGTCTTCGGAGAAAATCACCTCACGCTCCAGCAGCAGTTCGGCCAGTTGCGAAAACTCCGCCTTGTGCTGTGTTAATATTTTTTTGGCTTTTTCATACGACACGTCGATGAGTTTTTTCACCTCGTGGTCTAAGAGCTCTGCCGTTTTCTCGCTGTAGGGGCGGTTGAAGCCATACTCGTTCTGCCCGGTAGAGTCGTAATAGCTGATGTTTCCCACCTTTTCGCTCATTCCGAAATACGACACCATGGCGTAGGCTTGTTTTGTGATTTTCTCCAAGTCGTTCATGGCGCCGGTCGAGATTTTGGAAAAGACCAGTTCTTCGGCTGCGCGTCCGCCGAGGGTAGCCGCCATCTCGTCGAGCAGTTGCTCGGTGGTGGTGATTTGCCGTTCTTCGGGCAAGTACCACGCCGCGCCCAGCGCCCGGCCGCGCGGGATAATCGTGACTTTCAGCAGCGGGTTGGCGTGTTCGAGCAGCCAGCTCACGGTGGCGTGCCCCGCTTCGTGATAGGCAATAGTGCGTTTTTCCTCTTTCGTGATGATTTTGCTTTTGCGTTCCAGTCCGCCTATAATGCGGTCGACCGCATCGAGGAAGTCCTGTTTTTCGATAGTGCTTTTGTTCTTGCGGGCGGCGATCAGCGCGGCCTCGTTGCACACGTTGGCGATGTCGGCGCCGGAGAAGCCGGGCGTCTGTTTGGCCAGAAACGCGATGTCGAAGCCGTCGGTTATCTTTAGTCCACGCAGGTGCACCTTAAAGATTTCAAACCGTTCTTTCAGTTCCGGGAGGTCTACGTGTATTTGCCGGTCGAAGCGGCCTGCGCGCAGCAGCGCCTTGTCGAGGATGTCGGCGCGGTTGGTGGCCGCCAGTATGATGACGCCGCTGTTCGACCCGAAGCCGTCCATCTCGGTGAGCAGTTGGTTCAGGGTATTTTCGCGTTCGTCGTTGGAGGTGAACCCGCCGTTCTTGCTGCGTGCGCGTCCCACGGCGTCGATTTCGTCGATAAACACGATGCACGGCGCTTTTTCCTTGGCTTGGCGGAACAGGTCGCGCACCCGCGACGCGCCCACGCCCACAAACATTTCTACGAAGTCGGAGCCCGAGAGCGAGAAGAACGGCACGTTAGCTTCGCCGGCCACCGCTTTTGCCAGTAAGGTTTTCCCCGTGCCCGGAGGGCCTATCAGCAAAGCGCCTTTCGGTATCTTGCCGCCCAGCTCGGTGTATTTCTTCGGGTTCTTCAGGAAATCCACAATCTCCATCACTTCTACTTTCGCTTCTTCCAGCCCGGCCACGTCCTGAAAGGTGATTTTGTTCTTGTGATCCTTGTCGAAGAGCTGCGCTTTCGAGCGTCCCACGCTGAAAATGCCGCCGCCGCCCGGAACACCCGCCGTGCCCGACATCCGGCGAAACATCAGCAGCCACACGAACAGCAACAGTGCCGGCACAAACAGCCATTCGAGGACACGTCCTATATAATCACGCCGCTCGGCCGTTTCAATGCTGAACTTCTTGCCGGCGGGCAACTGCTGGCGCACTTCCCCGAACTTCGTGTCGGCATCGAACGTCGAAGGGATTACAAAATAAAACTGAGGCGCTGTAATATGGTCTGTTTCCTTAAACCCGAAATACTTTTTATATTTAGAGAGGCTGTCCTTCTTTACGTATACCTCCACATGATTAAGGTTGGTGATCAGGGTTATTTTTTCGATGTCGCCGGCGGGCATCATCTTTTCCTTCACGTCGATCCACTGTATTTGCACCGGGCTGCTGCCGTTGTTGAATACCCACAGGTACACTAAAAAGGAACAAAGGATAATATAAATCCACGTTGGATTAAAGCGTGGTTTCCGCCCGTTTGGCAGCGGAGTTGGCGCCTGCTTCGGGGCGCTTTGAGGATTTTGGGTACTTGGTATCGTTCCGTTCATTGTTTTTTTGCTACTTTTGTCGTCTTATTCCGGCCATAGAAGCTGCAAAAGTAATAAAAATAATGAAACTAACCTCTTTTTATGTTAAAAACGCCTGCTGATAGTCCTATAACCTCCTTGAAAGAAGTGGATTCTACGAATAATGAAGCCGCCCGGCACTTGTCCGAAGCGCCTCACGGTGCGGTGTGGGTAGCCGGGTTTCAGTCGGCCGGCAGGGGGCAGCAGGAGAACCGCTGGGAGAGCGAAGCCGGGAAAAACCTCTTGTTCTCGATACTGCTCCGCCCCGTGCGCTTCAGGGCCGAAGCCCAGTTTCTGCTGTCACAGGCGGTGTCGCTGGGCGTGTGCGCCTATTTGCAAAGCGAAGGCCTGCCGGCGCAAATCAAGTGGCCGAACGATATTTATGTGGGCGAAAAAAAGATTGCAGGCCTGCTGCTCGAACACCATGTGTGCGGCGAATACATCAGCGTAACCATTGCGGGAATAGGGCTCAACGTGAACCAGCAACATTTCGCCTGCGCGCCGCAGGCCACGTCCATGCGCATGGTGACGAAGAAGGAATACGACCTGCACATGGTGCTGGACAGACTGCTTGCCGCCATCTTCCGTTATTATGAAAGCCCGCCCGGCGCGCTTCCCGCGCAATACCTGAACGTCCTTTACCGGTATCGCCGGTGGGCGTGGTACAGGGAAGGGGAAAAGTGTTTCCGCGCGCAAATCACGGCGGTGGAGCCCGCCGGCCTGCTGGTACTGACGCACGAAGACGGCACGGTTCATTCCTATTTACAAAAAAGTATCGTTTTTTTACCCCATGACTTTATTCCCGAAAATTAACGTTGTCACACTGGGTTGTTCCAAAAACTTAGTGGACTCGGAACGGCTGATGAAACAGCTCTCGGCCGCCGGCTACCGCGTGGTGCACGACAGCAACGACCCGGCGGCAAAAATCGTAATCATCAACACCTGCGGCTTTATCGGCGACGCCAAGAAGGAGTCGGTCGATACTATTTTGTCGTTCGTGGCGGCGAAGAAGGAGAAGCGCATCCGCACGATTTACGTGTTCGGCTGCCTGTCGCAGCGCTACAGGGAAGTCCTGCAACGGGATATTCCCGAAGTCGACGCTTTTTTCGGCGTAGACGAGGCCGGGAAGATACTGGCCGCGCTGCATGCGCTGTGGCAGCCCGCCCTGCAACAGGAGCGGCAACTCACCACGCCGCCGCATTACGCGTATCTCAAAATCGCCGAAGGCTGCAACTGGCGGTGCTCCTACTGCGCCATCCCCCTCATACGCGGCCACTACGCGTCGGTGCCCGAACAGCAAGTGCTCGACGAGGCCGCCGGCCTTGCGGCTCAAGGGGTGAAAGAGCTGCTGGTGATCGCGCAGGACACCACCTACTATGGCCTCGATCTGTATGGCCGGCGGCGCATCGCCGCGTTGCTCCAGTCGCTTTCCGGGATAAAAGGCGTGGAGTGGATACGTCTTCACTACGCATATCCCGCTCAGTTTCCCGAAGACCTCTTCGCCGTGCTGCGCAACAATCCCCGCGTATGCAAGTATATCGACATTCCCCTGCAACACATATCCGACACGGTGCTGCGCAATATGCGGCGGGGCGTCGATGGGGCGCAAACACGGGCGCTGGTCGAGCGCCTGCGGCGCGAAGTGCCCGGCATCGCCATCCGCACGACCTTCATCGTGGGGCATCCCGGCGAAGACGAGCAGGCGTTCGACGCACTAAAGACCTTCATCAGCGACATGCAATTCGAGCGCCTCGGCGTATTTTGCTACTCCGAAGAGGAGGACACCTACGGCGCTGCACACTTCACCGACGCCATCCCTGACGCGGTGAAACAGGCGCGGCGGGAGGAACTCATGTCCCTTCAGGCAAACATTTCGGCGCAGCAGGCACGGGCGAAAACAGGCCGGCGGGTCAAGGTGATTATCGACCGGCAGGAGGGCGACTATTTCGTGGGACGCACGGAGCACGACTCGCCGGAGGTGGACACGGAGGTGTTTGTCAAACCCCGTCCTGCGATTGCCGTGGGCGGGTTCTACGAAGTGGAGATCACCGCCGCCACCGGCTACGACCTGTTCGGGGTACTACCGGAATGATACGTGCGATTAAAAAAAGTCAGGCAACTCTTTTCAAAATTGCCTGACTTCTGTTTGGTGGAGATTGTCGGAGTCGAACCGACGACCCCCTGCTTGCAGGGCAGGTGCTCTAGCCAACTGAGCTAAACCCCCAAAGTCGCATGTAGTCCTGAGCGGAGTTGAACCGCTGACCCCTACATTATCAGTGTAGTGCTCTAACCAACTGAGCTACAGGACTATAAGTGTCAAATCCGACATCAAGTATAAAAATATTGATAAGACACAGAGTAGAGCAAGCAGTTATAGACTTGCTCCAAAAAGGAGGTGTTCCAGCCACACCTTCCGGTACGGCTACCTTGTTACGACTTAGCCCTAGTCACCGGTTTTGCCCTAG
>JAITQN010000117.1 GCA_031288865.1 Prevotellaceae bacterium
TGGTTTACATTTTCGAGTTCAAGCTCGACGGCAATGGCACGGCCGAGGAGGCGTTAAAGCAAATTGAGGAGAAAGACTACGCCGGGAAATACAACCTTTCCGGACGGAAAGTCATAAAAGTCGGCGTGGAATTTGACAACGGAAAGCGGAATGTAAGGCGGTGGCGGTGGCGGGAGAACGATGAACAATGAGCGAGCGCTTTTTCTTTATTCAAAAACCGCCTGAAACTTGGCAGTTACTAAAAAAAAGTGCATCTTTGCAAAAAATAATACCGGGCATAATGAACGACGCGCTTATTTCTATCTCCAATTTGAAAAAAATATACCAGGTGGGCAACCAGGAAGTGCGGGCTCTGGATGGCGTTTCGCTTGATATACGGCGGAACGAGTACGTCGCCATCATGGGGCCTTCGGGTTCGGGAAAGTCCACGCTGATGAACATCTTGGGATGCCTCGACACGCCCACTGAGGGAAACTACGTGCTCAACAACACGGATGTAAGTAAAATGGAAGACAACCGGCTGGCGGAAGTCCGCAACAAGGAGATAGGGTTTGTGTTTCAATCGTTCAACCTGCTCCCGCGCTACACCGCATTGGATAACGTGGCGCTGCCGTTGATTTATGCCGGATTGTCGAAGCACGAACGTGTGGAACGCGCCGAAAAAGCCTTGACAGACGTCGATTTGCTAAACCGCAAAGACCACAAGCCAAACGAACTGTCGGGCGGACAACGGCAGCGGGTAGCCGTGGCGCGGGCGCTCGTGAACACGCCCTCCATCATCCTGGCCGACGAACCGACCGGGAACTTGGACACAAAAACATCTATCGACATCATGAACCTGTTCGAAGACATCTTTGAGAAGGGGAATACGATTATCGTGGTAACCCACGAAGAAGATATTGCGCTGCACGCCCGCCGGATCATACGCCTGCGCGACGGGCACATCGAAAGCGACCTCGAAAACGAAAATCCAATCAAAGCCCGCACGGCATGAAGGTATACACCAAAACAGGCGATGAGGGGCTTACTTCCCTGGTGGGAGGCGCCCGCGTGCCTAAAAACGATGTCCGCGTGGAAGCCTACGGAACGGTAGACGAACTGATCAGCTTCATCGGGTTGTTGCGCGCCCAGCCGGTTACGCTGGCGCAAGACGAGGCGCTGCTGCATATCGAGCAGGATCTTATGACCGTTGCCGCTCACTTGGCCAACGGCGGCTCAAACAAAAAACTACCCGAATTGACCGATGAACGCATCCGTTTTTTAGAAACGAATATCGACGCCATGAGCGCCGGCCTGCCCCCTCTGCGTGCCTTTGTGCTGCCCGCACCGCCCGCCGCTGCCGCGTTGTGCCACGTAGCCCGCAGCGTATGTCGCCGCGCCGAACGTGCGGCAACCACCGTAAACCAACAAACGGCGGTGCCCACCAACGTCATGGTGTACCTGAACCGGCTGTCGGATTATCTTTTCACCCTGTCGCGCCAAGTGACCGTCGACGCCAACCGAAAAGAAGAATTTTGGCTTTCTTAACACAAAATTTACACCACTTTTTGCAGGAGAATAAAAAAAAATGTAACTTCGCGCCAATAAAGGAAATGTTCTATTATATTAATTAGTTGATTAACAGGTAAACAGGATATGTATTGGACGCTCGAACTCGCATCAAAACTGGAAGATGCCCCCTGGCCGGCCACAAAGGATGAGCTCATTGATTATGCCTCTCGCTCCGGTGCTCCATTGGAAGTGATTGAAAATTTGGAAGATTTGGAAGACGATGGGGAAATTTATGACAGCATCGAAGATATTTGGCCTGATTATCCAAGCAAAGAAGACTTTTTCTTTAATGAAGAAGAATATTAATTTTAAATAACAATAATTATGAAAAAAATCTTGTCAATTGTAGCTGTTGCTGCATTATTATCATCTTGTTGCGAAAAGCAACAACCTGCCGGTGTTACACTGGAAAAGTTTTTTGAAAATCCTGCCGCATTTGTGGGTAAAGACACCACATTCCTCGGAAAAATCCAGGCGGTGTGCGATTCCACCGGAAACTTTGTGTTGGGTACGGACGACACGACCGCCACTCAACAAATATTTGTTACGCCGCCCGCCGACGCAAAAGTTTGCAAAGGCTGCGTGGGTAAAGAAGTGTTTGTAAAAGGCGCTGTTAGTGAAACCGAAGAGGGCGCTTATGTGATCGAAGCGAAATGCGTAAAGGGCAAAGAAGCTTGCGAAAAGAAAGCCTGCGACGGTGAGAAAAAGGCTTGCTGCAAAGACGGCGAGAAGAAAGCCTGCTGTAAAGATGGCGAAAAGAAAGATTGCAAAGACGGTGAGAAGAAAGCTTGCTGCAAAGACGGCGAAAAGAAAGCCTGCAAAGATGGCGAAAAGAAAGGACATGATCATGACCATAAGCATGGTGACAAATAATTTTCGTAGTAAGTAATGAAAAAGCCGGACCGCTGTGTCCGGCTTTTTTTAAATAATGATGTACGCGCACTTCTTAAAATATACACAGGAGAAAAAACTTTTCTCGCCCGGGGAAAAGGTACTGCTTGCCGTGAGCGGAGGCGTTGACTCCATGGTGATGTCGCACCTGTTTTTTCGCAGTGGGATACAGACAGGCATGGCGCATTGTAATTTTCACCTGCGTGGGAAGGAAAGCGACGACGACGAAAAGTTCGTGAAACAATGGGCAACAGCAAAAGGTCTGCCGTTTTTTGGCGTTGACTTCGACACCAAGCAGTATGCTGCCGCACAGGGCGTGTCTACACAAATGGCGGCGCGCACGCTGCGCTATGCGTGGTTTAACGAGTTGCTGGACACACAGGGCTACGATAAAGTTGCGGTGGCGCATCATGCCGACGACAATGTGGAAACCGTATTGTTGAACCTCGTCCGCGGCACGGGATTAAAAGGCGTTTGCGGCATTGCGCCGGTTAACGGCCGCCTCATCCGGCCGCTGCTGTTCGCCACACGCGAACAAATAAGCCGTTATGCCGCCGACAACGACATCGCTTATCGCGAAGACCGCTCAAACGCATCCGACGATTATGCCCGCAACTATATCCGGCATCACGTAACGCCCGAACTCAAAACGCTGAACCCGTCATTGGCCGGTACGTTCCGGCACAACAGCGAATACCTCCAGCAGGCTTGCTGCCTGCTGGAGGAAACGGTAAAAAACAATAAAGCGGCATGGTGCGTCCGCCGCGGCGATGAGTGGCACATCGACATCAACGCCTTGCGACAAACCGCCGCACCCGGCTTTTGGTTATTTGAACTCTTGCAGGATTTCGGGTTTAACAGCACCCAAATAGCTGATGTGGCAAGGGCTTTGAACGAACAATCGGGCAAACGTTTTTTCAGCGCTACGCACGAACTGGTAAAAGACCGCGACAGTTTAATCATTTGCCCGAAAAGCGAAACGGAAAATGCGCCAAACTCTCATTTCTACATTCAACAAACCGATACGCACCTCACCGAACCCATTGCACTGACGCTGGAACAACAGCCCTGCTGCCACGCTTCCGGTATCCCGAAAGATAAACATACGGTCTGCCTCGACGCCGGCAAGCTACGCTTCCCGCTGACGCTACGGCTGTGGCAAAAAGGCGACGCCTTTGTTCCTTTCGGCATGAAAGGAAAACAGAAGTTGAGCGATTTTTTTATCGACCATAAAATACCCCTGCCCCACAAACGGCAACAGTGGGTAATACTGTCGGACAAGGACATTGTGTGGCTTGTGGGACAACGTCCCGACGATCGCTATAAAGTCACCCCGCACACCAAAAACATACTGCAAATCACATGGAACGCAAACCCGGCTGGCTAAAAATAAAACTCGAGCACTCGCCGCAATACCCGCGGGTGCGGCAACTTGTAGCGGCGCACAACCTGCACACGATATGCAGCAGCGGGCGGTGTCCGAATATCGGGCAGTGCTGGAGTATGGGCACCGCCACGTTTATGATTTTAGGAGACATCTGCACGCGTTCCTGCAAGTTCTGCGCCACAGCCACAGGAAAGCCGCTCCCGGTGGACGATGCCGAAGCGCAAAAGGTGGCGGAAAGCGTAAAACTGATGCAACTGAAACACTGTGTCATCACGTCGGTGGATCGCGACGACCTGCCCGACAAGGGCGCTGCGCATTGGGCAGCCACGATACAAGCCGTCAGGAAAGCCAACCCGCACACCACCATTGAAGTATTGATCCCCGATTTTGACACCATACCCGCGCTGATTGACGTGGTGGTGGCCGCCAGGCCCGACATCATCGGGCACAACATGGAAACGGTGGAGCGTCTCACCCCGCTGGTGCGCTCGCGGGCGGGCTATCGCAAGAGCTTGCAGGTACTTCAACAGGCAGCGCAATGCGGCATCGTCACAAAGTCGGGACTAATGGTGGGGTTAGGAGAAACGCCCGAAGAAGTGGAACAAACTATGCACGACGTGCGCGGCGCCGGCGTACGCCTGTTCACCATCGGGCAATACCTGCAACCCACAATCCGCCACATTCCTGTGGCGGCCTACGTCACGCCTGAGCAGTTCGAGCGGTACAAAGAAGCAGGGTTCGAGGCGGGGTTCGACCACATTGAAAGCGGCCCACTGGTGCGGTCGTCCTACATGGCTGAAAAAAGTTTCTTACACTCAAAAATCAAATTATGAAGTTCGCGGATTGGGGCTTGATCGACTACAAGGAAGCGTGGGACAGGCAACGCTGCATCGCCGGGAAAATCATGGCCGCAAAAGGCCGGCCCGGGCAAGACGAGCAGCAAATTATTTTCTGCGAACACTCGCACGTATATACTTTAGGGCGCCACGGAAAGACCCACAACCTGCTGGTCAACGACGATTTTTTGGAGCGCATACACGCTCGCTATTACCACGTAGACCGCGGCGGCGATATCACGTATCATGGCCCCGGGCAGATTGTGTGTTACCCGCTTTTGGATTTGGAGCGCCTGCAATGCGGATTGAAGCACTACGTCTTCAATCTTGAAGAAATTGTTATCCGCACCTTGCGGCACCACGGCATCGAAGCCCAACGGCTGGCCGGCGCCACCGGCGTGTGGCTGGATGCCGGGAAGCCCACCGCCCGCAAAATATGCGCGATCGGCGTACATGCCTCGCACTTTGTCACGATGCACGGCTTTGCCCTCAACGTCAATACTGATTTGGAATACTACCGCCACATCAACCCGTGCGGCTTCACCGACAAAGGCGTCACCTCCATACAACACGAAACCGGAACGTCCGGGAACATGGACGTTATTAAAACACAACTGCGCCGGTATTTTGAAGA
Source organism: Prevotellaceae bacterium (assembly GCA_031288865.1). Taxonomy (GTDB): domain Bacteria; phylum Bacteroidota; class Bacteroidia; order Bacteroidales; family UBA932; genus JAIRLC01. The sequence continues at coordinate 5,300 of JAITQN010000117.1, forward strand.
GGCGCTGCTTCAATATTTAAACCAATCATCCTAAAATAATTGTTTTATGAAAAAAGTATTTGTCATGGCTGTCTTTACAGCATCTTGTATTTCGGGCGCACTGCGCGCACAAACCGCCGGAGGGGAAACCGAGGGAATACCCGGCATCATCAGACGCGTTAACGACTACTGGCAAAGCGCCCATCCCGTGCCGGCCAATGCGTTCTGGCATCCTGCAGCCTACCACACCGGCAATATGGCTGCCTATGCAGTGACCAAAGAGGCGCGCTACCGCGCTTATTCCGAAGCTTGGGCGGAGCACAACCAATGGAAAGGCGCCCGGTCGGACGACAAATCCCAGTGGAAATACTCGTACGGCGAAACCGACGAGTTTGTGCTGTTCGGCGACTGGCAGATCTGTTTCCAAACCTACATCGACCTGTACAACCTGCAGCCCGCCGAGCGGAAAATCGCTCGTGCACGGGAGGTCATGGAATACGAAATGGCTACCCCCAACCGCAACTATTGGTGGTGGGCCGACGGCTTATACATGGTGATGCCGGTGATGACCAAGTTGTACAAGGTAACCGGCAACGAGCTTTATTTACAAAAGCTTTATGAATACTTCTCGTACGCCAGGGACTCCATGTATGACGACACGAGCGGCCTGTTTTACCGCGATCCCCGGTATGTGTATCCCAAGCACAAGACCGGGCAGGGGGTGAAAGATTTTTGGTCGCGCGGCAACGGCTGGGTGTTTGCGGGACTGGCGAAGGTATTGGCCGATTTGCCCCAAACCGCCGCCCACAGGGAAGAATACCTGCGTATCTTCCGCGCTATGGCAAAGGCCTTGAAAGACGCCCAACAGCCCGAAGGGCATTGGACGCGCAGCCTTTTGGATGCCGCGCAAGCGCCCGGATACGAAACCAGCGGCACCGCCTTTTTCACCTACGGCTTGCTGTGGGGCATGAATAACGGACTGCTGGGAAAAACAGACTATGAAAGCACGGCAAAAAAAGCATGGGGCTATTTGGTTCAGGTCGCCTTGCAACCGAATGGACACGTAGGGTATGTGCAACCTATCGGCGACAGGGCTAATCCGCACGAGGAGGTGAATGCACAGTCGACTGCCGATTTCGGCGTAGGCGCTTTTTTGCTGGCTGCCGCGGAAATG
>JAITQN010000030.1 GCA_031288865.1 Prevotellaceae bacterium
TCCGCGCGGTATACAGACGAGGTAAAAGGTGATAATGGGTATTCCGCGCGGGCGACACAGAAGGTGGGAAGACAAATGTGTTAATGTGAAAATATGATTAATTAAAACCAATATGAAAAGTATGAAAAAAATGTTTTTACTACTATTATGCTGTCCGGTGCTGTTACCGGCGCAAAGCAAGATCACCATTACCGAATTTTCGGTGAAACCCGGTGCGCCTTCTACGGTGACCTTTACCGTGAGCTGGACGAAAAACAGCATCGACAGCGCGTGGGTGTTCGTGGACTATAACGACAGCGGCACGATGACCCGGCTGCCGCTGTCGGATGTTACCGCCTCGGCGGGCAGGGCCTACATGGTTGATGGCAATGACCGGGGCGCATGGGTGGTGGCCGGCGCTGCAGGCGCTTTTTCGGCCACAGTCCAACTGGTTGCCACTTGTAGGGACGCACGGCCGTGCGTCCCTACAGGCGTGTGCGTATATGCCATCGACTATCCGCCAAAGGCAGAATATACCGCCGTCGACAAAATCAAATTTACGGGCACGCCGCCGTTTTATCTCGAATTTGTTGGCGACAGTCCCGCCACCGTGTCAACAAAAGACGCACAAGGCCTGTATACCTATAATTCCGGGAGTAAAACGCTGAAATCGTTTACCGATGCGTCGGGTGCGCCGGTGGTATCAAAATGTGCGTTACCCGCTGCACAGACATTAACCGTATCGGCTGCGGGCTACTGTGAAGGTGCGGCAGGCGTTCAATTTGCATTGAGCGGCACAGAGATCGGCGCGACCTACCAGTTGATAAAGGACAATACGAGTGTTGCGGCCACGCTAACCACTACCGGAGGCGCTGCCACGTTCAGCGGCTCCCATCATAGCGGTACGTATTCCGCAAAGACGGTTGCTGGGGCTTATTGTGAAGTGCCGATGAGCGGGACACATACGGTATCCGTGTATGCCGTGCCCGAAGCGCCGATGGTGAACGGCGCCTCCACCGCCTGTACCTCGACTAACATCACAGCTACGCCGGGCGCTGGTGGTGCAGGCATTCGCTGGGACGACAATTCCACCACGCAAAGCCGTATGGTAACTGCCACCGGTAGCTATTTTGCCGTAACTACCAGCAGCGCCGGATGCACGAGCAGTAGCCAAAGTCTTGGCGTAACCATTTACCACCTAGGCACTCCCGGTGCCCCGAGCGCGCCATGTGGCTGCTTAGACGATCTATACGAGTGCAATTATTTCTGCTATACTCCTGCCACTTATACAACTAATACTGATAATTGCTCCCCAACCTGCTGGCACGCTTACGTGGCTCAAACAGACATTTGTGGGAACATTATAAATGAAAAATATGGGCTATATCGAAATACAACCTGCAAAAATGCATATAATTACACAAAAGCTATTAATTTTCTATTACCAGGTGAACTGCCAAATTACCAGGGCACTGCGAACAGTTATTGCAGGGATGAACTTTGCATAGGGACATTTGTCTACGCGCAGTATGCCTTTGAATATTACCCATCCGGGCAGACCAGAATGCATATTACGTGCTACTGCTGCAATAAATGAGGAAATAATATAATTCTTATCGTATCAGTCAACATAAAAATATTGAAAATTCAAATAGCTACAAATACCACATTCAAGAGCGAATGCGCGTCGCGGCGTGGGGAAACCGAGCGGGTGCTGCTCACCGCTGCCAGTAGACGTAGCACTAAGCAGTTGGCAGTTCGCCCGGAGGGCGGTTGTCCCCCTCGTGGCGGGGGAGGCCTTTTTATAGTTAATTTATACTTTCGTTACATGTAACCAATCTTCCGTTACATGTAACCAATCTTCCGTTACATGTAACCAATCTTCCGTTACATGTAACCAATCTTCCGTTACATGTAACCGAACTTCCGTTACATGTAACCGAACTTCCGTTACATGTAACCGAACTTCCGTTACGTGTAACTGAACTTCCGTTACGTGTAACCAATCTTTCGTTACATGTAACGGAAACTCCCGGCAAAGATAGAAATAAAATGCGGACTTCGGCCGTTCAGTGCGTTGCGTCAGGCACTATTAAACCGGAGAACGGGGAACGGAGAACGAGGAACGGAAATAGATCCGTTTACTGTTCTCCGTTTACCGTTCTCCGTTATAGGGGTGGCCGGAGGGCGGGGGAGGGCAGGATAAAGGTAGAACGTTGGGGCGAGATTGAACCTCGCCCGCAACAGGGCGATATCCGGCATATACCTGTAGGAGGCAATTTTTATTCGATTGTGCGTAATATTAAATTTTTCACGTACCTTTGCAAATAATCTTAAAACGCGCTAAGATGAAAAGCAAAATGGTTTTATTACTCGCAACGGGCATTGTTTTATGTTCGTCGTGTGTGTCGTCCCAGAAGTACAATTCGCTGGAAGTCGACTACCAGAGTTTGCTGGACGACCGGGAGCTTTTGAACGGCCAACTGAATGAAATAAATGCGGAACGGGCGAAATTGGCCGCGCGCAACCAGGTGTTGGAATTGGACATGCAGGATGTGGAATCGTTGCGGGCAGAAAAGGAAAGCCTGCAAAAACAACTGAAAGACCTGCGCGTGATGTTCGACCGGACCAGCGCCGCCCGCGCGTCTGAAAGTTCGGGAATGACACGGCAAATTCAGCATGACCAGGAAGAACTGCAGCGCCGCGAGGATGAACTCAAAACCCGTCAGGCGGAGCTGGAGCAAATGCAGGAGGCGATGGAAGAACGCAACCGCCGGCTGATAGAACTCGAGGGTATTCTGGCGCGCAAGGATTCTGTGGTGGCCGCGCTGAAGGCTAAGGTGAGCGATGCCCTGTTGGGCTTTATCGATAAAGGCTTAACCGTGACGCAGAAAAACGGAAAGGTGTATGTGTCGATGGATGAGAAGCTGCTGTTCAAGTCGGGCAGCTACGACATCGACCCGCAGGGAGCCGGCGCCGTTAAGGAGCTGGGGAAAGTGTTGAGCACGAATGCGGATATTAACGTGATGATTGAAGGGCACACCGATGATGTGCCGTATCGCAGCAAGGGCGATCTGAAAGACAACTGGGATTTGAGCGTGAAGCGCGCTACCACCGTGGTGCGTGTCCTGTTGCAGTCGGGAATCGACGGGAAACGCCTGATTGCTTCCGGCCATGCCGAGTTTGCGCCGCTTAACGAAGGTAAAACGCCGGTTATCCGGCAAAAAAACCGCCGCACCGAGATTATCCTTACGCCTAAGCTCGACGAGCTCTTCAATATCCTTGAGTCGAATTAAATAACATGGATTCACCATTTGTTTTTTCACGGCCCGTAATGGCCGACAATTTTGTTGGACGGAAAGATGAACTCGCATGGTTGTCGGCAAACCTGTCGAACGTCCAGCATACCGTGCTTGTTGCGCCGCCCAATTATGGAAAAAAATCATTAGTGATGAGCGCGCTGCTTCATCTGCAAAAGGACACGGATAAATACTGCAACCTCAATTTGTTCAATGTGCGCGATGAAACGGCTTTTTATGTCACGCTGGCCAATGCGTTGTTTCGCACATTATACACCACCAGCGACGAGTGGACATTGACGGCGCAGCAATTATGCCTACACACACAACCCGAAGTGGTGATTGACGAATCGCGACAGAACGGCATACAACTGCTGTTTGACGAATCGCGGTTGATGAGTCATGCCGACGAAATATTGAACTTGCCTGAAACGCTGGCCGGCTTGAAAAATGTCCGCGTGATTGTGTGCATAGAGGATTTTCAGGATATTGAATGTTTCGACGATACACTTGCGTTTCAGAAAAAATTATCGAAAACGTGGAAAACACACCAGAAAGTGTGCTATTTACTTTCCGGAAGCCGGAAAAACACCATGCGGGATTTTTTTGCCGAAGGGAGCCCCTTTTATAATTTTGCCGAGATTATTCCTCTGGAGCCGCTTGACGAAAAGTTAACGGTTGACTACATTGTTAAATCATACTCAAAGAGCGGGCGGGTGATTTCCAAAGAATTTGCCGAGCAGATTTGCCGGACGGTGCGCGGCTACCCCTACTATGTACAGCAGTTGTCGCACCTCAGCTGGCTCAATACGCGCGGTTTTGTGACGGAGGCGGTGGTGAGCAAATCGGTGGAAGACCTGTATGATTACAATCATCGTTTATTTAAGATGATCACCGACGCCCTGAGCCCGTCGCAGTTGAATTACATGCGGGCGGTGATTGACGGCGTCGACCGGTTCAGCTCCACGGAATCGTTGGCGGCCTACAAACTTCATTCGTCGGCAAACATTGCGCGGGTGCGCGAGGCGTTGGAAAAAAAGGAAATCATGGAATTCGGCAAAAACAATAAACCGGTGTTCATCGATCCGGTGTTTGAGCTGTGGTTTCGCCGCAGGTATATGAACAAATAATGGGACGTAAAATAGTTATAGGTGTTACGGGGGCGAGCGGCGCCATTTATGCAAAGCGCCTGTTCGACAAGCTGTCGCCGCAGGAAGACGTAGAGGTGGCCGTAGTGTTTACCGCTAACGGCGAAAAAGTGTTTCGCTACGAGATGGGAGAGGCGGCCTTTCGTGCCGTTCCTTTTCCCCAATATGACAATAACGATTTTTTTGCGCCTTTTGCTTCGGGGTCGTCTTTGTTCGACACGTTGGTGGTGGCGCCGTGCAGCATGGGCGCGCTGGCGCGGATTGCCGGCGGGCTGGCCTCCGACTTGATTAGCCGGACTGCCGATGTGATGCTGAAAGAACGCCGGACGCTGATTCTCGTGCCGCGCGAAACGCCGTTACATCTCATCCATATACAAAATATGCAGCGAATTGCTGAAGCCGGCGGCGTGATATGCCCCGCCAGTCCTTCGTTTTACAGCCATCCGCAAACCATCGATAACGCGGTAGATACGGTTGTTGACCGTGTGTTGCAGCTTGCGGGCTTCACGGTAGAAACCTACCGCTGGAAAGGTTAGCCGGTTACCAGAAACAGACTCTCGATAATGGCGTCCGACACAAAAAAATGTTGCGGCGGAATGTATATTTTTTCGTCCTTCCGCTTTAATTTCCCGGTTTGCAGGTAAGGCTCGATGTGCCGGGAAAAGTAACCGGCATATTGTTCGCCGAAGTGTTCGCGAATAGACGCGGGACTCACACCTGTTGCTGTGCGCAGGCCGGTGAGTATATATTCGTTGTAGCGCATGGTGGGGGTTAGTGTTTCGCTCTCGAAAAACGGAAGCCCTTGCGCCAGTGCGGCTGTATATTGCCTGTTATTGGCTTTGTTCCACTGCCTGCTCACGCCGTTGAACGAGTGCGCCGACGGCCCGATACCGATGTAAGGCTGCTGTTGCCAGTAGGCACTGTTGTGCTGCGCTTCGTAGCCCGGCCGTGCAAAGTTCGACACTTCGTAATGCACGTACCCGGCCTGCGTCAATGTGTGGTGCAGCAACAGGAATTGCCGCTCGCTCTCTTCGTCGTCGAGCGGTTGCAGCAGGCCTTTTTCCGCTTGTTTGCCGAACAGGGTGTGCGGCTCAATGGTTAAATGATACGCCGAAATGTGCGGCACGTCTAACGTCAACGCCTGCATTAACGTCTGCTTCCATTCCTCCATGCGCAACGACGGAAAGCCATATATCAGGTCGATAGTGAGGTTGGCAAACCCCGCCTCCCTGGCCTGCTTTACGCTGTTTATAGCCTGTGCTGCGGTGTGCCGCCGGTTCATCCATTGCAAATGTGTGATACTAAATGACTGTATGCCGATACTCAGTCGGTTTATGCCAAGGGATAGCAGCGCTTCCAGATAGGCCGGAGAGAGGTCGTCGGGGTTGGCTTCCAGCGTAACCTCCGAAAGTTCCTCCACATTAAAAACGGTTTGCGCGGTTTGCAGCAACAGTTTTAATTCAGCCGGCGCCAACAGGCTGGGCGTGCCGCCGCCGAAGTAGAGCGTAACAGGACCCTGGCTCGAGGCCGGGAAGTAATCACGGCGCAGCGCCATCTCGTGCAATAATGCGTGCAACATGGCGTCTTTTTCTTTCAGCGAAATGCTGGAATAAAAATCACAGTAAGCGCATAACTGCTTGCAAAATGGAATGTGTATGTAAATGCCTTTCAAGGAGGGGTCGTACTTGTTCCTGCAAAATTAGTGTATTTTTTATAAAATAAGCGTATATTTGCATACTAATGTTAAACATGGTATTTATGAAAAAATACTTTTTTTTATTGTGTTTTATGTTATATGGCGCGCTGTTGCCTGCGCAGCAGCCGGCGGCTTCGTGGAAGGTTACGGCGCAGGCCGGGACGGATGGAGAAGTGGATTTGCTTTTTACCGTCACGGTGTCGCCGGGGTGGTATATTTACAGTACCGATGTGCTTAACGGCCCTGTGCCTACGTCGGTTTCCTTTGCGGCCGGCGCCGGTTTCGAGCCGGTGGGCGCGCTCAAGGAGTTAGACAAGTCAAAAGGAAAATACGATGAAGGATTTGGAATAAAGGTGAAAATTTTTGAGGGCACGGCGCGGTTCTCACAAAAAATACGACTGAACACCGATAAGGCGTTTCTATTGAAAGGCACGGTGGTGTATCAGTCGTGCAACGGGGCGTCGTGCACGTATGAGGAAGAAGAATTTCAAGTGCAAATAGACGGTGTGGCAAGCGCCGCGCCGGACGATGCGATTGCGATAACGGAAAAAGAGGAAAGCGAAGGATTGTGGATGTTTTTGCTGCTTGCCTTCGCGACGGGACTGGGCGCGATATTTACGCCTTGCGTCTTTCCCATGATTCCGATGACGGTGAGTTTTTTCATCAGCGGCAATCAGAAGTCGGGCGCTACGCGCGGGTTGGTTTTCGGCGTGTCCGTTACGGCCATATATGTGTTGGTGGGCGTGCTGGCCGCCGTATTCAAGAGTGCCGACGCCGCCGATGTGTTGAGCTCGCACTGGATTCCGAACCTTATTTTCGCTGTGCTGTTTCTTGTTTTTGCCCTTTCGTTTTTCGGCGCCTTTGAGATCACTTTGCCCACCGGCCTTGCCAACAAAGCCGACAGCAAAGCCGACCGTGGCGGCGCGTTCGGCGCTTTCTTCGTGGCATTCGCTTTGGTGGTGGTGTCGTTTTCGTGTACCGGGCCGTTTGTGGGGTCTATTTTAGTAGAAGCCATGAGTCACGGCATTGCCTTAAAACCGGTGTTGGGAATGCTCGTGTTTGGGTTGGCCTTTTCGCTTCCTTTCGTCGTGTTCTCCCTCTTCCCGTCGTGGATCAAGAAGATGCCCAAATCGGGCGGATGGCTCAACATGGTGAAGGTGGTATTCGCGTTCGTATTGCTGGCGCTTAGCTTGAAATATTTTGCCGTGGTGAACGGGTATTTCGGATGGGAGATATTGTCGCGCGAAGTGTTTATTGCGATATGGATGGTTTGCGCCCTGTTGCTCGGCCTGTATTTTCTTGGCCGCCTGCGCCTGGCGCACGACAGCGCCATGGAACATGTGGGTGTTGGGCGTTTGCTGTTCGCGATCGCGTCGTTTACATTTGCGCTTTACTTGTTGCCCGGACTGTTCGGTGCACCGTTGCCTGCGTTGTCGGGCATTGTGCCCGACCCGAAAGGCGCTTCGGTGTTTGCCCCGCAAGGGGAAAATACGGTAGACGCTGCCTACGGACAGGGATTGTGCGGCAAAGCGAAATACAGCAGTCCTGCCCACCGGTTGCCTTACGGATTGCCGGCCTATCACGATATCGACGAGGCCGTGGCCTGTGCGAAACAACAAAATAAGCCGGTGCTGCTGGTCTTTAAATTCAACAATTGCAGTGTGTGCAAAAGCATGGAGGGCAAGGTGTGGAGCAACGAACAGGTGCTGGAACTGTTGCGCAGCAACGTGGTTATTGCGTCCCTCTATGTGGATGACAAAACCGAGCTTCCCCAGGACGAGTGGATCACGTCTGCCATTGACGGGAAAGTGAAGAAGACGCTGGGTCGCAAGTTGCGCGACATTCAGATGAGCCGCTTCGGTGTGTCGGCGCAGCCCTATTATGTGCTTATCGGGCACGACGAGGCGGTGCTCACCGCGCCGGTGGCCGAAAGCAGCGTGGAGGAATTTTTATACTTTTTACGCGCGGGACTCGAGAAATTCAATAGCGGACAAAACGCCGCTTTCACGCCGATGATCAAGCTTTAAACGAAAAATAATCCTCTGTCAGCCACAGCTTGAACATGGGGTCTAAAATTTCTATTGCTTTGCCTTGTATGTCGATGATTTCTTTGGATAGAAGTGCGTTTTTTATTTTTTTCAGGTTGGCGGAAGTGCCTAAGCGATATGTTTTCAACACCTCTTGCGAGGCGAATGAGGTTTTACCATTCAATACGGCTTTCAAAAAATTGATTTGTGTAACGCTCAGGTCGTTTATTTGACTTACAAAAAGCAAACTAAGTTGATTTTTAATACTTTGCAGCGAATTATCGATGATCGTTTTGGAGCAGCTTGTTTTTGTTCGCAACCATGCTTGCTGTGCCAGTTGTTGCACGTAGTAAGGGTGATTATCGACCCGTTGTGCCAGGTATTTTGCCTGTTCGGACGAAATCTTTTTGCCCGTATCTTCAAACCGCTTTTTTATAAATTCACCCCAAATGCTGTTGTCTATTTTTTGTAAAAACATGATGTCTCCAAATTTGTAGAACGGCATGGAGGCGTTTGAAAAAATGTCCAGCAGCATGTGCCGTTTGCTGCCGTAAAGACAATAAGCCACCTTGTGATGATGTTGCCAGTGTGAACGAAGTTTCCGCTGAAAAGCCAGACTGTCAGGAAAATCACCAATCGACTGAAATTCATCAATACAGACAATGATGTTTATTTTTTTTGATGTGGCGATGTTTTCAGCAAGGTTGAGAAACCTCTTCATCCCTGTCGGTAAAGTTTACGAAATCGGTCGATTTGCCAAAAACAAAAGGTATTTTTTCCATCGTGCCATAAATTTTCGACAAAGG
>JAITQN010000043.1 GCA_031288865.1 Prevotellaceae bacterium
TGTATAATTAACAATTGACAATGTAATCCTCCCCCGGCCTTCGGCCACCCCCTCGGAGAGGGGGAGATGTCCCCCGCTGGCGGGGGTGCCGGAACGGCGGGGGTGGATGTCTCCCCTCTCCTTTTCCCCCCTCTCCTTTTCTCCCCTCTCCTTCAGGAGAGGGGCCGGGGGTGAGGACAAGGCCGGGGGTGAGGACTGCGCCCTGCGGGCGGTTAACGGGGAACGGAAAACGGCAAATGGTAAAATGCTATTCATTGTTTCTTAAGATTGGGGCAAATGTAGGAAATAATTCTGAATTATTCATTTTTATCCACCTTTATCTATTTTTATCGTGTTGGCGGGTGCCAACCCGCCAACACGTTTATCAACCTTTATCCTATCCTCCCCCGGCCTTCGGCCACCCCCTCGGAGAGGGGGAGATGTCCTCCGTATTAAACTTTTTAGTACATTTGCGGTCAAATAGAAAAATTCTAATGCGCACCTTCCTTAAAAAATACTTGCTGCTGCCGCTCGCGAGCCTGCTTTGGCACAGCGCCTTGCCGGCGCAGGAGCCGGCGGGGTTCGACTGTTTCAACAATAAGGACAAGTTCGAGATGGGCGCCATGGCGGGCGTCACTTATTACACGGGCGACTTCAACCCGAACCTCACGCCGTTTAAGCAGCCGCGGCTGTATGGCGGCTTTATGTCGCGCTACAACGCGGCGCAATACTTCTCGCTGCGCACCCACCTGGCCTACGCCTACCTCGCCGGCGACGCCAAGGGGATGGAGGGCTTCCCCGGCGACCCGTGGGAAGACAACTGGAGGTTCCAGCGCCCCATGCTGTTTTTCGACCTGCTGGCCGAATTTAATTTCATGCCCTACGACGCGCTCGACCTCCGCAAGAAGCAACGCTTCACGCCGCTGTTCCAGATAGGCCTCGGCACGGCGTTCCTGTTTCCCGACATGCGCGCGAGGATAACGAGCGTAAAGTCGAACCGGGCGGTGGCCATCCTCGACATCCCGGTGGGCTTCGGCGCCAAATGGTGCCTCGCCGAGCGCCTCACCCTGAGCATGGAGTGGATGATGAGGATAAGTTTTAACGACCGCCTCGACTTCTATAAAGGCGTGAACGCGGTGCATTCGCCCGTGATTAACAACGACTGGATCGGGACGTTCGGGGTTTCCCTGTCGTATCTGCTCAAGCAAAACCGCAACTGCCCCGCCCACTACCGGCACAAGCCCATCATCATAAAGAAAGAAACCCTTTGAAACAGCAACCCCAAATGAACCGGCACGCCACCGCACCGCAACACGTGGCTATCATCATGGACGGCAACGGCCGCTGGGCGAAGCGCCGGGGATTGAAACGGATTTTCGGCCACCGGAACGCCATCGAGGCCGTGAGGGCGGCCGTCACGGCGGCCGGCAAGGCGGGCGTGCAGTATCTCACGCTCTACACGTTCTCCGAAGAGAACTGGAAACGTCCGCAGGACGAAATCGACAACCTCATGCGCCTCCTCGTAGACGCCATCCGCAAGGAAACGCCCGAACTCCACAAGAACGGCGTGCAGTTGCGCTGCATCGGCAACACCGCGAGCCTGCCCGCAACCGTGCAGGAAAAGCTGAATGCATGCATCCGCACCACTAAGGACAATAAAGGCCTCGTGCTGATGCTGGCGCTCAGCTACAGCGGGCAGTGGGACATCGTGCAGGCCGTCACGCGCTGGGCGAACGCGCCGGACAACACGCCCCTCACGCCCGAACGTTTCGAGCAATACCTCTCCACCGCCGGCATCGCGCCGCCGGAGCTGCTCATCCGCACCGGCGGCGAACAGCGCCTCAGCAATTTCTTCCTGTGGCAAGCCGCCTACACCGAATTCTACTTCCTCGACCTGCTCTGGCCCGACTTCCGGGAATCGCACTTTTTCGACGCTCTTAATGAATATGGTAATCGCGAACGCCGGTTCGGCCAAACCGGAGAACAATTAAAAACTTCCTGAAGTTATGGTATTTTTTTCTACCTTTGCATGATTATTAAAATTATGAAGTTATCCAAACACACACGCTTCCGCTTTGCCGCAACGCTGCTCGCCGCGCTTGCACTGCCCGCCGCCGCGCCGCTCGCCGCGCCGCAGCCGGCCGACTCAAGTAAGGTTAACATCGTGTTCGACGCCGCCAAACCCCGGGAATTCGTAATTGCCGATATCACCATCTCCGGCGTAAAATACCTCAACCCCGAACAGATCCTCTCCTTTATCGGCGTGGCCAAAGGCGACACGGTGAAAATCCCCAACGAGGACATCTCGCTTGCCCTGAAACGCCTCTGGGCGCAGCGCCACTTCTCCGATATCGCCGTTTCCGCTACAAAAGTAGAAGGCGACAAAATTTATCTCGACATCACACTGACCGAACGCCCGCGCGTGTCGGCATGGAACTTCAACGGGGCGAAAAAAGGCGAACGCGAAGACCTGCGCGAAAAACTCCACCTGCGGCGCGGCAGCGAAGTGTCGGACTATCTCCTCAAGGTGTCGACCGACGCCATCAAATCGTTTTATGCCGAAAAAGGTTACCGCAAGGCGGAAGTTAACATCATCCAGGAGGCCGATACGCTCGTGCCGAACGCCGTGAAGGTGACGTTCGACATCAAGAAGAACCGGAAGGTGAAGATTAAGCGAATCGACATCGAGGGCAACGAAAATATCAAGGCCGGCAAGCTGCGGAAATCCATGAAGAAGACCAAGGACATGCGCCTCCTGAACCTTTTCAGCAGTAAGAAATTTAACGACGAAGAATACCCGAACGACAAGGATAACCTCGTCCTCTACTACAACGAGAAAGGCTACCGCGACGCCACCATCGTGTCGGACTCCGTATTTTATATCAACGAAAAAAGACTCGGCATAAAAATCAAGGTCGACGAAGGCCGGCGCTACTACTTCCGGAACGTCACGTGGGTGGGCAACACCATCATTCCCTCTGCGGTTCTAAGCAGCATTCTGGGCATCAAAAAAGGCGACGTGTATGACGTGGTGGCCATGGACAAAATGCTGAAAGTAGACCAAGCGTCGGTGAGCACGCAATACATGGACCAGGGCTACCTGTTCTTCAACGTGCAGCCGGTGGAGGTGAACATCGTGGGCGACTCCATCGACATCGAAATGCGCATCTTCGAGGGCAAGCAGGCCACGTTTAACCGCATAAACATCACCGGCAACACGAAGACCAACGAGCACGTGATCCGCCGTGAACTGTGGACGCGCCCGGGCTACCTGTTCAGCAAATCGGACTTTGAGCGTTCGGTGCGCGAGCTGGCGCAGTCGAACAATTTTGACGCCGAAAAGCTGATGTCGGAAGGGTATAAGGTGGCGCCCAATGAGCGCGACGGCACGGCCGACATCACATTTAACGTGGAAGAGAAATCGAACGACCAGATCGAGCTGTCGGGCGGCTACGGCGGCAACACGTTCATCGCCACCGTGGGGCTGAAGTTCTCCAACTTCGCTATCGGCCGGATGTTTCAAAAAGACGCGTGGCGCCCCGTCCCCTCCGGCGACGGGCAAACGCTGGCGCTGCGCTTCCAGACCAACGGCTCGTACTACACCGCCACGTCTATCAGCTTTATGGAGCCGTGGCTGGGCGGCAAAAAGCCCACGTCGCTGTCGCTGTCGGCCTACTACACCCGCGAAACCGACGGCTACTACTTCCAGTCCGTCACCCAGTCGCTCGAGACCTACGGCCTGTCGGTGGGCATCGGGCAGCGCCTGAAATGGCCCGACTCGTATTTCACGCTCTACACCGGCGTGTCGCTGCAACACTACATCCTGAACAACTGGCGCGGCTACTTCCTGTTCTCCGACGGGCAGTCAAACAACTTTAGCTTAAACCTCGTGTTCGGCCGCAACTCCACCGACCAGCCCATCTATCCCCGCAAGGGCTCCGACTTCTCGCTGGGCTTGCAGCTAACCCTCCCCTACTCGCTCCTCGGCGCGAAAAAGGACTACGCCGGCATGTCCGACAGCGAACACTACAAATGGATAGAATACCACAAATGGACATTCAAGGGCGCGCTGTACACGCAGGTCATCGGCGATTTCGTGTTCATGACGCGGGCGCAATTCGGCTTCCTCGCCTACTACAACAGCAACTGGGGCTACTCGCCGTTCGAGGCGTTCATACTCGGCGGCGACGGCATGAGCGGGTTTAACCGCTACGGACAGGAAAACATCGCCCTGCGCGGATACATCAATTCTTCCGTTACGCCATTAGTGAACGGCGCCTACGCCGGACACATCTACGACAAATTCACGGTGGAACTGCGCCACCCGATAATCATGCAGCCGCAGGCGCAAATTTTCGCGTATGTGTTTTTCGAAGGCGGCAACGCCTGGTCAACCTTCGACCGGTTCAACCCCTTCGCCATTAAACGGTCGGCGGGCGTTGGCGTACGCCTCATGCTGCCCATCGTGGGCACGCTGGGCATCGACTGGGGCTACGGCTTCGACAACGTGCCCCACTACCCGAACGCCGGCGGCGGCCAAATTCACTTCACCTTCGGCATGCCCATGTAATAAAGAACAACAGTAAAAAAATATATTATGAAACGATTTTTATTTACACTCGTCATACTGCTCGTCGCCGCGGGTTTCGCCGCAGGGCAGAAAATCGGGTACATCAACACCGAAACCATCCTGAACAAAATCCCCTCCTACAAAACCGCACAGGGCCAGCTGGAACGCCTCCGTCAGGACTATCAAAAGGAAGTGGAAGCCGGCTATCAGAAAGTGGAAGACCTCTACAAGACCTACCAAACCGACAAGGTGCTGCTTACGGAAGACATGAAAAAGCGGCGCGAAGACGAAATCATCAACAAGGAACAGGCCGTAAAAGATTTGCAACGCAAATATTTCGGGCAGGACGGCAGCCTCGCCAAAAAAACGGAGGAGCTGCTGAAACCCTTGCAGGATAAAGTGGCCAACGCCGTAAAGGAAACGGCCAACGAAGACGGATACGGCCTCGTTATCGACACGGCCAACAATCCCTCCATCGTATTCACCAACCCGCGCTACGACATCAGCGACAAAGTGATTAAAAAATTAGGCTTTAATTAATATCTACATTTACACTATAAACTAACTGTCATGAAACATCTCTTTACATTAGTACTACTCACGGGGCTTTCCGGCGCCGCATTTGCCCAGAATTATAAATTCGGACACATCAACTCGCAGGAGCTTATCGTGCTGATGCCCGAACGCGACTCGGCGCAAACCAAGATGGAAACCATCACCAAAGACCTGCAGGAACAAATACAGGCCATGCAGCTCGAACTTCAATCGAAGTATGCCACCTACCAGCAAAAGCAGGCCACATGGACGGCCGCCATACTGGAAGCCAAACAAAAGGAAATCCAAGACCTGAGCGTACGCGCCGAAGAGTTCCAAAGAACCGCCCAAGAGGAACTCCAACGTACGCAACAGCAGTTGCTGCAACCCGTTGTCCAGAAAGCCACCAAGGCCATCGAGAAAGTCGCCAAACAGGAAGGCTTCACCTACGTGTTCGACCTCAGCACCGGCGGAATCCTGTACTTCAACCCCGAACAAAGCGTAGACATTCTCCCTCTGGTGAAGAAAGAACTGAACATTACCAAGGAACTTCCGGTAAGAAGCAATTAGCGCCACGCCCTATCACACCCAACGCCGATAACACACCTGTCCCCGCACGGGACGCGCCTGTCGGTCTCTTCGACTCCGGCATCGGCGGACGCTCCGTATGGCGCGAAGTGAAGCAACTGCTGCCGCACGAGCACACGGTATACTTCGCCGACACCGCCTTCTGCCCCTACGGCAACCGCGCCGCCGGCGACATCATCGCCCGCACCGACGAAATCACCAAATTCCTGCTGTCCAAACAAGCGAAGCTCATTGTGGTAGCCTGCAACACGGCCACCGCCGCCGCCATCGCGCACCTGCGCGGCACGTATGCCGTGCCCTTCGTGGGCATGGAGCCGGCGGTGAAGCCGGCCGCGCTGCATTCCAAGAGCGGCGTGGTGGGCGTACTGGCCACGCGCGGCACATTCAAAAGCCGTTTGTACCACGACACGCTGGCGCGTTTCGCGTCGGCGGTGCAGTTCATCGAGCAGCCCGGCGACGGCCTGGCGGAGCTCGTGGAAGCCGGCGATTTCGAAAGCCCCGAAGTATATCGGCTGCTCGAAAAGTACCTCCGCCCCATGCTCGACGCCGGCGCCGACCACATCGTACTGGGCTGCACGCACTATCCGTTTCTCATTCCCGCCATCAGGAAAGTCGCCGGCGCGCAGGTGCACCTCATCGACCCCGCCCCCGCCGTAGCCCAGCGCGTAAAAGCGCTGCTCGAACAGCACGGCCTGCTAAACCCCGCAGCGGGCGAGGGAACACACACATTCTACTCAAGTGAAGGAGCGTTGTTGCACTAAAATTTTAAAAAGTGATATTTTTCAGCAAAAGCTCTTTATTCAAACCCATTTTTGAGAATGCAAACCATTTTTTTCCCAAATCTTTGAGCGAAGCTCCAATATGATAAACAATGTCGTCAATAATAAGAAAACGGTCATGCGACTTTGTGAATATCTCTATTGTAATAGACCTATATTGCGAATTATACCTTTGCAAGTCGAGTTGTAGCTGTGGTGTGACTTGAGCCGTGTAAATGGTGGTCTCCACATTGTTATTTCGTTTGGAGAGCAACAATAAAACACTATCATCAATATAATTATCAATTAAAACAATAGATTTTTTAGCTGCTTTTATTAAATCGGATACAAAATTATAGGCATCAAAAATCTGTCCGTCAAAGAAAATTCCTTCGGCAGGCGGCAAGGCCGTTTTAACGAAAAAATCAATCTTCTTCTCGGTTTCGGCAATACGGTGTTCCAGTTTTTCAACCCGATGGTTAATCGCATACCCGCGCAACAGGTAATCTTTTATGATTCCCCTCGCCCAAATACGGAATTGCGTGCCTCGTGGCGATTTAATACGATACCCGACAGATATTATCACATCGAGATTGTAAAGGGCTACGGGCCTATCCGAATTTGCAATTTGCAAAAAATGCAAATTGCTTTTTTCGTCCAATTCGCCTTCTCCAAATATATTCTTGATATGGCGCGAAATTACAGAGATATGCCTCTCAAAAAGTGTTACCATTTGCGCTTGAGTAAGCCAAACAGTTGCGTCTTCGAGCAGCACTTCAAGTTGTAACGTATTATTTGGTTGATAAATTACTATTTCGTTTTTTGAGTTCAAGAGTATTTATTTTTACATTGAGTTTGCAAAAGTAATTATTTTTTGATTATTAGCACCGCTTCAACGTTAAAAACTGTTAAAAAATCACAAATAATTTATAATCCATAGCTTAATTATTCGCAATTATTTGTATTTTTGCAGGCAAACTTTAGTTACTTAATGAAGAATGTGTTGTCGAATCAAGGTGTTTATAACTTAGGCGGGGCCCCCCCCCCCGCCCCGCGCCCGACGCACGCAGTATATGAAAAAGGGAATGAGCGTAGAGCAAGCAGA
>JAITQN010000053.1 GCA_031288865.1 Prevotellaceae bacterium
GAAGCTATGCGCACGGTGTTGAAGGGTTTTTACGGGGTATTAAAAAGCGCCGACGCCCATTTGCGGTTTGTGTTCCTTACCGGCGTGACCAAATTTTCGAAAGTAAGCGTTTTCAGCGATTTGAACCACTTGCAGGATATTAGCATGGATAAACGGCATGCCGGTATCTGCGGCATATCGGAGTCGGAATTGCCCGTGTATTTCCAGCCGGAAATTGAAAGCCTCGCCGCAGAACGTAAATTGACTTATGAGGCGGCACTCGCCGAACTGCAAAAGCGCTACGATGGCTACCACTTTTGTGAAAATACCGAAGGGATGTACAATCCTTTTAGTTTGTTAAATACTTTTGGAAGTCAGACCCTGAAAAATTACTGGTTTGCCACCGGTACGCCGACGTTTCTGGCAAAAATGCTCAGGGATGTGGAGTTCGACATTAAAACGCTGGAAAATGACGTGAAAATTTCCGTGGACTCCATTACCGACTATCGCGCCGATTACGAAAATCCGGTGCCTATACTTTACCAAACCGGATATCTCACCATTAAAGATTACGATGAGATGTTCAACGAATACATTCTGGGATTTCCGAATGAAGAGGTCAAATATGGCTTTCTCAATGAACTGTTGCCGGTATATATGCCAGGCAAAGATGTCTTGACCGAGTTTTATGCAGCAAATTTTGTCCGGGATTTGTTGGCGAACAACGTCGATGGTTTTATGAACCGCCTGCGGGCGTTCTTCGCCGGTATCCCCTACGACCTCAACAACAAAACGGAGAAACATTTTCAGACGGTGTTCTTCATTTTGCTAAAGTTGATGGGGCAGTTTGTCACGGTAGAGGAGCGTAGTGCGGCAGGTCGCACGGATGCTGTGGTGATTACCAAAGATACGGTGTTTGTTTTTGAGTTCAAGATGACCGGGACCTCCACTGCCGAAAAAGCTTTGCAACAAATCGACGACAAAGGCTATATGATACCCTACACCGCCGGCGACAAGCAGCTGGTAAAGGTCGGTGTGGAGTTCAGTCTGGAAACGCGCGGAATAAGCCGCTGGGAAAAGCAGGAATAAAATTCATTCTAATTATAGGGCTATTCAAAGAGTTTATAGGGGAGTTGAAGAAATGAGTTTCTTTTTGTGGGCCCAGTTGGGCTTGAACCAACGACCCCCTGATTATGAGTCAGGTGCTCTGACCGGCTGAGCTATGGGCCCCGTTCCGTGAATTCGGGGCAGCAAAGATACGATTTTTTGCGTAATTGCAAAAATTAATTGTACATTTGCAACGTTTGTTATAACACGTAATAAATCATAAAAAGAAACTATATGAAAAACCCCATTAGAAAAATAGGCGACGCGCCCGCCAGTCCCGAGGCCGAGGAATGCTTCGCAAGAGGCTGCGAGGCCGACCAGCAAGACGACTTTGATCGCGCGCTCACGTATTACCGGAAAGCCATTGAGCTGGACCCCGACTATATCGAGGCCTACAACAACATGGGAAGCGTCTATCTCGGTTTAAAAGACAATAACGGCGCGGTATGGTGCTTCCGTAAATCGGTGGAGCTCGACCCCTCCTTCGTGATGGGATACGACAACCTGGGGCTTGCCTACACCAACCTGCAAGACTACGACGAAGCCCTGCGCGCCTATAAGAAGGCACTGGACATCAACCCCGGCAGTGGAGACCTCTACAATAATATAGGTAAGGTGTACTTTGCCCTACAAGATACCAAGGAGGCTATGCGATGCATCAAAAAAGCCATCGAGCTGGACCCCGACAATGAGAAGGCATACCACAGTCTGGGCGTTCTCTACACGCATTCGGGGGAATATGACGAAGTCGCACGCTGCCTCCAGAAAGCCATCGCCATCGACCCGAACTACCTGACCGCACACTTCGACCTGGGAGGTCTCTACAGAGAGGTGTTCCGCGACTATAAAAGCGCTGAACGCTGCTTCCGGAAAGTAATAGAGCTCGACCCGAAGCATGTAAACGCATACCTTGGCCTGGGCGGTATCAGCATGATGCAGGGGAACTACGACGAAGCCCTGCGGTGTTTCCGGAAAGCCGACGAATTTTGCCCGAATAATAGCACTATCTACAGTAATATAGGGAGCATTCATGCGAGTTTAAAGAACTATAAGGAAGCCATCCGGTACTTGGAAAAAGCCATTGCCATGAACCCGAACGACGCTCTCCCGCACTATAACCTGGGCTTTGCCTACTACTCCATGGAGAACTACGAGGAGGCCGCAAAATGCTATCAAAAATCCATCTCTCTTAACCCAAACCACCTGAGCTCATACCATAATCTGGGGTCAATCTATGAGTATTGGGGAGACTACAACGGCGCCGTCTGGTGCTTCCAGAAAGCCATAAACCTTAACCCGGACAATGCCGAGGATCACTTTCGCCTGGGCTCCGTTTACCATCGGTTAGAAAACTACGACGAAAGCATACAACACCTCAAGAAGTCGATTGCCATCGACCCGAACAATGCCGAAGCCTACTTTCATTTGGGAAATGCTTACGCTTCTTTAAAAAATTACGACGAGGCCATTCCGTGTTTCCAAAAAAGCCTCTCCCGCGACCCGAATAATATAAACACACTTTTCAGTCTGGGGAACTCTTTCTGGCAATCGAAGGACTACGAGGGCGGCGTCATCTGCTTCGAGAAATGTTTAAAACTCAATCCGAACTATTCGTACGCATATCTTTTCCTGGGGCTATGTCATGGTATGTTAAAAGACTACGAGGAAGCCATACGGTGCCTGCAAAAATTTGTCGAGCTCAACCCCAATGACCCCAATATGCGTGCTTGCATGGTCAAACTGGGAGAAGCCCACAGGGAGCTACAGCGCCACGACGAAGCCATACAATACTGCCGGAAAGCCGTTGCCATCGACCCCAACGACAAATATTCATACCACGACATGGGCATTTCTTACCACGCTTTAAAGAAATATGATGAAGCCATACGTGCCTACCAAAAAGCTATCGAAATTGACCCTGGCGATACGGACAGACATTTCAATCTGGGGCTTTCCTACT
Source organism: Prevotellaceae bacterium (assembly GCA_031288865.1). Classification (GTDB taxonomy): domain Bacteria; phylum Bacteroidota; class Bacteroidia; order Bacteroidales; family UBA932; genus JAIRLC01. Next base: position 3,047 of record JAITQN010000053.1, read on the forward strand.
ATGAGTTGCTGAACCACGAAGAAGCCCTGCGGAGCTTTCAAAAGGCCATTGAACTCAACCCCAACTACGCAAACGCGTACTATTGCATGGGGCTTGTCTACTATACTATTCTGCACAACTATAATGAAGCTATACGATACTTTGAGCAAGCCGTTGCCATTGACCCGAAGCATGCAAACGCATACTTTTACCTGGGGGTTAGCAACAATTTTTCAGGTAACAAACAGGAAAGTATTAAAAACCTTCTACAGGCTGCCCGCCTGGGCGATGAAGAGGCGCAAGACTGGTTACGGGATGAGGGACAGGAATGGTAAGGTATATTTTACTTATGATTTTTTTCGATTCAAGGTGTTGAGAAGCGGTTTTTGTGTCCGAAAGTGGCTTCTCAAGGTGTTGAGAAGCGGCTTTTGCTTCCGGAAGTGGCTTCTCAAGGTGTTGAGAAGCGGTTTTTGTGTCCGAAAGTGGCTTCTCAAGGTGTTGAGAAGCTACTTTTCGACCCGATTCCCGGTTCTCAAGGTGTTGAGACGCGTGCACGGCACGCTTCGCTACTTAAACGACAGCAATACCCGCTGCGACGACTTCACCGTGAGCTCCGGCCCGCCGCCATACTGTGTCCCGGTAATGTCGTTGGGCCTGAGCGACCCGCTAAAGCCATTAAGCTCCGGCGCGCTTACTTCCCTGCCTTTGAGGTCGAGGGTGTAGCCGCCCGACGGCACGGCGAGTTCTATGCGTCCGCTGTTGTGGAGCCGCACGTATTTGGCCACCGTGCGCATGTCGACTTTCATGTTGCCGCCCGAGGTGCTCGCCTCGAGGTTGCCCGCGATGTCTTCCAGAATCATGTTGCCGCCCGAGGTGGAGGCGTGGAGCGTTCCCGCAACCTCGTGCGCCCGCACGCTGCCGCCCGAGGTGTGGGCGGTGACGGCACCCGACAGGTCGCTCAGGTTGATGCTGCCGCCCGACGTCTGTAGGGTAATCGTGCCGCTACAGTCTTCGGCTTTGATGCTGCCGCCGGAGGTCTTTATCTCTCCGTCGACGGTGCGGGGTGTCGTAATACGGAACGAAATGCTCAGTCCCATGTTCGACGACCACTTAGAGCCTTTTTTTCTGTGTGCATGCGCCGTCAATACGCCATTTTCGGTTTTAATGTCCAATTCGTAATGCTCCTCCAGCACGGACTGTATTTTTTCGGCCGTCCATTTTGGCAAGCTGTTGTTCGACACAAACACTTCCACGATGGCTTCCCGGGTAGCGTCGCCGCTCACTTCGACGCTCCCGCCCGAGGTGGCTACGTCGATTTTGGCGACCGAGGCCGCCGGGAAGCGCTTCGTTAAAAAGGCCGTGTCGCGGCTGTCGGCCGAAGCGCGGGGCGCAAAAGCCGCGCTGCATAAGAATAGGGCGATAATTAATTTTTTCATGATATTAAATTTTAAGTTCTACTTTATTAAACGCACGGTGCGGCTATTTGTTGCCCGTCAGGTTGTCAATCGTTTCAATTCGTCGGAAAACGCTTTGCGCACCTGTTGCAGGCTTTGCAGCTGCGCCATCAGTGGCGCCATGTCCTGTTCCGGCTTTGCGTCGCGCAGCCGGTGGCTCGCCTCTATGTACCTTTGCTTGGCGATGGCCGACTTGTACGACAGGATGGCGTGGGGGACGTCGCGGCACAGCTTGTAGTTTTCCGGCTCCTCCGATTTGGTAAAGCGTTCGATCGTGAGGTTGTAATGGTCGGACAGGATGTCGACAGCCAGCCTGGCGACCTGCTGGTCGGGGTGGTTGAAGAAATACTTTGCCCGGTCATCGGCGGCCAGTTCCAGCACCTTGCCGTATTCGTCGAAGAGCCGGCGGTGATGCGGGTTTATCAGCGTCAGGTCGTCTTTCTGCAATTCCGACATGATATATTCCGCCACCGGGAGGTGTTCCCTTCCCCCGTTCCGGAGCGGCAGTTCGCGGTCGCCGAACTTCAGCAGGTAATACACCAGTTCCCGCTCTGCCGCTTCGTGGTATGCGTCGTGGGTAAACACCGGCTGCGGCGTTGCGGCGGGGGCGACGTCGCGCTCGTCCCCGTCCGGGGGTGTGGCGGGCGTTTCGCCGGCCGGCCTTTTTGCCGCGCCGTCCTGCCATTTCCTGCGGCGCAGCTTGGCGACTTCCGTCGACAATATGTCCTCCTCGATAGTCATCAGCTGGCTGCACTCCTTCACATACACCGTTCGCGTGATGTTGTCGGGAATTGCGGCGATGCTGTGCACCACGTCGGTAATCAGTGCCGCGCGCTTGAGGGGGTCGGTCTTGGCCTCGTCGCTCAGCAGTTTTGTTTTGAAAGAGATGAAATCCTGCTCGGCGCCTTGCAGAAAGGCCTCCAGTTCCGAGGCGGAATGCTTGCGCGAAAACGAGTCGGGGTCGTCGCCGTCGGGGAGGAGCGCCACCTTCACGTTCAGCCCCTCTTCGAGGAGCATGTCGATGCCCCGCAGCGACGCCTTGATGCCCGCCGCGTCGCCGTCGTAGAGCACCGTCACGTTGGGCGTGAACCGCTTGATGAGCTTAATCTGGTCAACGGTGAGCGACGTGCCGCTCGACGCCACCACGTTCTCAATCCCCGCCTGATGCATGGATATTACGTCGGTGTAGCCCTCCACCAGATAGCATTTCTGCTGCCGGGTGACGGCCTGCTTGGCGAAGAAAATGCCATACAGGACGTGGCTCTTGCTGTAGATCTCGCTTTCGGGCGAATTGAAATACTTGGCCACCGTTTTGTCCTGTTTCAGGGTGCGTCCCCCGAAGGCAATCACCCGTCCGGAGATGGAGTGAATGGGGAACATCACCCGTCCCGAGAAGCGGTCGATGAGCGTTTCCCCTTTGTCGATTGATAACCCGGCGCCCACCAGATACTCCTTCTTGTAACCGTCGCGGAGCGCATGGTTGCTGAAGGCGCTGCGCGCGTCGGGCGAGTAGCCCAGCTGAAATTTCTTTATGATGTTATCGTTGAATCCCCGCTCGTGGAAATAACTCAGCCCGATGGCTTTTCCGTCGGGCTGTTCCCACAGCGTGCGGCTGAAGTATTCCTGTGCGTAGGCCGACACCACCATCAGGCTTTCGCGCCGGTTGCCTTCCTGCACTTCTTCTTCCGTCAGTTCCCGTTCCTTGATTTCGATGCCGTACTTCTTCCCGAGGTATTTCAGCGCCTCGACGTAGCTGAGGTGCTCGTGCTCCATCACGAAGTTCACCACGTTGCCGCCCTTCCCGCAGCCGAAGCACTTGTAAATATTCTTGGTGGCCGACACGCTGAACGACGGCGTCTTCTCGTCGTGAAACGGACAGCACGCAAGGTAGTTTACTCCCCGCTTTTTCAGGCTCACGAATTCGCCCACGACGTCCACGATATTAGCGGCGTCGAAAATGCGGTCTATGGTGGCACGGTCGATCATCGGTCGGGGGGGTTACCAGAGTTGCGGCGGATACACGCCCTCGTCGTGCAGCGCCTGCAAGCGCGCTACCACGCCGGGGCGGTCGTCGCGGTAAGTAACGCCGAACCACTGCGACGTGGTGGGCAGTACTTTCACCGAGGCCGTCCGGTGTTCGATGAGGTGGTTTACCACGAGCGGGATGAAGAACTCCGACTTGAGCTCCTGCCCCTTCTCTTTCAGGAAAACCTTGAACAGTTCCTCGGAGTGGGCGAAATAGTCGGGTGTGAAGCCCCACAGGTTCATCGACACCGGCGTGTCGTCGGCAATCGGCACCATGGTTGTGCCGTCGTCGTCGCGGTACTTCACTTTTCCCTCCTCGCGGATGATGTATGTCCGTTCCACGACAGAGGTGAGGTGGTCCTGTTCGTCTTTCGTGCACACACCGCGCGCCACGCCGCCGCCCTCCGACAGGGTGTTGCCCACCCGGAACCCCACCATGCAGTATTTGTTCTTGCTGCCGGCCAGCGCCTGCAGGTAATTTCCCATCACCTTGAAGGCGTCGACCCCGTAGTAGTCGTCGGCGTTGATTACGGCGAACGGCTCGTGAATGACCGGCGCGCCCATCATGACGGCGTGGTTGGTGCCCCAGGGCTTTTCGCGTTCGGGGTTGCAGGCGAAGCCCGGCGGGACGCAGTCGAGTTCCTGTAGCACGATGTCGAACGGCACTTTTCCGCGGTAGCGCGGGATAAAGTCGCGGCGGAAGTCGGCCTCCATCGCGCGTCGCACGACAAACACCACCTTCCCGAACCCTGCGCGCAGGGCGTCGAAGATGGAATAATCCATGATGACCTCGCCGTGAGGCCCGAGGCCGTCGAGTTGCTTTAA
>JAITQN010000152.1 GCA_031288865.1 Prevotellaceae bacterium
GGTTTGCCATTCGGGATGCAAAGATAGCGATTTTATGTGTTTGTCGATGCTGGTTTCGTCGCCGCGCCGCGCCGGCCCGGTTTGCACTTCCGCAGGATGACGCGCGGCAAACGCCTTCCGCACGGTTTCCTCCACCAGCGGCTTCAGGCATTCAAACCGGGTTCCCGCAATGTCGCACGCCACGCCCAGCAGACTGTTCACAAAGTTATTGGCAAATACCGCCGCCAGATGCAGCCTCGCGCGACTTTCGGAGTCAAGCTCCTGTACGTTTTCCGACAAAGATCCGGCCAGGCGGCGCACCATGTCACAATTTTTTTGTACATTTGCTTCTATAAAGAGAGGCACGGTGCGAAAATCGACCTTACATTCGCGGCTTAAGGTTTGTAACGGGTAAAGCACGCCGTGGTTTTGAAATTTTTGAAGCGCCGACATGCCCACCGGGCCGGCCGTGTGCAGCACGAGGCTTTGCGTGGGCGGCAACTGTTGCGCCACCTGCGGTATCGCATGGTCGTCAACCGCAATGAGGAGCACATCAGACGGGCGCAGGGCGCGAATGCCGGGCGCCACACGGGCGTTGACCTGCGCGGCGAGTTGGTGGGCATGTTGTGGAGTGCGGCTGTAAACGTCAACAATCATATAGCCGCGGGCAAAAAAAGCGTTGGCAAGATGAGTGGCCGCATGACCGCTTCCGATAAGTGAAATCGTTGTTTCCATGAAAATGCAAATGTACAAAAAAATACGAATATGAAAACTTCAACTGCAACCTTAATGGCTTTCTTAGGCGGCGCCGTAGCCGGTGCGGCCGTAGCCCTGCTGTTCACCACCGAAAAAGGCGCCGAAGCGCGCCAGGCGCTGACGAGCACCTTCAACAAGGAATTCGACAGGCTGAGTAACAAAATCGACCACCTCGTTCATCCCGGGAAAAAGGACGAGCCGAAAAGCAACAAGAAGTAGCCGGGGATGGAAGCGGAAGATAAAATTTCACAGCTGGAACAGTTGATAGCCGGCGTAACGGCATACATCAACCTGCGCCTCGACGCCCTGAAACTGCAGGCCGCCGGGCACCTGTCGTCCTTCTCCGGCTGGTTGCTCGGCATCATCACGGGCGCACTGCTGCTGCTGCTGGCGCTGCTGTTTTTCTTAGCCGGGTTTGCATACTGGTTAGGCCAGTTGCTCGATTCGCCGGCCGCAGCCCTATGCCTCACCGGAGGGCTTATCGTATGTGTGACCGGCGTCGTGCTGCTGTTGCGCAAATGTATTTTCACCAACCGGATGGTGCGGTATTTCGTAAAAATGTTTTTCAACCACACGCCGCAAGGCTTTGGCGAAAAGCCGGACGGCGCTAAAGCAGACAACGATGAAGCGTAACTATAAATATGCACACATCCGCTCGATGGCAGACTTGCGGCGGGAACAGTACTACGTGGCGAGGGACATCGATTTTTGCGAAAAAAAAATACGGAATGATTATTCCGTATTCAAGTCGTCATTCCGCCTGAGGGCGCTGATTCACTCCGCCCTGTGCAGAGTACCCCTCTACGCGTTTATTGCAAGGATTTCACCACTGCTTCGAAAGCCTTAGGGTGGTTCATGGCCAAATCGGCCAGCACCTTGCGGTTGAGCGCGATGTTGTTCTTCGCTGCTTTACCGATAAATTCGGAATACGTCATTCCATACGCGCGTACGGCGGCGTTGATACGTTGTATCCACAGGGCGCGGAACGTGCGTTTCTTGACCTTGCGGTCGCGATAGGCGTAGGTTAACCCTTTTTCGTACGTGTTCTTGGCTACCGTCCACACATTGGCGCGGGCCAGGAAGTTGCCCTTGGTGAGTTTGAGGATTTTTTTGCGGCGGGCGCGTGACGCAACCGCATTTGTAGAACGAGACATAAATGTTTGTTTTGCGAAAGTCAGCGCCCCGCTTGCAGGGTCTTTTTGCTGAACAGTCTGGTTAATAAAATAATTTAAGCGACTAACAAGTCTTTAATGCGTTTCTCATCCGACTTGTCCACGATGGTGGAGTAGGTGAGATTGCGTTTTTGCTTGGTTGTCTTCTTCGTCAAAATATGACGCTTATACGCGTGCTTGCGTTTTACTTTTCCCGATCCGGTAAGCTGAAAGCGCTTTTTGGCACCGGAGTTCGTCTTAATTTTCGGCATCTTCTGTTCTATTTTAAAGTTTACATTTATTTTTTCTTCACGGGGGCGATCATCATAATCATGCGCTTGCCCTCTAACTTCGGTAACTGTTCGGCCTTTCCGTATTCTTCGAGGTCGACCGCAAACCGCAACAGGAGCTTCTCGCCCTGTTCCGAAAACATGATGGAGCGACCTTTAAAGAACACATACGCCTTCACCTTGGCGCCCTCACTCAAAAAACTCTGCGCATGCTTCAACTTAAACTGATAATCATGCTCATCGGTATTCGGGCCGAACCGTATTTCTTTAATCACCACCTTCTGCGCATTCGACTTCATCTCCTTTGCTTTCTTGCGCTGCTGGTAAAGGAACTTCTGGTACTCCACAATTTTACACACGGGAGGATCGGCATTCGGCGAAATCTCAACCAAGTCGAGCTCCATATCCTGCGCCATCTTCAGCGCTTCGGTTATGGAATAAACACTACCCGCCTGGGGCACATTGTCGCCTACCACACGAACACTCGCCACACCTCTGATTTCGGTGTTGATGCGGTGCTCGTTCTCCTTTTTTTCGAACTGCCGCGGTCTCATAGCCCTGTTATTATTATTGCTACCGTTGTTCCCGGTATTGCCCGGCCGAAACGGCGGACGCGGCGGTCTGTAAGGTGCTACTATAGTTTGGTCCCTCCTCTTTAGTGAATAAATTTATTACTAATTTTAATATTTTAGGGTGCGAAGTTCGGAAATTTTTTATAAATGACAAAATTTTACACGGAAAATTTGGAAAAAGTTAGGTAACTTTGCACCAATAAACTTTGAAGAACTATGCTGATATTTAAAAAATACAGTTCCATAGAGAACACCTACGACAAGGAACTCTTAGACAAGATTAAGCTCGAACTTCCTGAATCCCTACAATATGTAATACAGGAAAAGGTTCATGGGGCGAACTGCTGCTTCGTTACCGACGGCCGGGACGTGCAATTTGCGAAACGTACCGGGGTGATTGAACCCGGCGAGGCGTTTTACGATTACGAGGAGTTGCTCGAAAGGTACCGGGAGCGCGTGGCCAGCCTGTTCCGGCGGGTAAAGGCGAAACATGCGGACACGGAAGGCATTCTGGTTTACGGCGAGATGTTCGGCGGCAAATACCCCCACCCCGACGTGAAGAACAGCCCGGCCGTGCTGACCATCCAGAAGGGCGTGTATTATTGTCCGGCGCACGAGTTTTACGGCTTCGACATCTACGCTGCCGGGACAGACCGAAGACGGTATTTTCCGGTGGACGAAACGAACGCCTTCTTTGAAGAAAGCGGCATTTTGTACGCAAAGACGTTGTTCCATGGCACACTGGACGAATGCTTAGCGTATCCGAACGATTTTCCGAGCCAAATTTCGGGGTGGCTGGGACTGCCGCCTGTGGAAGACAACATTTGCGAAGGCGTCGTTATACGTCCGGTGGAGCCGGCGTTTCTCAGCAACGGGTCGCGGGTATTGCTGAAAAGCAAGAACAGCCGGTTCGCCGAGAAGAAAGCGGTGAAGAAGCGGCAGCCGGCCCTGTTCGTAGCGCCGACCTATAGCGAAGCGCTCAACGACCAGCTGGCGCTGACGGAAGCATACGTCACGGAAAACCGGCTGGACAACGTTGTCAGCAAAATCGGGCAGGTGTCGCTGCCGAAAGAGACGGGCAAGTTGATAGGGCTTTTCAGCAAGGACATTTTAGACGACTATCTGAAGGAACACGCGAGCAGCTATGCCTTGCTGGAAAAGAGCGAGCAGAAAATCCTCAACCGCCATATCAACAAACAGGCCACTGATTTGATAAAAAAGACGTATACTAATATGTAAAATGTTTTAAAATAAATATCTGATGAAAGCATTATACCACCTGCTTATCGTCGCAACGTTGACCTGCTGCCTGTGCATGACAGGGTGCGACAACGATAATGGCCTTGCCCAATACGGCAAAGGCGAAGAGGTACCACCCGGTCCCGACCCAAATCTCCCTGTGGTGACCACTCCCACACATCTCGAACGCCCCGGGGTGATGGACAAGAACTGGCTGCTGGAATACACGGCCGGCGATTTCTCGCTGGAGTACGCGCCCTCCAAAAAACACCCGAAATGGGTGGCATGGCCGCTCTACAAGGCTCACATGGGCTCGTCGGGACGAACCGATGCGTGGCAATTCGACGCACGCATTCCGGAAGAAGACCGCCCCACCAGAGAAGACTTCCGCGGCTACGACCGCGGCCACCTCTGCCCGTCGGCCGACCGGACGGCATCCACCTCCATGAACGAACAAACGTTCATGTACTCCAACATGTCACCGCAACTGGCCGGCCTTAACCAGAGAATCTGGGCAAGGCTGGAAGATAAAATACGTAGATGGGTAGGCGATGATACGCTCTACATCTGCGCCGGCGGAACTATCCTGAAGGAAGACGATATTATGAGCCACACCAGTGCCAGCACCATGGCAGTGCCGAAATATTACTTCAAAGTCATCTTACGTAAAAAAGCGACTACCGGCGCATTCGACGCCATCGGCTTCTGGTTCGAGAATAAGGACTACGGCAGCGAAGCATTATCATCGAATCACGCGAAAACCATCGACGATATCGAAACGCTCACTGGCCTCGACTTTTTCTATAACCTGCCGGAAGATGAACAGAACCGCGTAGAGGCCGCTTTCACACCCTCGGCATGGGGACTATGAAAGCTAAGCGATAAAACCCGGTGGCGCCGAGCTTACGCCGTCAGCCATTCCTTAAATTCCCGGGCACGGGCCTTGCTCACGTAGATTTTCTCGGGAACGGGCACGGTGAGGTTTACCGCCAACTTGCTGCCGAACCATATACTGACGTCCTTCACGGCGGCGCGCGCCACGATGCATTGCCGGTTGGCTCGGTAAAAAGCCTTCGGGTCTAATTGCTCCATCAGCTCCTCCAGCGTCGGGGTAAGGTGATGACGGCGCTTGTCGTGTGTCAGGGCTACGACCATCTTCGCGTCGATGCAAATGCAGGCAATGTCTTTCACGGCTAACGGGGTCAGCTTGTCCCTGTCGGTAACCAGCAAGTAGGACTTGTACACCGCTTTCTCCCGGCGGAGGCTCTCCAAGAGCGAAGAGAGCGCACGGCTGTCGATGCCCTTCGCGCCCGACAGGTTCCGGAACTTCTCGATGGCGCGCCGCAAATTGTCCTGATGAATG
>JAITQN010000017.1 GCA_031288865.1 Prevotellaceae bacterium
TTCTTCCGTCATGCTAATATCTCTCAACTGATTCAGGTCGCTAAAAATGCTCACCTTGCTGAACTTCGTAACGCCCGTAAGAAAAGCAAAGCGCAGGTTGGCGTCCTCGCCCTTCAATACGCCGTAAAAGCCCTTCAGGATGGTGCGGTAGTCCTCGTTTAATTTCTCGTCGTGCATTGTGGCGAGCAGCGGCTTGTCGTATTCATCCACCAGCACCACCACGCGTTGGCCTGTCTTTTCGGCAGCGCGGCGAATAAGCCCTCTAAAACGAGATGGATAAGTGTTGTCGGTGATGTCCTTGCCCCAAACTTTTTCTAATATAGAGAGGTTGCTCTCCAATGCCTGATTTAACGAGTTTACGTCGATATAACTTTCTATATTAAACTCAATGTGAAATACGGGGTATTTTATCCAGTCTTTTTCCAGTTCAGTCACTTTAAGCCCATGGAAAAGCTCTTTCTCGCCGAGAAAATAATACTTCAGCGTGGAAAGAAACAGCGACTTCCCAAAACGGCGCGGACGCGAAAGAAAAATCTGTTTGCCCGTTGTAACCAATGGATAGAGAAATCCTGTTTTATCCACATACAAAAAATCGTTTTCGCGCAGATACTTGAAATCCTGCTGACCAATGGGGTATTTTCTAACTTGTGTATCCATAATTTTTCCGAATATTAATTGTCATTTGTTAATTGCCTGAAGAGGTCTTCCAGCGATTGCGTTTGCAGGTTGATGGCGCCGGTGGGCTTGTCGAGCACAATATTTCCCTTGTTGATGATGACGATGCGGGTGCACATCGCTTCCACTTCCTGCATGATGTGGGTCGACAGCAGTACGGTGTGGTCGCGGCCGAGCGACTGGATCAGCTGCCGGATGCCGGTAAGCTGGTTCGGGTCGAGCCCTGAGGTGGGTTCGTCGAGAATGAGCGTTTCCGGGTCGTGCAGCAGGGCTTGCGCCAAGCCCACCCGCTGGCGGTAGCCTTTCGAGAGTTGCCCTACCTTCTTGTGCTGCTCGGGGGTAATTCCCGTAAGGGCGATGACCTCCGCCGCGCGCTTTTTCGCCTTGCGCCCCAATCCTTGCAGACGCCCCATCAGTTCGAGGAACTCGCGCACATACAGGTCGGGATACACCGGATTGTGCTCCGGCAAATACCCGGTGTTGCGCCGCGCTTCCAGCGGCTGTATGGCGACGTCAAAACCGTTCACAATGGCCTTTCCCGCATCGGCCGGCAGATAGCCGGTCAGGATTTTCATCAACGTGGATTTCCCGGCGCCGTTGGGGCCCAACAAGCCCACCACCTGACCCTTTGGTATGTCGAGGCTGACATTGTGCAACGCTGTCTGTGTCCCGTATAGTTTACTGATGTTTTGGACGGTTACCGGCATATCGGAATATTTAAAGTTTAAGGCAAATGTACAAAAAAATCCCGCCGCATTTGTCTTTTTCCGAAAAAAATGATACTTTTACATTTTAAACACTTATACTTATGATAAAGTTAGTAGCAGGTATCGACATTGGCGGCACCAACACCGTTTACGGCATTGTGGACGAACATGGAAAAATTTACGGAGAGGGACATTTCCCTACACGGAAGTACACGGATTTCGACCTTTTCATGCAGGCGCTCGCCGACAATATAAAGTCGCTGGCCACCAATGTAACCGAAAACTATGAACTGACCGGCTTGGGGCTTGGTGCGCCGAACGCCAATTACTACACGGGAAATATTGAATTTGCGGCAAATTTATTGTGGACGGGCGTGCTGCCTATTGCGCAAAAACTTAAAGAGCATTTTACCGGTTTGCCGGTTGTGATTACTAATGACGCCAATGCCGCAGCCATCGGCGAGATGATATACGGAGGCGCCAAGTCGATGAAAGATTTCGCCGTGATTACCCTTGGCACCGGCTTGGGAAGCGGCATTGTGGCAGGTGGTGAACTGCTGTACGGCCATGACGGCTTTGCCGGCGAGTTAGGCCACATCATTGTTACCCCCGACGGACGTGAATGCGGATGCGGCCGGAAAGGATGCCTCGAAACGTATGCCTCGGCCTCCGGCATTATACGCACAGTATACAAACTGCTCGCCGACCACCGTGGCGACAGCGAACTGAAAGGCATCAGCTTTAATGAACTTTCGGCCGACATGATCACCAAGGCGGCCATAAAGCGCGACCCCATTGCGATAGAGGCTTTCGCGCACACCGGCCGTTTGCTGGGGATTGCCCTGGCCAATCTGGTTGCCGTTACAGTGCCCGAAGCCATTTTCCTCTTCGGCGGCCTGGCCAAAGCCGGGAAATATATTTTCGACCCGGTGAAAGAACACATGGAAAACAATCTGCTTAAAATCTGGAAGGGGAAAGTGAAACTATTGCCTTCGGGATTAAATGACGAAACAAACGCCGCCGTGCTGGGCTCTGCTGCGCTGGCTTGGAAAGAAATTAAAAAGCAAAAATAAATTTATATTATGAAGCGCTATTTCATACGTGCACTCAAATCAGTAGTGTTGTTTTTCATATTGGCCATGCTGCTTTTCGCAGTTAGTTTCGTGCTGGGTAATTCGTCTTCCAACCCCATTACGTTTATGGACTTGCTGCAGGGAAGCGATTTGTCAAGCCTTGTTATTTTCGGCGTGGTTTTCGGCGTGGTGTATCCGCTGTTCGGATATGTAAAACGGAAAGTGTATACCAATCATCCGCTCGACGAAGAGAAACAGGAGGTCATCCGCCTGTTTGCGGAAGTACGGTTTGAGTTGCAGTCGGACAACGACAAAAAACTAATTTTCCGGCATAAAAACCCGGTAGCCCGCTTCATGCGCTTGTGTGAAGACCGTATCGAGATTGACTATTCGGACAATCCGGTGCTGCTGAGCGGCCTTCGCCGCGATATCGACCGTCTGGCATCCCGCATCCAAAAATTAATTACGAGCGATAATAAGTTATGAGTTATACTCATAATTCTAATTGACTTTTTTCGCTACTTCCTTCAGCATGTCGGCTACGGTGGCGGGCAGGTCCCATTGTGGCGCCCATCCCCACTCGGCGCGCGCCGACGAGTCATCGACCGACGCCGGCCAGTACTTGGCGATCTCGCGGCGAAAATCGGGCTTGTAGGAAATCTCGAACTCCGGGATGTGCTTCCGTATTTCTGCGGCGAGTATTTCGGGCGTAAAGCTCATGGCGCCGAGGTTGTAGTTGCCGTGGTGTTGCAGCTTGCTGCGGTCGGCTTCGAGCAGCATGATGGTGCCGCGGATACAGTCGGGCATGTACATCATGGGCAGGCAGGCTTCGCTGCTCAGGAAGCAGGTGTATTTTTTATGTTTCAGCGCGTCGTAGAAAATTTCTACGGCGTAGTCGGTGGTGCCGCCGCCGGGCGGCGTTTTGTAGCTGATGATGCCCGGATAGCGGATGCCGCGGAAGTCGAGGCCGAAATTCCGGAAGTAGTAATCGGCCAGCAGTTCACCGGTCACCTTGGTGATGCCGTACATCGTGTTGGGCTTGAGCACGGTTTCCTGCGGCGCATTGTAGAGCACCGACTGCGGGCCAAACACCGCAATGGAACTGGGCACCATCACCCGGTCGAGTTTATACTTCACCCCCAGCCGGATCACGTTGAGCAGCCCGTCGATGTTGATGCGCCAAGCCAGGTCGGGGTTCTGCTCGCCCTTGGCCGAGAGGATGGCCGCCAGATTGATGATGGTGTCGATCCGGTGCCGCTTGATGGCGCTTTCGATGGCGTTGTAGTCGGTCACGTCGATTTTCTCGAACGCATTATCCTTGACGACGCCGTGTTTGTCGTAGGCGACGTCGGCCACCACCACATTGTCGCAGCCGTAGCGCTTGTTAAATTCGGGAGTAAGTTCGGAGCCGATTTGTCCGAGTGCGCCGATCACTAATATTTTTTTCATGTAAGGTATAAGTTTATAAGTAAGTTTTAAAACAAAGATACGCTTTTTCCGAGTGAAAAAAAAGTTCCGTACATTTGCCGTATGGACGCGTCAGGTTTCACCCGATTATTAAAAGACAAAGCGCTGTCGCTGGGCTTCGACGCCTGCGGTGCGGCGCCGGCCGGCGCACTGTTGCGCGAGGACGCGTATTTGCGGCAATGGCTGGCGGCCGGGAACCATGCAGGCCTGTCGTATCTGGAGCGAAACGTAGAAAAACGCAGCGATGTGCGTCTGCTGGTAGCCGGCGCGCGGTCGGTGTTCATGCTGCTGTTGAGCTACAAGCCGCCGGTGGTGCAGCCGGCAGCCGTGCCGCAAGTGGCTTGCTATGCCTACGGGGAAGACTACCACGACGCGATACGCCGCAAATTAAACGTATTGGTCGACACGGTAAGGGCGCATTATCCCCATGCGCAAGTCAGGGGGTTTGTGGATTCGGCGCCGGTGTTTGAAAAAGCTTGGGCGGCGCGTGCCGGACTGGGATGGATAGGGAAAAACAACCTGCTGGTGTCGCCCGTTTTCGGCTCGTTTGTGTTTTTAGCCACTTTGATCACCTCGGTGGAGCTCGTGTATGACGAACCGCTGAAAAACCGTTGCGGGCGTTGCGCGCGCTGTATGGCGGCCTGTCCCACGGGCGCCCTGGAAGCGCCGCGCCGGCTCAATGCGGGAAAGTGTATCTCTTATCAAACCAAAGAGCACAAGGGCGACATCACGGTGCCAACCTGCGGCTACATCTTCGGCTGCGACCTGTGCCAGCTGCATTGTCCGTGGAACAGGGCGGCGCCTGCCCACACCCATGCGGAGCTGATGCCGCAGCCCGAAATCCTGTCGTACACGGCGGCCGGCTGGCTCTCGCTCGACGAAGCGCAGTTCGATGTTATTTTCGCCCGGTCGCCCCTGCAACGCGTTGGATTAAATAAGATACAGGAAAACGTAAGAAAATTTTTGCAGGTTTAAAAAAGTATCCTACCTTTGCCGGAGATTCCGCCACGAATATCCACCACGGCGACCGGTAATAAAATGAAACAGCGTATGAAGCCCCTCTTCTTTCTTTCCCTATTTCTGTGGCTGCCCTGTGCGGCGGCGGCGCAGTTTTCCGACGATTTCGAAAGCGGCGCGTTAGACGGTTGGACGCAAGCGCCGGAAGGCCGGTGGAGCGCTGCTTCGGCAACAGGAAAACTAAACGGCGCTTTTTCACTGCGACATACCTCCGATGCGAGCGCTTCAGGAACGCACAGGGATAGGATTTCCAAACCTATTAAACCTTTTCCATTAGCGGAAGGTAATGCCGTTTGGCGGTTTCTTATGCGTTATAATTATAATCCTACCGCAACAAACAGGTGGGCTATATTATTAATGTCCGATACTGATGCTACACATTGGTCTTCGTTGGGTGAATATGACGGCTATGCGGTTGGCGTTAACTTGCCGGATTTGACAGCAAGCAAAATATTATGCTTATACGAAATAGAGAACGGCAGATATAAGGAAATCATAAATACTGGCATAAATTGGAATACAGACGTCGGCACATCAAGCACAATAACCGTTGCGATAGAAATAACGCGCAGCATGGCCGGCGAGTGGAATTTTTACTGGGCAAGAACAGGAAAATTTGAAGAACTGCAACAGGCCGGTAGGGCAATAATCAGTGTACAACATACCGCAGCAAAACACTTCGGTGCGATTAGCGACTACACTCCTGCCGGTGCACAAAAGTTGTGGTTAGATAATATCACGATTATTTCTTCCGCCGTTCCCTCACAAATCAGCGCGGCGGCGCAGGAGGCGCCAGACAAAGTCCGCGTGTCCTTCACACAAGCCCTGAATGTGGAAACGGTCGGCGCGGTCACAAATTACGCCTTTACCGGCGGTGGCGCCACCCTCACGCCCGTGGCGGCGGAAGCCGTATCCGGCAAGGACGTTTTGCTGACGTTTGAAAATCCATTGCCGCGCGGCCCCGCCACGCTGAGCGTAGAAAAACTGCTGGACGAGAACAACAATGAGGTAAGCGACAGCACGTCCCTCGCCATTTTCTACCTGCTTTACGGCGATGTGGTGATTAACGAAATCATGGCAGCGCCGGCGCCGGCCGCAGGATTGCCGGAAGTGAGCTATATCGAACTGTACAACCGCTTAGATGTGCCTGTGCCGCTCAGCGGGTGGAAGATGGAATACAACGCCACCGTGGGAAACATCGGCGCGGCCACGCTTCCGGCCAACGGGTATTTGATTTTGTGCACTTCGGCGGCGGTAGAAGATATGCGCGCCTTCGGCAACGCCACCGGCGTAAGTTATATGTCGAGTCTCACCAAGTCGGGAAAAACGTTGCAATTGAAAAACGGCGAGGGGCAATTGCTTTCGCGCGTAACGTATTCCGACCGGTGGTTTGCCGACGACGCCCAGCGCGCCGGCGGCCATAGCTTGGAGAAAATCGACGCGGATAACCTTTCGGAAACAGCGGCCAACTGGACGGCCAGCGCCGACGCCCGGGGCGGCACGCCCGGCGCGCCAAACGCCGCACAGGCCGCCAACCCCGACACGGATGCGCCCTTTGCCACACAGGTGCAGTTGCTCGACAACAACCGGCTACTGCTGCTATTCAACGAAATGTTCAACCGCGACAAGGCCGCGAACACCGCGTCGTATGTGGTCGACAACGGCATCGGGCAACCCGTTGCGGCAACCTGCAGCGACAGCCTTGCCCTGCAGGTGGAATTGACTTTCGGCAGAGACTTTGAAGCCGGCGAACTTTACGCGTTAACCATCGGGACGCCTTTCTGCGACCTGGCCGGCAACGCCCCCGATGAGGCGGATTACACCTTCGGCAACCTGCACCTGCCGGCCGGCGGCGACATCGTGATCAACGAGGTGCTGTTTAACCCGCCGGCCGGCGGCGCGGATTTTGTGGAAATTTACAACCGGTCTGACAGGATTTTCGACTTGCGGCAAACGGCGCTCGCCAACCGCGATAAGAACAATGCGGTGGCCGCCATCCAACAAGTGTCGCCGCAATACCACCTGCACCCCCGCGAATACGCCGTTTTCACCACTGATTTGGAAGCGGTGCGGCAATACTATTCCGTGCCCTTCCCCGAAAAGGTTGTTGTGCTGAAAAGCCTGCCGTCGTATCCCGACGAGAGCGGCTGCGTAGTGCTGCTCAACGAACAGGGCGAGGTGGTAGATGAATTTCTGTATTCCGAAAAGATGCACAGCGGATTCATCACCAACCCTGAAGGTATTTCGCTGGAGCGCGTGAACCCTGCGGGAAGTCCGGCCGAACCCGCCAACTGGCAATCGGCGGCGCAGGACGCAGGCTTTGCCACGCCCACCCGCCGCAATTCGCAGTTTAACGACAGCGCGGCCGGCCGTGCGCAGGCGTTTTCGTTGCGCTACACCACCTTTTCGCCCGATGGCGACGGCTATCAAGACGTGCTGTTCATCGACTACAGCCTGCCGGACGCCGGCTGCGAGGCGTCGCTCACGGTATACGACGTGCAGGGGCGGGTGGTGCGGTTGCTGGGGAAAAACGTGTGGCTGGGGCAGTCGGGCTCGCTCTCGTGGGACGGCGCCCGCGACAACGGCCAACGGGCGCTCTCCGGCCTGTTCATCGTGTTTATCCAGTGTTACAACGTGCAGGGGAATGTGAAGGTGTATAAACTGCCCTGCGCCGTGGCGTTGCGGTAGGTATAGTTAATTTCTGTTAAAATTTTGGAACTTCGAAAATTATGTCTACCTTTGCGTTCGATTTGTCTAATCCAGTCAATTCGAGATTTCTATTTCCAAGATAAACAATCATAGTTTGGTTTCTTTATACCTTATATAATAGGTAGGGTTGGTATTGATACTATTGACTTACAGACCCTCGTTTTTTTTATTCTTACCCTTATTCATACCCTCGATATTTTTTATAATCCACTGAT
>JAITQN010000035.1 GCA_031288865.1 Prevotellaceae bacterium
TACGTGGGCATGGAATTGCAGATACTCGACAATGAAGCCGACGTGTATAAAAATCTGGAAGTTTACCAGTATCACGGCTCGGTGTACGGGGTGATACCTGCCAAACGCGGATTCCTGAAGCCCGTGGGCGAATGGAACACGCAGGAAGTTATTGCCGACGGCAATCATATTAAGGTAACACTCAACGGTACGGTTATCCTCGACGGCGATATTGCCGAAGCCAGCAGCAATTTTACCAAGACCATAGATAAACTGAACCATCCCGGATTGTCGAATAAGAGCGGGCACATCGGATTCTTGGGGCACGGCTCGCCCTTGTCGTTCCGCAATTTGAGGATTAAGGTACTGAAATAATTACGATTTTACCGAAAAGTATTATCTTTGCCGGTAAATGATAAAATTATGGAACAATTGCCTGTCATCATACTATTGTTGTATGCGTTGTATGAAGGGTTGCTTCACGCTTTCGAAGCCGACCACATATTGGCTGTGACAAACATCGTGTCGCAGCGTAACAAAATCTCGCCGGCGCTCAAAGACGGTATCTTCTGGGGGCTGGGGCATACGTCCACCATTTTCCTGATTGGAATTATTATGATTCTGTTCAAAGTGAATATCCCCGAACATTCGTTCTCGTGGTTCGAAGCCGCTGTCGGACTGATGCTGGTGCTCGTTGCTTCATACCGTTTTTATATCTTCCTGCGCAACGAACAAACCGTGTTCCATACCCATCGCCGTGAGCACGCGGGCGAAAACAAACATCCTCACATGCATGTCCATTTGAAAGGCAACCGGCTGCACAAGACGTCGTATGGCATCGGCATTGTGCACGGACTGGCGGGCAGCGGCGCATTGGTAGTATTGGTGATGACACAGATTGGAACGGTTACGAGCAGCCTCTTGTACCTGTTGATTTTCGGCATCGGCTCCATCGCCGGCATGACGCTGGTAGCCGGCGTGTTCAGCATCCCTTTCTCAAAAAAGCTTATCCACTCCACCCTGTTGCGGACGGTGTTGGTCTTCGTGTCGTCGGCCCTGTGCTTCGTGTACGGCTGTTACGTCATTTACGAAAATTTATTTGCCTGAGATGGAAAAACTGGAAAATCTTAAGAAAACGATTGCCTCCTATGGAAAATTATGTGTAGCCTATTCCGGCGGCGTAGACTCGTCGTTTCTTGTACACGTGGCATGGCAGGTGCTTGGGAACAATGCCTTAGCGGTATTAATCGACTCTCCGGCGCTGGCGCGGCGCGACAAAGCGGCAGCCCTCGACGCCCTCGACGCCCTCGGTATACCCTACGAAGTAGTAGAAGAAAATCCTTTCGAATCGGCCGGCTTTGCCGAAAACAGCCGGATGCGGTGCTATTTCTGCAAAAAAGGCAATTACACACTGATCGCAGAAGTTGCCCGCCGGCATGGTATCACGCACATCGCCGACGGCCAGAACGCCGACGATGCACGGTCGCCTCACCGTCCGGGCATGAAAGCCGGACAGGAGCTGGGCGTCGTCAGCCCGCTGGCCGGCTGTGGGCTGACGAAAGAGGAGATCCGCACATACAGCCGTCGGTTAGGCATTACGGCGTGGGACAAGCCGGCGAATGCCTGTCTTTCCTCGCGTATTCCATACGGGACGAGGATTACCGAAGAACGGCTGGCTGCGGTGGAGGCCGCCGAAGAATCGCTACGCCGGCGAGGCATGGAAGGTTGCCGCGTACGTTGGCACGGAAACATTGCCCGCATTGAGGCGCCGCGCAAATATTTTGACGAAATCCTCCGTACGCAGGAAATTGCCGGTGAAATCAAATCGCTCGGATTTACCTATATCACGCTCGATTTGGAAGGATTCCGCAGTGGCAGCATGAACGAATAACAAGCGTATGGATATAAAAAAATTACTGGAAGGCGTCAAGGCCGGCGCCATATCGGTAGAGGAAGCCGAAACAAAACTCAAAATGAAGCCTTTCGATGACCTCAGATATGCCATCATCGACCATCACCGCCAAATACGGAGCGGCTGTCCGGAGGTGATTTATTGTGCGGGAAAGACTGTTGCGCAAGTAGAAGGAATTATCCGCAATATGCTGGAAAACGACAGCGATATATTGGCAACCAGGGCATCGGAAGAAATCGCGCAAGCGGTGCTGGCGCTGCATCCCGAAGCGGAATGGAACCCTTCGGCGCGTACCATTG
The DNA here is from genome assembly GCA_031288865.1 of Prevotellaceae bacterium. Taxonomy (GTDB): domain Bacteria; phylum Bacteroidota; class Bacteroidia; order Bacteroidales; family UBA932; genus JAIRLC01. Next base: position 2,191 of record JAITQN010000035.1, read on the forward strand.
TTATTCGTCGCCGCTCCGCAGCACAGGCCGGAGAGGGCCGGATACTGGTGATCACGGCAGGCACATCCGATATGCCGGTAGCCGACGAGGCGGTTGTCACGGCTGAGTTTCTCGGCAACAAAGTCGAGCGATTGTGTGACGTGGGCGTAGCCGGGCTTCACCGCCTGCTCTCAAAACTCGAGCGCATCGCTTCCGCCAACGTAATTATTGTAATCGCCGGCATGGAAGGCGCACTGGCCAGCGTGGTCGGCGGGCTGACCGACAAGCCGGTTATTGCCGTGCCGACAAGCGTGGGCTACGGGGCAAGTTTCGGCGGCGTGGCGGCCTTGCTGTCCATGCTCAATTCCTGCGCCAACAGCGTAGCGGTAGTCAATATCGACAATGGGTTCGGCGCAGCATGCATAGCGAGCAGCATTAACAGGATAAACAGATAAACACCAATGAGCATTTTATATTTCGATTGTTTTACAGGCATCAGCGGAGACATGGCGCTTTCCGCTTTAATCGATGTAGGCGTAGATGTCGGGCGGCTTACCGGCGAACTGAAGAAACTCCTTCCGGATGGTTGGGAACTTAAATTGTCGGAAGTGTCGAAACACGGCATTGGCGCCAAACGTGTGGAGGTGATTGTGGAGAGACAGGAGCATGCCCACCGGACAATGAGCGATATTGCACGCATTATCGACGAGAGCGGCATTTCCGCCGGAGCGAAGGATTTGGCGAAGCGTATTTTCATGCGGTTGGCCGTGGCGGAAGCTAAAATACACGGCTCGACGCCGGATGAAGTGCATTTTCATGAAGTCGGGGCGGTCGATTCGATTATTGATATAGCAGGTACGGCCATTTGTGTGGATATGCTTGCGCCGGACAAAATCTATGCCTCCGTTTTACACGACGGACACGGGTTTGTTAAATGCCGGCACGGCACGATTCCCGTACCCGTTCCCGCCGTAACGGAAGTGTTGGCGGCAAGAGGTGCCGCGCTCAAACAATTAGATGTCGAAGGCGAGTTGATGACGCCTACCGGCGCAGCTATTATCGCCGAGCTTGCCGAAAGTTTCGGCCCGATGCCGGAGATGAAAATCGTCCGGACGGGCTATGGCGCCGGGACAAAAGATTTTCCTGTCCCCAACCTGCTGCGGATTGTGCGGGGCGAAACCACTGCCGCCACAGCGCAGGAACAGGACACCGTCACGGTCCTTGAAACGAATATCGACGACACGACACCGGAAATACTCGGCTACGTGATGGAAAAACTCTTGGAAGCCGGCGTGCGCGATGTATTCTTTTCGCCGGTATACATGAAAAAATGTCGTCCGGCGACCTGCATCCACGTGCTTTGCGACGAAGCGGACATCCCCGCAGTAGAGCGTATCCTGTTCACCGAAACATCAACTATCGGACTGCGGAAATATCGCGCAGAAAGGACCTGTTTGCCCCGAAAGTCCGTCATGGTATCCACACCTCACGGCGACGTCAAAGCCAAAGAAGCGACTTTCGGCAACACCTCCCGCCTCTTTATAGAGTATGAAGATGCCCGCCGCATCGCACGGGAGAAAGGCATTCCCCTGCGGGATGTCTACAACTGCATTTAATTTCACGACTTTTTATCCACCTTTATCTATTCTTTATCGTGTTGGCGGGTGTAACCCGACAACACGTTTATCGGCTCCTGCGGATTGTCCTCCCCCGCCGTTCCGGCACCCCCTCCAGAGGGGGACAACCGCCCTCCGGCGCCCGAGGCGTAATTCGTAATTAATAAGAGCGGCCGCCCGTTACCGGACAGCCGCTCCCCTTTTCAACACAATCCAATTACCAATACAGATCTTCAGACATTAGACGTTAGACATTAATCATTAATCATTAATCATTATTTAATAATTCCTGACGCAACGCACTGAAACGCCGATGTTCTTGAGGCCGGTGGTAGTACCGGGGTCCGTGTTGCTACTGTCGAAGTTCAGGCGGTACGCGTAGTTGGTACCGTTGTACGTACTACTCCAATAGTAGGCGTAGCTACCCTGATTGTAGAGCGTACCGCCACTACTACAGGCGCCCCCTAACACACCTTCCCACGAAGAGGCAGCATTCCAGCAATTAGAATTTGTATTCACGCAGCCACCGATAGCGTCGTGTAATGCTTTATATTCTCCATCAGCGGCTCCAGTGGGTATATGCCAACCCTCAGGGCAAAGGCCTGGGCAGGCACCGGGGAGCGTACCAGTGGTACCGGTTACGGTACCTGCGCATCCCACATTAGCATTTAAAGCATACAACGCACCAGCCTTCTGCATCGCAGCCGACCAGTCATACAAGTAACCCCTGTTCGATGGGGTGCCGGTGGCTGTGGCACTCGTGCAGTCGCCATACCATGTACCGCCAAGGGAGGTGATCTTGCCGGTCTGATCGCCGGTCACGGTGCTCGACCCGGTGAAGGTGGTCTTTGTGCACTTGTCG
>JAITQN010000048.1 GCA_031288865.1 Prevotellaceae bacterium
ACCAAAAATACATCTATCTTGCGCGTGCCATTGGAAAAAGGCATGGCCAACCTGCATCAAGATTGTGATATAATGATAGACCAAATAAGAGCTATCGACAATAAAAGGCTGCTTAAAAAACTCGGCACGCTGCCTATGCCTTCTATCGAACAAGTCAAAAAAAATATCTTACTGATACTTGACATCTATTGAGATGGGTACGAGAAAAGGCAAGCCTCACTCAATTTCTTAAAACGCACAGCCGTCCGCCCCACAGCGGGCGGTTTTGCGTGGCATAACCTTCTTATAAGGTACAACGAAGCCGGAATATGAAAGTGTTCCGGCTTTTTTTATTTTCATCGAACCTACAGCCGCTGCCACAGGGCGCGCATCTCGCTTTCGCTGTACTGGCCGGGCGCGGTCGGGCTGGCGTCGTCGGGGAAAACATACGCGAAGGGCGCACCCAGTTTTAACGCCGCCACGCGCGTGAACTTTCCCATTTCGCCCATCCCGAACGCCACAAGCCCCGTGTGCCGGGCATACAGCGCCAACAACCGGGCGGCGTCGGACGGCGTGTGCACCATGGCGGCGATTTTCACCACATCGGCGCCACAGGCCAGGGCTTCTATTATAATCAGCTCCAAGGCCTCCGCTTCCGGCGTGGCCTCAAAATTGTGGTACGACAAAATCACCTTGCAGCCCTTTGCCTTGGCGTAGGGAATTAAGGTGTCGAGGAACGCGCAGGGCGCGTCGAGCTCCAAATCGACGTATCCGCATCCGGCGTTGATAGCCGCTTTCAGCATGCCGGCGCGTGCCGGGTCGTCGTAGTATCCTGCGCGGCAGGTGGCAATCGTTTTTCTTCCGCAGGTCGAAAACAGCGCGGGCAGTTCGTCTGTTGCAGGCCGCAGCAGGTCGAGGCGTATTTCGGCCATGTCGGCGCGCGCCGCGATGTCTCGCACGCGCGGCAGGGGTAAGGATGGAATGCTGACACAAAACATGAGGCAATATTTTAAAAGGTTTCTTTAAAGATGTCGAGGAGGAGGGTGTGGAGTTCCGTGAGGCGTATCTCCCGCACTACGGCGTGTCCAAGTGCATCGAGCAGTACGAAGTGCAACGCGTCGCCTTCCCGCTTTTTGTCCTGTCCCAGCGCGGCGATGATTTTGTCGGCGGGCGCCGGCAGCGCCACCGGCAGGTGCAGTTGCCGCAGCAGGGTGAGGATGCGCGTCAGCGCGGCGGCCGGGAGCAGGCCTAACCGCACGGAGAGCGCGGTGGCCACGGCCATGCCCACGCTCACCGCTTCGCCGTGGGCAAGCCCCGAGAGTTGTTCCACGGCATGTCCCACGGTGTGTCCGAAATTCAGTTTGCGCCGCTCGCCCTGTTCCGTTTCGTCGCGGCTCACCACGCCGGCCTTGATGCGCAGGCAGTCGAGCACGAGTCGCCGCATGGCTGCGGTCTCCAGCGACAGAATGTCCTGCACGGCGGTTTCGATATATTCAAACAGGCTGATGTCGGCAATGAGGGCTTGCTTTACCACCTCGGCCAGTCCGCTGCGGATTTCCCGGGTGGGCAGTGTATGGAAAAACGACGGGTCGCACCACACGAAGTCGGGCTGGGTGATGGTGCCGATTTTGTTCTTAAACCCCTTAAAGTTCACGCCGTTCTTGCCGCCCACCGCCGCATCGACCTGCGACAGGAGCGTGGTGGGCACAAAGCCGAACCGCACGCCGCGCAGGTAGGTGGCCGCCGCGAAACCCGCGATGTCGCACACCACGCCACCGCCCACGCCTATCAGGAATATGGCGCGGTCGGCTTCCTGTTCCAGCAGTTTCTCGTAAATCAGCGCCACCGTGTCCAGCGTTTTGATTTGTTCGCCAGTGCCGATAACAACGGGGTCGCACGATTCGAAGAAGCCGGGATACAGTTGATGAACCCGGGCGTCGGTCACTACGCATATCCTTTCCTGAGGCAGGCAGTCCCCTGCATGCAGGGGGCGCTCCCCTACCGTTATCACCGATTTCCGGTTGTGCCCATGTACCACGAGTGTATCCATGAAAATATATTTTTTCGCAAAGATATTGCATATTTCCGAAATTCTTATTACTTTTGCAACCTGTTTTAAAATTCCTCAATAGCTCAGTTGGTTAGAGCACCTGACTGTTAATCAGGGGGTCCAAGGTTCAAGTCCTTGTTGAGGAGCATCCCTACATCTTTTCCGGTGTTGTTTTTTCGGTACGCTGTACGCGGTAATGCGGCGACACGCCTTCCAGTCCACGCGCGTTACACACATCCTGTATGTTTTGGTGCAAATCGGAGTAAATCTTCGCCTGCCTGTTCGCTTCTCTGGTGTAGGCGTTGATTTGGTAAGTTACATAAAAGTCGTCGAGGCTCGACTGCAACACAAAGGGCGCCGGGTCGGGCAGGATGTGTTCGGTCATCAGCGCCGCGTCGATCAGCGCCTGATGCACGTCCTGCCAAGCCACTTCGTAGCCCATGGTTACCGTGGTGTGTACGATTAGCCCTTCGCTTTTCGAGAAAGCGGAATAATTAACCGTGTTTCCTTGCAGGATAGTCAGGTTCGGAATGGTGATTTCCTCGTTCTTGATGGTACGCAGACGCGTCACAAGGATGGTTTTTTCAATCACGTCGCCTGTTACATCGCCCAGCTTAATGCGGTCGCCCACCCTGAAGGGACGCATGTATGTGATGACCAAACCCGCAATGAGGTTGGCAATGGCCGACGACGAACCGAGCGACACCAGTACGCCCACAAAAATGGAAATCCCCTGAAAGGCCGGGGAGTTGTTGCCCGGCAGGTGCGGGAATATTATAATCAGCGCAAACGCGATCAGGAAAATGCGTACGATTTGGAAGGTGGTCATTGCCCAGTCGGGATAAAATCCTGCGATTTTCAACCGCTCCGAAGCAATTTCCGAAAACAGGTATTTAATAAGGCGCAACAGGTATCTGAATACAAAAAATACCACCAGAATGGTAACCAGATTGGGCAGGTAACGCCATATCGAAAGGGCTATCGTACGGAAAGGCGACCAAACAAGCCCGAACAGATAGTCGGCCCCGCTGTGCGTAAACGGGAAAAGGCTGAACATAAGCGGCAGCATGAAGTACACCGCCAATGCCACCGACAGCCATTTGAACACGTTCAACAGGAAAAACAGGGCTGCGAGTTGCCGCTTTACCGTGAGAAAGGTGTAGCCCCTGTAGGACAAATCATGCAGTTTTTCGCGGCCTTGCCCGATAACGTATTTCGCAAAGCGCCTGTAGTAACGCAGAATAAACCAAATCGCGGCTACGGCGCCTGCCACAATCAACAAAGCCAGACCCACGCGTTTCAGCACCCATGACAGGTTGTTTTCGGTTTTCGCCTTAATGATGGCCGCTTTGATGGTTTCCGCGTAGCGCCCGGCCAGTTCCGTGTATGTTAGTGTGTCGTTGATACAGCGGGCATCCTGCTTCAGCACGGTCATTATGATCAGGTCTTCATACACGATGTCGGCATATCCGTCTTCCGGCAGGACGGTGATGGAGTCTGTTTGCAGAAAATCGTCGCTGTACAATTGTTTTATTTTCTTAGTAATTCGCTGGGCGCGCTCTTCTGCCGGAAGCGACCCCGTCTTATTATGGATGAGGAATAGCGTGTCGTTCGCCGGACTATACACGGGATACCCCTTTACATCCGGCTGCGCCGCTGCAACCAACGGCCACAGGACGAGGAAAAACACTCCGGCAAAACAGTAAGAAAAAACATTCTTCATAACTATACAAAGTTAATACGATTAAATCTATCGAAAACGATACAAAATTATTGAAAATCTTTTGAAAGGCAAAAAACGGCAAAAGAAAAATTTCAAACCCGAACTGCTGGCGGCAAAGGTGGCGCACCTCAAACAGAAACTCCTGCCCAAATACCAAGTTGAAACGGTCTGCCTGTCGTTGGAGGACATGTAGAATTTTATGCTGGGGATGCCCCAAAACGAATTGCTGCCGACAGAAAAACGGAGCGGGGGAAAAGCAAGAGCGGCCGCCCGTTCCCGGGCCGCCGCTCCCTTTTCAACACAATCCAATTACCATTATTATTGTTGTTCTAACTCTTAACTCTTAGTTCTGTGAGGTTGCTCACCGCAGCCCCCATGCCTTTTGGCCATGCCGCGGCTTTCCTCCGCAAAACGACCGGCAACGGGAAAAGAACGTAAAGGTTTTTATCTACGGAGTAACGCAACGAACCGGTAACGCCCAGTAGTAGGGCATATTTCCCGTCTGCACGGCATAACCATTATAATGTACATCAATGGTGGAGGTTCTTACCCCGACCCCAGAGCGCTCGGTTGTACAATAGTATGATAAGCAGCAACTCCATGTAGAGTACAAGACACTTAATATAAATACGGCTTCATCAACGCTTGGCAAACGCCAAGGTTGCGGACATAAATCAGAGGATGCTAAACGGACGCAGTTTGAGTCATAATAATATTCCCCATCGATCTCGCAGTAGTGTGGGGTTTCGGAGTTACCTACGTCAACACCTAACGAGCATGCAGGTGGGGCTAGCGCGACGGGGTCAGACCAAGTGAGGTCATCGATTTTCCATGTTACAGTACCGGCGCCAGGCGGGAAGACTTCTGAGGGGTCCACAGCGAATTGGCCTGTCATTGCCGTTCCGGAGCACATGATATTTACGTTATGAACTGGGGTAACCGTATAACTATATGTCTGCGTGGCAGCAGAAGCGGATATGGTGCCACTTATAGTATATATGCCATTTGCCCATGAGCCGGACACGCCGCCGGGCAACTCCCCGCCCAAGGTAACACCGGTGGCATTGGTTGTGGTATATTGTATGGCTTCGATGGCCTCACCCTGCTTTACCGTCTGGTAGGTGCTGCCGGAAGTAAGGGTGATGGTGGGCAAAGCGCATAAAAACATTCCCGGCGCGCCGGTGGCATCGGTAAACGATTTCAGTTTTTTACTCCCTATATTATAAGTATACGAACCCTGCGTTTTCGCAGACACGGTATCAGGGCCGGCGCCTTCAAACGTGAGGTAAAACGGCGGCGTGCCGGTGAACGTAATTTTGTCGGCGGCCGGGTATTGCCCTTGTGGCGGGTAATTAGTAGCATACGCACAAGCGCCTGTAGGGACGCACGGCGGAGCGTCCCTACAGGTGGCAACCAGTTGGACTGTGGCCGAAAAAGCGCCGGAAACGTCAGCCACCACCCATGCGCCCCGGTCGTTGCCATCAACCATGTAGGCCCTGCTGCCTGCCGAAGCGGTAGCGCCCGACAGCGGCAGCCGGGTCATCGTGCCGCTGTTGTTGTAGTCCACGAACACCCACGCGCTGTCGATTTTGTCTTTGTTCCAGCTCACGGTAAACGACACCGTAGAAGGCGCACCGGGCGCTACCGAATAATCGGAAATAGTGATGCCGTTCTGCGCTGCCAGCACCACAGGGCAGCATAATAGTAGTAAAAACATTTTTTTCATAATACAAGTTTTTTAATTAATTCATAATTCATAATTAAAAAAAGGCTGCTGTGTACAACAGGTGACAGTAAGAAGAAGAACTAATTCGCAGCAGCCTTTTATCAAAGAACAATACAATCCCGCGTCGCAAAAAGATTTGCAACATACCTTTAACACATGACGTCAGACATTAGATTTTAGAATATAGACATAAAGTCGAAAGTATTAAAATAAAAAACACGGGCCTAAATTATCTCACATTAAGGTTCGTCAAAACCCGGTAAACAGATAAATTAGGCCCGTGCTTTACACGGACGCTAACTTGAGGACTCTGCTTTACCTAAAAATTTGACGATTTTAATGTGAGAGTGCTAAAGCTAACATTAAGAAAGGTTACAAAGAACAAAAAACTTTTCGGCGCAAATGTAAGTACAATTTTTGGAAATGCAAGCGCAGAAGTGTTAAAATATGTTATTAACCATTCAACAGGGCTGCCCTGTCTCGAATCAGCGATTTGTATTTTTCTTTCAGTGGCCCGGGTAAGAAAGAGAGATCTATAAAATCATACCAGTGCGGCAATGCTTTTCTAAACTTCCCATACACATTTTCAATGGCTTTTTCGTCAACCTTAAAAGACTTTAATAAATTATCAAAATCGGATCTCTTTAACCTTCGCTTTTTGCCGTTTAATGTTAACGCCAGCTCTTCGTAATCTTCAGGTATTACTAATTTTGTAGATACCAAGTCATAAGCCGGAGCCAAAACGTGTTCGCCTGCCGGTTTGTACAGGGAGAAGTTTTTCAGGTGCATGTCCGCATTTCCCGTGAGATAACAAAATAGCAACACCTCAAAGTAATTGATTAAGTCCAATACAGGATAAGCCGAGAGTGCTACAATTTTTTTGGCTATCTGTTCATACGAGCCTTTATATTTCTGTTCGGTTAATTTTTCCGTGAGCTGGCACATATCCTCCATAGGTATTTTTCCACCTTTTTGATTACGGTCTATCCGCCTGGTGATATACGCCAATGACCCGTCTTGGAAGCGTATTAACGAATGAGGGACGGTCTTTATCTTTGCCAATGCTGCCAAATGCATTGTCAGATCTTCGTTTTCGGGAAGATTAGCATATTGTCCGGCCTGTGGTTTCAGAATATACGCCCCCCATAAACCTACTATTGTAAAACGCTTTTCTCTTCCCGGTTCTTTTTCCAGATCAACAGACAGCTTAGGCTGTACACCGGTAATTGTGACTTGCGAACGTATCACTTTTAAGGCTAACGCTGCGATATCCTCTCTGCGGTATGGAAGGACAGGCGGCATAGTTGTGCCGAACATTTTCCTTGAACACTGCGGATGAAAACCGGTCTGCATTTGTTCAAGCGGCTGATAGCAATATAAACATCGTTCCATTGCTTCAGGGTATAAAAGGATGAACACTAACAGCGCCTATGCAGTCCTTACAGCAGGCAAGGAGCAAAGACATACGGTCCCGGTTGTCTATCTTCCAATTTTTTTCTGCAATATCCAGCAACCATCCCTCGGGAATCAACCCGTCGAAAAAAGGATGTAGCACATTGCTCAAAAACGGTTTGTCCGTCAAAGGGAAAGTCAGGCTTACCGGTTCTGCACTTTCGTTTGCCAAATATTCAGGGTCATACAGAAACTTGTAGCCATGCTCGTCCTCTGTGAGAACACCCGCAAATGTATTATATATAAAAATTTTGGCCTGTTTCATGATTCTATCAGGTTGACTCTGTCCACAGGTACGGCGCCAAGGCGCGTCCCTAACAGGTTTAATACTTGGTTTACTTTGTCCATCTTCAGGGTCTCCTTTCCCTGTTCCAGTTCACGCAAAAAACGCAGTCCCACGCCCGCTTTCTGCGCAAACTCCTCTCGTGATAATCCGAGCGACTTTCGCTTGGCTCTCACATATTCATTTAACGGCTGATGATTCATATTCGATAACCCTTCGGGTACAAATATAAGGATAATGTTTGATAAAATACCCGAGAGGGTGTTTTTTTATGATAAAAAACTCCCGAAAGAGCGGATTTCGGGAGTCGTTTGTCTTCATGTTCTTGTGGTGCCACCACGAATCGAACGAGGGACACAAGGATTTTCAGTCCTTTGCTCTACCAACTGAGCTATGGCACCTTGACTTAAACGGGCAACAAAGGTAAAACTTTTTTTTAACTTT
>JAITQN010000064.1 GCA_031288865.1 Prevotellaceae bacterium
CGGTTTTTTGTGCAAAGGTAGAGAAAAAGTTGAAACAAACAAATAATCAATTACGAGTTAATTACGAATTACGAATTATTTGCCGGATTTTGAATTATTCCTTTTTATCCACCTTTATCCACCTTTATCGTGTTGGCGGGTGCAACCCGGCAACACGTTTATCCACCTTTATCGTGTCCTTAACAGGACAGAGTGTGGCCACGCGGCGTGGTATGATATTTGCTGTGTAAAAAAACAGGATAGAATGTGTGGCCGTATATCCATCCTTCTGCCGGGTGCTGTTGGGACGAGGTTGAACCTCCTCCCCGATATTCCGGGCGCGGTGCAACCTCGCCCGAACAGCGTGACAGGATAAAGATGGATAAAAAAGATGATCGATGATATCTGAGGGGTCACCGTGGCGTTCATGGATGAACGCCACGCGGCCGTGCATATAAAATAACATAAATTTAACACGCCATATCTGTCGTGTTGAAATTGTGTTTATTTTACACCGGAAATTCCATTCAAAATTTCTCAATCCGGCCTTTATTGATAAAGGCCGCGCGGGCGTGGTATGAGATTTGCCATGTAAAACAAACTGTATTCTTATCTCTCATCCGCCCGCAGGGCGGGCTCACCCCTGCCGGCGGGGGTGGACGGGAAATTAAGAATTAAGAATTAATAATTACAATTAATAATTAATAAACATATATGAAAATAAATGCAATCTGCCCGCAGGGCGAAAACACGGTCAACGGCCAACGGTCAACGGAAAACGATTTTATTTCCGTTCCCCGTTCTCCGTTTGCCGATGCGGTGCAAAGAGCCTGCTAACCCTGATGCTGTTCATGCTGCTGGCTTGTGGCCTTTCTGCACAAACCGGTGGCGGCGTCATCCTGTCGAATTACAAGGTGTTGGCGGGGCCGGACGGGCGGTCGTCGACGTTAACGGTCGACATCCGCTGGGAGCGGCCTGCAAATAAAAAGGTGTGGAGCGACACGGTGTGGGTGTTCGCGGATTACAACAACAATGACAATATGACCCGCCTGCTGCTGGCGCCGGGAGCCACGCTGGCCAACCCTTCATGGAGCGGGGCAAAAGTGATTGAAGAACCGGGCAACAACCGGGGCGTGTGGGTAGTGGGCAATGCCCGCACGCCGGAAAGTGGCGGTAGTTTTTCTGCCACACTCCTACTGCCAACTGCTACTGGAACCGCCAACTTTCCCGGCATGTGCGTGTATGCCGTCAACTATCCGCCGATGGCGCAGGCCGACCCCACCGGCACGGAGTTCGCCTTCCATGGAACGCCGCCGTTTTATCTCAACTTTGCAGACGGCAGCACCCACACGCTGGAGCGGCAGGCTGCGCCCCACACCTATACGTATCCCGCGGCAGGTGCGCGTTCGAGCACTTTTAGCGACGCAACGGGCGCACCCGGGAAGTTTGAATGCTTTCCCCTCGTGGTGTATGACCTGACGGCCTCGGCCTCGAGCTACTGTGATAATGCGCCGCAAGATATTGTGTTTACGCTCTCGGGCACGCAGGCCGGGCAGTCCTACATATTACACAGAAACGGCGTGGCCATTGAAGGGGTATTGCCGGGTACGGGCAGCCCCGCCACATTTACAGCCCGGGTTGACGGAACAGGCACTTACACGGCTTGGAGTGTGGAGCAGTCGGAGTATTGCAGGACGGCCATGCGCGGAAGTATCCCTGTGGTGGCGCTGCAGACGCCCACTACGCCGGAGATTACGCGGGTATCCGACGGAACGGTGTGCCAGGGGGAGAATATAACCTTCAGCGTGCCCGCTCCGGTGTCCGGGGCGACCTACACCTGGCGAGGCACAGCCGGGGAGCCCAGCGGCAGGGCCAATAGCTTGTATACGGTAAGCGGCGCCACAGCGGGCGACAAGGCCGTATCGGTGTATGCGCGCACTACGAAAGGCGGGATAACCTGCCAGTCGGCCAATGCCGAACCGGTGACGGCCACAGTGGTGGCCACGCCCGCTACGCCGGTGATTATGGTTTCCGCCGGGACCGTGTGCCAGGAGATGGATGTGGAGTTCCGCGTGGCCAATCCGGAGGCCGGGGCGACCTACTACTGGAGCGGCGAGGCCGGGAGGCCCAGCGGTAAGGCCAATGACACGTATATGGTAAGCGGCGCCACGACGGGCAACAAAAAGGTATCGGTGTATGCGCGCACTGCGCAAAACGGGGTGACCTGCCCGTCGCTCACTGCTACGTCGATCGCCACGGTAGTGCCCAAGCCGGCCACCCCGGTCATTACGGCCTTGGCCCCCACGGTGTGCCTGGGAACGGATGTGATGTTCAAAGTGAGCAACCCAGCAGAGGGCAGAGTGAATTACACCTGGTTTGGCACGGCCGGGTCGCCAAACGGGACAGGGAACGGCTCGTATACGATAAGCTGTGCGCCGGCGGGCCAAAAAGAAGTGAGGGTGATCGCCAGCATCACCAATGGAGTGACCTGCGAGTCGGCCCCCTCGGCCCCGGCGACCGCCACGGTGGTGGCCACGCCTTCGACCCCTGTAATCAGCAACAACGGACCGGTTTGTGAAGGGACTCACCTCACCTTCATGGCGGTCGGAGGAAACGGGAGCTATGAATGGAGCGGTGATGTTGCCAACACCAGCGGCGTCAAAGTGATCTCAATGGAAAACAGCGCGGGCAATTATACCGCTAATGTGCTGTCGTTTGTTACACAGGATGGCCTAACCTGCAAAAGCGCTACCGCCAGTACCACAGGCACTATTACGGCATTGTCTACCGACGGCAACCCCTCATCGTCCTGTGGCTGCGCTAAAGGTACGACTGAGTGCTCGGGTATCTGCAGGACCAACAGAACCTACACCGCAGAATCAACCGACTGCTCGAATACGTGCGGCAAGGCTTATATCAAATTATACAATCAGTGCGGTGTTGCTATACAAAATACCGGTGAATACAACTATCGGCCGTGCCGTAACGGTTGCAAACCGGAACTGCGCGATCCGGCGAACTGGTTGGTAGCAAATGCCATCTGCGTAGCCGAGGGAAACCGGCTGCCGACCGGCGTAGAGGTCTGCAAACTCGTGCACGAATTCGGAGTAGTCGTCGATGTGGAGGTGTGGACCAAAGGAGAGGCTATTGACAATACGCGTGAAACGATGACCACCGGTTGGACAGAATGCAAACTGAAACGCAGAGAGAGTACGCTAAATGCTTCATACTTCTGCGTAACGGGAAACCCGTGATGAAAAGGACAAAGTAAAGATCTAAATGCAAAAATGATCGTTGCTATCAGTTGAAGAGGCTGTTCAATTTTGAACAGCCTCTTTTTTTAATTATGCTTGTCACATTATACACATTTATTTTGCCGGCTTAATGGTCAGCATGAGGGCGCCGCGCGGCAGCCTGTCGCCCACCTTTACCGGGATGCCGGTGATCTTGCCGGCAAACGGGGCGCGGATGATGTTGTGCATCTTCATGGCCTCGAAAACGATCAGCTCGTCGCCGGCCTTCACGTCCTGCCCTGCCTTTACCGATATCTTCTGCACCGAGCCCGGAATAAACGTTTTTATCTCCTCGGGATTAGGCCGCGCCCACGCCTTGCGGCCTTGAAACTTTTTAGTAAACGTGGTTTTATAATTCCGCCCTTCTTCAAAAATCCGTAACGTGTTGTATTCGATTTCCGGATTTTCCTGCGGGCTGTTCGTTGTTTCTTTCATACGCCGGTTGTTTAAAATGGTGGAATGCCGTGTTTTTTCCCGGGACGTCCCACGTGCTTGTCTTTCGACACATCGATGGCATGCAGGATGAATTTCCGCGTATCCTTCGGTTCAATCACCGAGTCGATGTAGCCTTTTGCGGCGGCCACGTAAGGGTTGGAGAACTTGTCTTTGTACTCCTGCACCTTTTGTTTGCGCATGGCTTCGGGGTCGGGGGCTTCCGTAATTTCCTTGCGGAAGATAATGTTGGCGGCGCCTTCAGGCCCCATCACCGCGATTTCGGCCGTAGGCCAGGCGAACACGAAGTCGGCGCGCAGGTGGCGCGAGTTCATGGCGATGTAGCCTCCGCCGTAGGCTTTGCGCAGGATAATGGTGATGCGCGGCACGGTGGCCTCGCTGTAGGCATACAGCACTTTCGCGCCGTGACGTATCACGCCCGCATGTTCCTGGTCGACGCCCGGCAAGTAGCCCGGCATGTCTTCCATCGTGACGATGGGAATGTTGAACGCGTCGCAGAAGCGGATGAAGCGCGCGGCCTTGTCGGACGAATCGCAGTCGAGCACGCCGGCCATCACCAGCGGCTGGTTGGCCACAAAGCCCACGGTGCGCCCGCCCATGCGGCCGTATCCGGTTACGATGTTGGCCGCCCACTTTTCCTGCACTTCAAAAAATTCCGACCCGTCGACTACCGCGCGAATGATATCGCGCACGTCGTAGGGTTTTGTCGGGTCGACCGGCACAATCTTTTCGATGTTGTATTTTTTCTGCGGCTGTTTTTCTTCTATTATAAGAAAGCTCTGCTTGTCGTTGTTCCAGGGGATGTATGACAGCAGCGTTTTGATTTGCCGGAAACACTCCTGCTCGGTGAGCGCGTAGAAATGGGCATTGCCGGTGATTTCGCTGTGTACGCGCGCGCCGCCGAGTTCCTCCATGCTGATTTCCTCGCCCAGCACCGACTTGATGACTTCCGGCCCGGTGATAAACATTTTCGAGATGTTTTCTACCACAAACACGTAATCGGTGAGCGCGGGCGAGTAAACCGCGCCGCCGGCGCACGGCCCGAGAATCACGGAGATTTGCGGAATGACGCCGCTGGCTAACGTGTTGCGGAAGAAAATTTCGCCATATCCGGCCAACGAATTTACGCCTTCCTGAATGCGCGCACCGCCCGAGTCGTTAATGCCGATCAGCGGAATACGCATGCGCAGGGC
The DNA here is from genome assembly GCA_031288865.1 of Prevotellaceae bacterium. Classification (GTDB taxonomy): domain Bacteria; phylum Bacteroidota; class Bacteroidia; order Bacteroidales; family UBA932; genus JAIRLC01. The sequence continues at coordinate 4,919 of JAITQN010000064.1, forward strand.
GTAGTCCATCATCTTTACAATTTTGCGGGCGTGCATGGAGCCCAGCGAGCCGCCTGCTACCGTGAAGTCTTGTGCATAAATCGCTACGGAACGTCCGTGAATAGTGCCGGTGCCGATAACAACCCCGTCGCCGGGAAGTTCTTTACCGTCCATGCCGAACTCGCGTGCGTCGTGCGCGATGAACAAGTCGTACTCATGGAATGAGCCCTCGTCGAGCAAGACATTGATACGGTCGCGAACAGGAAGTTTGCCCATGGCAATCTGCTTGGCAATGGCCTTCTCGCCGCCGCCCAGAATGGCCTTCTCCTGCCGCTCCTTTAACTCTTTAATTTTTGTTCCTAAATTTACCATAAATATTAATTTAAGATTTGCGGCTGCAATGTTACGAAAAAACCGCATCTAAAACAAAAAAATCATTACATTTGTACATTAATTATTGCTATCCAAAAACTAAAACTATGTCATTCGATACCTTTGTACAGCGCCACAACGGCCCTTGCGAGCAAGATATTAAACAAATGCTGCAAACCGTCGGTGCGGCGTCCTTAGAAGAACTGATTAACCAGACCGTACCGGAGAATATTCGCTTAAACGCGCCGCCGGCGCTTGACGCGGCGGTGAGCGAATACGAATACCTGAACCGGCTGAAAACCATTGCGGCGAAAAATAAAAATGTGCGCTCGTTCATCGGAATGGGCTGGTACGGCACGGCGGTGTTGCCTGTGGTGTTGCGCAATGTGTTTGAGAATCCGTCGTGGTACACGTCCTACACCCCTTATCAGGCCGAGATTTCGCAAGGGCGCTTAGAGGCGCTGTTAAACTTCCAGACCATGGTGTCGAGCCTCACCGGTTTTGCCGTGTCGAACTGTTCGCTGCTCGACGAGGCCACCGCCGCCGCCGAAGCCATGCGGATGATGTTCGAACTGCGGTCGCGCGAGGCGGTGAAGGCCGGGAACAACATACTGTTTGCGGATGAAAACATTTTCCCGCAAAACCTCGATGTGCTGCGCACGCGCGCCGCGCCGCTGGGCATCGACATCGTAACAGGAAATTTCGATACTTATACGTTTGACGAAAAATGTTTCGGCGCGGTGGTGCAATACCCTGCGGCCAACGGCGCGGTGCGCGACTACTCGGCATTCTGCGCCAAAGCGCACGCGCGTCAAATACCGGTGACCGCCGTGTGCGATATTTTATCGCTCGTGCTGTTGAAAGAGCCCGCGGCGTGGGGCGCCGATATTGCGGTAGGAAGCACACAGCGCTTCGGCATTCCGATGGGTTTCGGCGGCCCGGCGGCGGCCTACTTCGCCACCAAAGACGAATACAAGCGCAGCATGCCCGGCCGCATCATCGGCGTGTCGGTCGACCGTTTGGGAAAACCCGCACTGCGCATGGCGCTGCAAACACGCGAACAACATATCAAACGCGAAAGGGCGACGTCGAACATCTGCACGGCCACAGCGCTCTCGGCCACCATGGCCGGCCTGTTTGCCGTGTATCACGGCGCCGAAGGACTGAAACGCATCGCCGCACACGTCCACAAATATGCCGTGATTATAGCCGATAAGCTGAAAGCCGCGGGATACAAGCTGGCCTCGGAATCCTTCTTCGACACCCTCGAAATACAGGGCGTACGCACAAGCGCTATCCGCGAAAAGGCGTCGGCAAAGGGCATGAATTTCTTTTACCCTTCCGAAAGCAGCGTGCGCATTAGCTTTGACGAGGTCACCACCTGCGAAGAAGCGCAAACCATCATGGAGATCTTCGATTTGAAAAAAGATTGTGCGTGCAGCGACTTCTCAAAAAGCCTTGTCGTGCCTCGCGAGTCGTGCATCCTCACGGAAACCGTATTTCACCGGTATCACTCCGAAACGGAAATGATGCGCTACATCAAAAGGCTGGAGCGGCGCGACATTTCCCTTACCCATTCCATGATACCGCTGGGTTCATGCACCATGAAACTGAATGCGGCAGTAGAGATGTTGCCGCTGAGCTGGCCCGAGTTTTACAACATTCATCCTTATGCGCCGGCCAGCCAAACGGAAGGATATTTGCAAATCATCAGGGAACTGGAGCACGACCTTGCCGTGATCACCGGCTTTGATGCGGTGTCGCTGCAACCCAATTCCGGGGCGGCGGGCGAATACACCGGACTGATGCTGATCCGCGCCTACCACAAGGCCAACGGCAACCAACACCGGAACGTGGCGCTTATTCCCACCTCGGCGCACGGCACCAACCCCGCCAGCGCTACGATGGCCGGCATGCAGATTGTGCTGGTGAGCTGCGACGAAAACGGCAACATCAACGTTGACGAACTGCGCGAAAAAGCCATACAGCACAAGGACAATCTGTCGTGTGTCATGATTACGTATCCTTCCACGCACGGCGTGTTTGAAAGCCGTATCCGGGAAATGGTCGACATCGTGCATGAAAACGGCGGCCTCGTGTTTATGGACGGCGCCAACATGAACGCGCAGGTAGGGCTCACCCATCCCGGCTTTATCGGCGCCGACGTGTGTCATTTGAACCTGCACAAAACGTTCGCCATGCCGCATGGCGGCGGCGGCCCGGGCGTGGGGCCGGTGGCGGTGGCAAAGCACTTAACGCCGTTCCTTCCCTCGCACAGCGTAGTGAAAACAAGCGGCGGGAAAGGGATCTCTGCGGTGTCGGCGGCGCCATACGGAAACGCACTGCTGTGCCTCATCACACATGCCTACATCAAACTGCTGGGCGCCGAAGGGCTCAGGCACACCACGTCGCTGGCCATACTGAACGCCAACTACCTGTCGGCGCGGTTACAGCCGCACTACCACACGCTGTTCACCGGCGAAACCAAGCGGGTGGCGCACGAGTGCATCATCGACCTGCGTCATTTCAAAAAAGAATACGGCATCGACGCCACCGACGTGGCAAAACGCTTGATGGATTTCGGCTTTCACGCGCCCACGCTTTCGTTTCCCGTTCCCGAAACGCTAATGATAGAGCCCACCGAAAGCGAGTCGCTGGCCGAACTGGAACGCCTTGTACAAGCGCTCGTCCACATTAAAGAAGAATGTGTGGCGGTGAAGAACGGCCAATTCGACGCCGCCGACAACCCGCTGAAGATGGCGCCCCACACCGCCGTCGAGGTCACTGCCGACGTGTGGGCGCATCCCTATTCCCGCACGCAGGCCGCCTATCCGCTGGGGTGGGTAGCCGAAAACAAATTCTGGCCGCACGTGGCGCGCGTCGATAACGGATACGGCGACCGTAACCTGATCACTATCGCTACATAAGTTAAAGAGACGCCAAATGTTTTCGGAAGCGCGCCAAAGCTTTTCGGAAGCGCGCCAAATGTTTTCGGAAGCGCGCCAAATGTTTTCGGAAACGCGCCAAAGCTTTTCGGAAGCGCGCCAAAACTTTTCGGAACGCGTGGGAAAATCAACTTAGTAGCTCTTGTTTTTCCAGTGAATCATATCGAAAAACAGGTATCTTGTTCGTAATGGCTCGTCGACGTTCATCTTGTATGCGTCGCGCTCCTGCTCTTCGGAAGAGAATACGGCAGAGAAGTTATTTTTTTGATAAAAGTTCAGTACGGATGAGTTGTTATAGGCATCTATCAGCAGGAACCGGCAGAAGTCGGGGTAAGTGATAAGGCAATGAATTTTGATAAAATCCATTAGTTGTGCGCCAATCCCTTGCCCTCTGAACGTCAAAGCGACCCCAAATCGTCCGATAAGAAAAGCCGGATATGATTGCAATGATTTCTCGCGGGGAATGTATTCCCGCACTTTTTTACGCCGGCTACCCGGCAAATCGGCTATTTTTAGCGCATTTGGAGACAGGGAAAAAGCACAAACCACTTCTCCTGTTTCATAGTGCCTGAAGAAGCCGGTTTGTGCCAGTAATTGTTCTTTGTAATGTAGCGCTTCGTGGTTGAAGAATTCGTTTAAATCAGTGTCTCCGCAGTCAAAACCGGCAATCAATCGCTCGGCCGATAAGATGACAAACTCGCATTGTGTTCTTAAATCAACCATGCTGCATTTGTTTTCTCGCCTGCTCTATAACCGGCATCCACTTGCGGGTTAATTCCTGCACTTCTTCCTTACTTTGCGAAACTCCGCAGTTTTCCAGAGTTCTGAAGAAATCCCTTGCCGCCTTACCTTTTAATACAGGAATGGGACGTGTTTCCAATGCCATAATGATTTGTTTTTATTAGTTAATGGGCGAGTGCAAAGGTAATAAAAAAATTAAAACAAACAACAATAATCGGGGTTGGGAAAAAGGCATGTGGCGAAATAATTGAGCCGCAAAAAGACGGAAAAGCGGAGAAATGTGTGTTCGCATTCCGATTTTTTTATTACCTTTGACCGTTAAAAAAAAGTTTACAAAACCTATGACCAAAAGTAATGTAAATATTATGCGGGAACGGTTAGCTCAGTATAACGAGCCACAAAAAGTACAGGCGGCCGGCGTCTATCCGTTTTTCCGCACCATCGAGTCGGAGCAGGACACCGAAGTGTTGATAAATGGGAAAAAGGTATTGATGTTCGGCTCTAACAGCTACTTGGGTCTGACGAGCCACCCCAAAGTGAAGGAAGCCGCGGTGGCCGCCGTGAGGAAATACGGCACCGGCTGCGCCGGCTCCCGCTACCTTAACGGCACGCTCGATATTCATGTGGAACTGGAGGAAAAATTAGCCAAGTTTGTAGGCAAAGACGGCGCGCTGGTCTACAGCACCGGCTTCCAGTCGAACCTCGGCGCCATTCCCACCGTCACCACCCGCAACGACTATATCATTCTCGACGAGTTAGACCACGCTTCTATCATTGAAGGGGCGCGGCTGTCGTTTGCGAAGACGTTAAAGTTCCGCCATAACGACATGGCGTCGCTCGAAAAAGTGTTGCAGCGTTGCGAACCCGGGGCGCTGAAACTAATTGTGGTGGACGGCATTTTCAGCATGGAGGGCGACATCGCCGACCTGCCCGAAATCGTGCGCCTGTCGAAGAACTACAACGCCAATATTATGGTGGACGACGCCCACTCGCTGGGCGTGATCGGCGAACAGGGGCGCGGCGTGTCGTCGCACTTCGGCTTGACCGGCAACGTGGATATTATCATGGGGACGTTCAGCAAGTCGTTAGCCTCTATCGGCGGATTCTTAGCCACCGACAAAGACACGCTTAATTTCATCAAACACACGTCGCGTTCGCTTATTTTCAGCGCAAGCGTCACGCCGGCCGCTACGGCCAGCGCACTGGCCGCACTCGAAATCATGCAAACCGAACCGCAGCACATGGAGCAGTTGTGGAAAAGCACCAATTATTGCCTGAAGGCGTTCCGTGATATGGGCTTCGACATTTCCCATTCCTGCACGCCGATTATTCCGATTATGATTCGCAACAACGATAAAACTTTCATGATGACGAAACTTTTATTGGAAGAGGGCGTCTTCGTCAATCCCGTGCCGCATCCCGCCGTGCCTAACGATTCCACACTCATCCGTTTCTCACTGATGGCCACGCACACGCAACAACAAATAAACTTTGCGCTGGAGAAAATACAAAAAATAGCCCGGCAACTCGGTATCATCCGGTAGGGGGATCATTATGATACACATTCAAGCCGTAAATACCCGAAAAGAACTGAAGCAGTTTATCAAATTTCCCTTTACGCTTTACAGGGGACACAAATTGTGGGTTCCTCCTTTGATATCCGATGAAATGCGAACGTTGCGATCAGACGTCAATCCGTCGTTTGCCGCCGGCTGCGAAGCCGCTTACTTCATGGCCCGCAAAGACGGAAAAGTCGCAGGACGCATCGCGGCCATCATCAACCACCGCGCCAACGAAAAGTGGAAAAACAAAATCGCCCGCTTCGGCTGGATCGACTTTATCGACAACTACGACGTGTCGGGCGCCCTGCTGAACGCCGCAGAACAATGGAGCAACAGCAAAGGCATGACCGGCATCCAAGGTCCCATGGGATTCACCGACTTCGACATGGAAGGCATGCTGGTAGAAGGATTCGAGCACATGCCGCCGATCATCAGCCCCTACAACTATTCCTATTATCCGCAGCATCTCGAAAAGCACGGATACGGCAAGGAGGTCGACTGGCTGCAATACCGCTTTAACGCCTCGCAGCCCGTGCCCGAGAAAGTAAGGCGGATCAATCAAATCATTGCGCAAAAGTACAACCTGCGCACGGTGCTCTTCAAAAAGAAAAAAGACGTGCTGCCTTACGCACACAAATTCTTCGAAGCCATCAACGAGGCATGGGAGAACCTTCACGGCTTCGTGCAGTTCACGCCCGAACAAATAGACTACTACATCAAATCATTTTTCTCGCTGCTCCGTCCCGAGCTGGCCTGTTTCATTATCGACGACAAAGACAACGTGGTGGGCTTCGGGCTTAGCATGCCCACGCTCTCGCGGGCGTTTCAGAAGGCGAAAGGGAAACTCTTTCCTTTCGGGTTTATTCCCATCCTGAAATCACTCTACCGGTATTCCGACATCGATTTATATGTGAACGGCGTGCTGCCCGCGTGGCAACACCGCGGGATTCACTCGCTGTATTATGTGGCAATGAACGAATCGTACATTCAACACCACGTCAAAACGGCCATTTCCTCTTCACAGCTGGAGACCAACCTCAACGCACTGGGCATTTGGGACAATTACGAAAAAGAACTGCTGTTCCGCACCCGCTGTTACATCAAGGAAAATCTATAATCCATGTTGCAGATAAAAAAATGCTATCCTGTTGAGCAGATCACCGTTTTCTACGTCCTGCTCACCGCCGTATATATGCTGGCGCTGCCCGGCACGGCGGGCGACATGCTGCTTCCCTTGCTATCGGTGCGCCTCCTTGTTCTTGCCGCGCTCTTTCTTTTGCAATGGACAGACACGGCGCGCACGCCGGCGATGACCCTTATCCGTCAGCTGCTGCCGCTGCTTTTGGTGCTGTACTGGTATCCCGAAACATATTACATCGGCAGCTGTTTCTTCCCGAACCTCGACGGGTTTTTAACGCACGCCGACGAGCTGCTGTTCGGCGGGCAGGGCAGCCTTGCGTTCTGCCGGATCATGCCGTGGCCATGGTTCAACGAACTGATGAACTTCGCCTACCTGTCGTTCTATTTCATCATTATTTTGACAGTAGCCGCCATCTATAAAACCGCAAAAACAGCGGCCGGCAAGGCTATCTTTGTACTCCTGTTTTCGTTTCTGAGCTACTATTTGCTGTTCATTATTTTCCCGGCTGCCGGCCCGCAATTTTACTTTCCGGAACCCGACAACTGCACGCCCGACACATGGCCTTTCCGGGCTATCATGCAATTCCTGCAAGGTTGCGGAGAGAAGCCCACCGGCGCATTCCCGAGTTCCCATGTGGGCATTACCGTAGTTTGCATGCTGCTGCTGCGTGCACAAAAGATGCGAAAGCTGTTTTGGTCGCTGTTGCCGCTGGCGCTGCTGCTCATTGCCTCTACCGTATACATCAAGGCGCATTACGTTGTCGACGTGCCGGCCGGACTGCTCACCGCCCCCCTGCTATATAAAACGGGGTGCTACATTTGGAACAAACGGAATAAATAACTATATTTACCGCATGTTACCGCATACTATCATAGGACTGGCGGCCGACCATGCCGGATTCGGATGCAAGGAACACATCAGGGATTATCTGATTCAACAAGGTGTGGAAGTAAAGGACTTCGGCACTTGTTCGGAAGAAAGCATGGACTACCCCGACGTGGCGCATCCGCTGGCGGAAGCCGTGGCGCGCAAAACCGTAACGGCCGGCGTCGCTTTTTGCGGCACGGGAAACGGCATGGTGATGACGTTAAACCGTCACAAAGGCGTGCGTGCAGGGCTCTCGTGGACGCCGGCCATCGCCCAACTGATACGCCGGCACAACGACGCCAACATCTGCGTGGTGCCCGCGCGCTTCGTAGACGCATACACGGCACAGCAAATCGTAACCGCTTTCCTCTCCGCCACCTTCGAGGGCGGGCGCCATCTCCGCCGGATTGAAAAAATAGAAATGTATCCCTGAACCATGTCGCGAAAACTCTTAAACAGCGAACTGCCCCGCCTGTCGCCCGAAGCCTTCAAGCAAGCCCGCAAGCTGCCGCTGGTGCTGGTGCTCGACAACATCCGCAGTCAACATAACATCGGCGCGGCCTTCCGCACCGCCGACGCTTTCCTCATAGAAAAAATTTATCTCTGCGGCATCTCCTCCCCGCCTCCCAGCGCCGAGATACACAAGGCCGCCCTGGGCGCCGAAGACACCGTGGCGTGGCATTATGAAAAAGACACCATGCAAGCCGTTGCCGGACTTCGTGAAAAAGGATATACTCTGGTGGCCATAGAGCAAGTGGAGGGCAGTGTCCCCTTACACGATTTCCAGCCCCGGAAGAACAAAAAGTATGCCCTGATATTCGGAAACGAGGTAAAAGGCGTGCAGCAGCAAATCGTGGACGAGTGCCCTATCTTGCTTGAAATTCCGCAACAGGGCACGAAACATTCGCTGAACGTATCGGTAAGCATCGGCATTGTTTTGTGGAATATTGTAAGCAAAATACAATAAAAATGCTTACCTTTGTAAGCAAATGAGTTATTAGTATTCCAATGCTTAAGCAAGCACTTCAACAAACGCTACACCAGAAATTGTCGCCTAAACAGGTGCAGGTTATCCGCATGTTGCAGATGCCCGCCCTGCAATTGGAGCAACACATAGAGCGGGAACTGGAGGAGAACCCCGTGCTGGAAGAGGTGAAAGAAACGGAAGAGAAAGCGGAAGAAAACCGCAACATGAGCATCGAGGAATATGTGGCGAACGAATCACAGACACGCGCCTACGCCGCACAGCCGGTGGTTTCCAATATGCTCGACTTCCCCACCCTGTCGGTAAAAGAATCGCTGCACGAACAATTAGAACGGCAGCTGGGCTTCGCCCATTTGGACGACCGGCAAAACACGCTGGCCTTATATCTGGTACAGAGCTTAGACAACGACGGCTACCTGCGGCGCGCGCTCCCCGCACTGGTCGACGACATCGCCTTCCGCTGGAATATCAGCTCCGACGAAAAGGAACTCACGAAACTGCTGAAAATCATACAGGGCTTCGAGCCGCTGGGCGTGGGCGCGCGCGACCTGCGAGAGTGCCTGCTCATTCAACTGAAGCATAAAGCGCCGTCGCCGGAAGTGAAAACGGCCACCGGCATACTGGAGCGTCACTTCAACGATTTCACCGGCCGGCTTTACGACAAGATAAGGACAAAAATGCACATCGACGAAGCGGAATTCGATGCGGCGGTGGAGGAAATCGTACGCCTCAACCCCAAGCCGGGCGCCGTGATCGAAACCTTCGACGACCGCTCCACCTATGTATTCCCCGACTTCCTGCTGGAGGTCAAAAACGAAACCTTCAACCTCACGATGCCCCGCTACACCATCCCCAACCTGCGCATCAGCCAGCGCTATGAGCAACTGCTCAAGAAAGAAGAGCAGGCTAAAACCAGATCCGACCGCAACACGCTGATGTTCCTGCGTCAGAAAATAGAATCGGCGAAATGGTTTATCGACGCGCTGAAACAGCGGCAAGACACCCTGATGCGCACCATGCAGTCGATTATCGACTACCAGCACGACTTTTTCATGGAAGGCGACGAAAGCCTCTTACGCCCCATGGCGCTGAAGCATATTGCTTCGGTTACCAACCTCGACATTTCCACCATCTCGCGGGTGGTGACCAGCAAATATATCCAGACCCACTTCGGCATCTTTGCGCTCAAATCCTTCTTCTCCGACGGCACCGTGAACGAATCGGGCGAAGAGGTATCGATCCGGAAGATCAAAAATCTGCTGATGCAATTCGTGGAGGAGGAGAATAAGAAGCACCCCTATTCCGATGAAGAGCTGTCGGAGATGTTGCAGAAAGAGGGCTTTACCTTTGCCCGCCGCACCATTGCCAAGTACCGCGAACAGCTAAACATCCCCACCTCGAGGATGCGCAAGCGGTCGTGAAAAATGATTAATGGTTAATAAGCCCCAACGGGGGATGGAATTAAGCATATTCCAAATTTTGCTCAATAGCCTTTTTCACAAAAGCATTAAGCGTGGTGCCATGTGTTTTTGCCATGACGGCTACCCGGCGGTGCAAGTCTGGCGTGAGGCGCACATTGAAGCTCCCTTTATAGCTTTTTTCCGGCAAGACATTTTCAAGTTCACAATCTTTAATATGCTCGTCAACGACATACTGGAACGCCGCTTGGAGTTCCAGTACCGTTTTGCCTTCAAAAGTAACAAGATCATTTATTCCCTCTACTTTTCCGAAGAAAACACTATCGTCGGCAGAGAATTGAACCGATCCAATAAATCCTTTATAAGTTAATACGTTATTCATTTTTTTATTATGCCTTTTTCTTTTAATTCATCAATAATTAAATCCAACTGATAGCGTTTCAAAATGTTTCCCGGATGTGGCTTGTGGAGTTTGATTTTGTGACTCCCATTTGAAAAACAGACCCTTGACCCAGACCCTTGAAGTTCGTTATATCCGAATGACATCAGTAGTGTTTTCAGTTCGTTATAAGTAAAATCTTTCGGGCATGAAAACAACCGGCCTATCAGTTTATCATTCTTTGACATGTTTCACTTTTCGACAAAGATACAATTTTATTTTTAATAGCAACCGTTTTTCAGTTGCAAAACCGCTGAGGAACATCCCTGATTCAGGGCGGGCTGTCCCCCGCTAGCGGGGGTGCCGGAACGGCGGGGGTGGACATATCCAATGAACAATGAACAATGAACAATTGACAATTAACAATTAACAATTGACAATGGAAAGACGCGCCAACACGATAAAGATGGATAAAAATGATTAATGGTTAGTGATTAATGATTATTTGCATTATCTCGAAAAGTAACAAAGAAAAAATTATAACACAATTTAACACAAATATATTTGCATTTCCAAAAATTGTGCTTACATTTGCGCCGTAAAGTAAGTAAATGTTCTTTATTATACTTGTTGGCGCTCGCTTTTGGTACTCTCGGAAAAGAAACTGACAAAATTCTATACATTATATGCAGAGGAATAAAGTTGGCGCCCACACGTTACTTTTTCAATCCTATATCACATGTTGTTAAAAAGTCAGGTGTGGGCCTAATTTATTTGCATATAACAGGTTTGTCAGACCTCTTTTCTGAAATAAATTTCTACAGGCTCGCGCTACTTATTTTAGTTAAGAGTTAAGAGTTAAGAACTAAGAGTTATGAGTTGTAGTTGCTTTTTCTTAATCCCCTAATTTCTTAATCCCCTAATCACTTCCTGTGGGCTTCGCAAAATGTTTTTGCGATGTGGGATTGTATTGTTCATTGATATAAGGGTCGTTGCTGTCGGTTAGTTCTTCTTCTTACTTTGTTTCTCGCTTATTACACTGCAGCGACCCTTTTTTCCGGGCTGTCGTTGAGTCTACGTTCTTACAT
>JAITQN010000070.1 GCA_031288865.1 Prevotellaceae bacterium
TGAAGTCTCCGCTAAGGAATTGGGATTAGAGGGAATAAAATAGCCGTGGTCAAGAAAAACGGTTAAAAGTTATACCCTGTGCCATATTCTTTTTGCAACCATAGCGCAAAGAAGCGATCTACCTGGTAAATATTGTTTGGTGAACGAGGGTTTTTCAATACCTCCGGTCCCGATATCGAAAGTCGGCTCTCCTGTTACGGAATCAAGTTTAAACGCAGGGCGCAGGGAAGTAATAAGTGTAAAAAAACTGTCAATGATTTTCCTACCTCTTGGCTTTAACGCTTCGAAAATTCCTTTTCCCAATTTAAACACCAGTTCTCGCAAAGAGTTTGTAGCATAAATATCCACATAAAATGTATAGTAATTCTCTTTCATCACAGACTGCGCAAAGCAATGTTTTATCAGGCCTGTTTTCCCCATGCGGCGCGGTGAAAGCATCGCCATATTACTGCCGTTGGTGAGCTGTCGAATAACATTATCGGTCTCCTTGACCCTGTCACAAAAATACTCAGCGGCGGTATATCCCTGTGTAAGAAACGGATTCATTTGTCCTATGTTTTCGACAAAAGTAATTATTTATTTTGAATTATTCAAATTGAATAATTCAAAATAAATAATTCAATTATATCTTCCGGATGGTCACCTTGCGCGACTTCTTCCTGTCGTTGCCGACCAGCATCCAGGCGGTGTCTTTGGAAATAGAGGCGAATATCCTGTCAATGACCAATTCGCTTTGTTCCGCAGCGGTGAGGTCAGTGCCGTTGATGTTCCACACGCGTTCGCCGGTGCGGAAGTCGCAGTCGCCAATAGCGGCCGTAACTTCAAAATGTCCGTCGATGGGCAGGATTCTGACGTTCCAGAGCCTGTTCAAGGCGGTCATATCAACCGGCTCGTCGTCATAGGGGAAGAAATAGAAAAGTCCGCGCGGATAGTCGAGCATCACCCTGCCGTAGTCGAGCAGCACTTGCCCCACAAGGGTTTGCTCGTTCGGTGTAATCATCGTATTCACATTGCGGAAGGCCTTGCCGCCGGGCGCGGTCATCACCGGCACGTTGACTTTGTAGAGGGTGTCGGGACGGGCGCTTTTAATCCCGCCTATTCCCACGTGCATAAAGCCGTAGCCCGTTTGTTGAACTTCCGTCGACGATTTTAGGCCTGCATAGTCCTGCTGTCCGAGCGCAAGGAAGTCGGGCATGCCGGTGTCGAACAGCACATTAATGCTCTTGCCGCCAATCGTCATGGGGACTTTAGGCTGTATATATTCCCCCAGTTCCATAGGCGTACCGTCGGAGCGGGATATGCCTTTCGGACGATAAGGATAGGTAATGATAAACTGTTTGTTGCGCTTGTCGATGGTCAGGCATACGGGCTGGAATATATCTCCGCCCACCGTTCCGGCCACGCCAAGGGTGCGGAAGAACCCGTTGCCGGGCACTACCGTCACGTTGGCAGATTTCCAAACCAGCAAATCTCCGATATGCAAGTGCTCTACCGTGCCCGTGCCGAAATTCAGCCGTGCTTTGTTTACGTCTGCAAACGTGCCGATGTTCGACACCGTAGCGCCATAATGGTTTACCGTATCGGAAGTCAGCGTAGTGATGCCGCCGGTGTCCATAATCAGCCGTGCGAGCTTGCCGTTGATGGTGGCTTCTATGATAAATTTACCCTGTAGTATTTCAAACGGGATAGTATCGGTTTTTCGTTGAATTTGTTCACGCACGGCGTGGCCGCCATAGCGTTTTCCGGCTTCCGCCAGCGCCTTTTCCGCATTAAGTATGCCGCCCGACACGCACAGGTCTTTGAACATAAAGACGTCCCTGACCCGGCGACCCTTTACGCCGTTGTGATACATGACAAACGATTTCTCCACCTCCGCCTCGTCGCGCGGCGTGACCGTTTCCATAAGGAGCTTGCGCATTGCGGCGGGCGTTATTTCCGGGTAATGACCCTTGATAAGCGCCGCGACGCCGGTAAGCACGGACGCCGCAAATTCCGACCCCGAATTGAGAGCGTACTCCCCTACCCCCGGGGCGAAAAGGTCTAATTCCTTATTGCTGAAATTAACCGTACTGTAGGGGTTGCCGCCGGCGTCGGAAGCGGCCACGGTGATGACGTTCGACAATACGCCGCCATCCACATATTTCCCGGGATAAAACGGCTTGTCGTCCAAGTTATACGACAAGTCCATCATGGGGATGACAACCAGCACACCCTTTTCTTCCGCATAACGCAGCGCTTCGTCTACCCACTTCGACCAGGGCTGGGGGTAGATGGCGTTGGTTTTGCCCAACTGTATAATGCCGGCGCCATGGTCTACCGCATAGCGTATGGCGTTGGCCATATCTTTCATGTAGGGCTCGCCGTAGAAATCCGCATTGATGCGCAGGGTCATGATCTTCACATTTCCGGCCATGCTGTCCCTGCCCGTGTAGTTGTTGTACCGGCCGGCGATGATGCCCGCCAGCATGACGCCCTGCCCGGCATTGGCCGACGCCAAGTTGTTATTGCCATAGCTTTTATCGTTGATGTCGTAAGGATTGTCGCCGATATACTTCCGCTCGCCCAGGAAAGTGCTGCGCAACTGCCGTTCGTAGCCCCGTTCCTGATGCCGCACATATCCCGTATCGGCAAACTGCAACATGGCGTCCCAGTTTTCGCTGCCGGCGCTCATGAACAGGAGCTGCACAGAGCCGGCGAAAAAGTTGATTAGCGTATCGGGCGAATGGCCGTCGTAAACCGTTTCAAAATCCCGTTTGGTCAGCGCCTTTCCGGGGTATTTTTGCCGCAGCGTCCGGTCGGCGTCATGCACAAAGGCAACCACCATTTTGGCGAACAGTACGCCCATGTAGCTCCCTCCTATCGGCGCTTCCGGCAATACCTCGTTCCGGAAATAATCAAACTCCGCGCGGTTGGCCGGCAGCGCTGTTTCCACCACCTGTTGCGTCAAGGTATCCAGGGTATAGCATTTGTTATTCACAAAAACACAGTGGGCATACTTATCTTTCAGGCGGAAAAATTCACGGTCGCCCACCCGCGAAAGCCTGTTGAGCGACTTCCCGTCGGGCGTTCCCAGGAAATTCCAGCCGTGGAGGTCGTCGATATAGCCGTTGTGGTCGTCGTCTTTACCGTTGGGCTCCTCTTTGGGGTTTGTCCATATTGCACCGGCCAGGTCTTCCTGCTTGACGTCCATCCCATAACCAATCAGCGCCACCGTTACGGTTTTTGCAGCTTCCTGCGTTTTAAGCGGCGGCAGGGCGTTACCTATAATATAAAGGAGACACAGGGAAACAATAAAAATTACTTTCTTCATAAACATGTTTATTTTATGGGTACATTAATAATAGGTATATTAATAATCGGCATAGATAAAGGTCGGGTTTTGGGAGTCTTCTGTCGAGGCATACCGGGTCGGGCTTTTGTCCATCGTTGAACCTTCATAAAGCTTTGTACGGATAGCCTCGAAGTCGATACCGTACTCTTTCATGCGGTTAATGAACAGCTCGAGGCGGGTTTTAAGCTTGGGGCAATCATAAAAAATCCCGTTAGACTGTTCAAAATAGGTTGACCGGCTAAAGTTGTAATCAAGGCACAGGAAGAGGAAAAACTGCGACACCTCGCGCGTGGCTTCCGTCAATGGAAATATTACGGTGGGTCTAATAGAGCAACTGCTTTGCGACAGGCCGGTAAAAATTCTGCCCGTTGGCAATACCGCCGGCGGAAACCCCCTGCGCGCCCAGTAATTTTCATAGTCAGGCGTCCCGGGGCCTGCCTTGGTAGCCGCCGTGTATGATTTGAGCGTTAATACATCCGTGTTAAGACCCTCAAAAAATTCGGGAGGCAGGGTGACGGCGCCGCCAACATAGGCGTACACAAACATTTCGCACATTATTTGCGCCGGATAGAACACGCGCATCGAATAGTTATCGGGCTGCTGGTTGCCGAGGGCTACGTTCACCATCCAACTGTCGAGGCCTTTTACGGGGTAAACAGGCATTTGCTCCTTGCTGCCTTCGGCGTAGCGAATATTATCGACCACATACAGATAAGGACAGGCGCGCAGCGCCGCTTTAACCACGGTGTCGGGCAGCAGGTCGAACACTTTTTCATTCAGGATGCCGACCGCCTTCTCCAATTGCGTGCCTTCGTCCAAATACTTCCACTCGCACCGGGTGCTGATAAAGCTCTCGCCCTCGGGCGATTTCCACCCGCGGTCTACATCGCTTTGCGTAAACGCCTTGTAGATGAGCTTTACGCCGTATCTTTCGTAAATTTCTTCTATGACGCCATCTGTGGGCGACGCGCCCTGCGGAAAATCGAACTTTGAAGTAGCCGATTCCAGCGCCGTCGGCGTAAGCGCTTCCTCTTTGTAGCAAGCCTGCAACGCCCATATACTTATTAAAAACACAAAATACCTTTTCATCAGTGTCTGTTTTAGTTCTTAACTCTTAGTTCTTAGTTCCACCTGCGTGAGGTCGGGATTGGAGAGCAGGATGCTTTCCGGCATCGGGAACGTGTAGCCCGGGTCGTTTTGTTTCAGCGTAAATGTCTGGGGGTCGCCGTAGCCCGACGTTTCGTACCAAACGTGCTCTACCGGCGGCATGCCCTGCCGGCGCAGGTCGAACCAGCGCAAGGCCTCGAAGCAGAGCTCGCGCCGGCGTTCCTTGTGCACCAGCGCTACGGCATCACCGCCGGAGGTGTAGCCCGCGGGGGCGTTTCCGCTCGCGAAGCGGTTTTTCCAGATTTCCCTGAGTGCGTCCATGGCTTTATCCGCATGGCTGAGCTGCGCCTCCGCCTCGGCGAGGATGAGGTAGGCCTCCGTGAAGCGCAACGCCTGCCCGTAGGTGCGGCTATCGCGCACAGGCAAAAAATGATTGCCTGTGGAAGAAGGAACGCCTGTGCCGTCGTCCGAAATTTGCAGCTTGCCGTAGGCGCGGTATTTGCCCGCAGTCAGTGTGGCGGCGGCGGCGCTGTAATCGGGCTCGCTGTACAAATCGCGCACGAAACAGGTGCGCAGGCGCAAATCCTGCGCATCGTAGCTGTTTACCAAACCGGGCGAGGCGTGGGTCAATGTGGCAAAAGTATTATTGTTTTTCAAACGGTCGCTGTTTTGCGACATTTCATGCGCCGTTAACTGTGCGATATCTTCCGCCGTGTTGTAAAGCCATATCACATCGGGGTTGGCGTAGGTCAGGAACTCAGGCCAGAATTTTTGCGTGCGCTTTACATCCGCATCCGGCGACGTGGCGGCGTTTAGCGCCACATTGCTGTAGCCTTTCTCAATGAGTTCGTTCAGGTCTTGAATATGGAATCGGTGCTTCCAGTCGTCGATAAGCCTTTGGGAGTAGTGCGCGGCGTTCTCCCAGTTGCCCATATAGAGGTAGGCCCTCGACAGGAGCAGCAGCGCCATGGGCAGTGTAGGCCTGAACTGCCGGTATTGCTGCGACGCCTCCAGGCCCTCAAACAGCGCCACCGCATTGCGCAAATCGTCGATGATGAGGCTGTAGACCTCGCCCACCGTGTTGCGCGTCATTTGGCGGTTCTCCTTGGCGGCGGTAGTGCGGAGCGGCACGCCGGGGCCGTCGGGGTTCGACGTGTAGGGCACGCCGTACACATTGACTAAGTGAAGATAGTAGAACGCCCGCAGGGTGTAGGCCTGCGCCCGTACGTAGTTCTTCGTGGCCGCGTCGCCGCTTACCTTATCTATATAGTCGAGCGGGGCGTTGACGTAGACTAATTTTTTATACACTGCGGCGTAAAACCCGGTGACGAAATGTGCATTTGTCCGCATATACACGTCGTAGTCGGAGCGCCAGGTGTACAGGGCGTGTATGGCCGCCACGTAGGGCTGGCTATACCACACATCGGTCGGGAGGCGCGGGTCGATATACTTGGTGAGCGTTTCCACGTCGTCCGACACAATGTCGAGAAACCCGCAGGTGAGGTCGATATTCGCGGAGGGGTCGGGGATGGCCGATACAATCAGTTCGTTTAGCTGGTCGGCTGTTTCCGGGCTGAATTCGCTCTGCGAGCGCGGCTCCAGGAAATCCCTGCACGAGGCCAGGAGCAGAGGCAGCAAAACCAGCGGTGCGATGAAGCTATTTATCCTTTTCATGTTGTTCTTCCTTTTTGTTTAAAATCCAAAGCTTAGGCCCAGCGTGTAGGAGCGCGGTGTTTTCCGGTCGCCGCCGAGTTCGGGGTCCATACCGTTCCATTCGGGCGCTGCAAGCAGGAACACATTGTTGACGGCCGCCGTAATATTGACGTTGCGCACGTGTATTCGCTTCAGGTATCCGGCGTTCAGCAGCCATGTGACCTGTATGCTGCGGCAACGGAAGTTCGAGAGCGACGCCACCCGCGCATCGGAGTAGCCCCACATCGTGTAGCGGTCTTGGGACGTCCCGCCCGAGGGGTCTTTCAGCCATATCGGGTACTGCGTCTTATCGGGAACGATATACAGGCCGGGGAAATCAGAGGGGTCGCCCGGCTGCCGCCAGCGCCCCAGCAGCTCTTTGCTGAGGTTGTTGATGGGGTCGGGCATCAGGCCGTTGACGAATGCGCTGTAAGGATTGGGCAGGAACGCCTTGCCGCCCAGCGTGGCCACGCACATCATGGACACCGACACATTCCTGTAGCCCACGCGGAAGTTGAGGCCGCCGGCCAGATCGGAGATGCGCGTGCCGGCATACGTAAGATAGTCTGTGGGGGCGGTAACGCTTGTCGCGTCCAGCTTGTTGAACGTCGGGATGCCGTAATTGGCGTCGGGGCCGGCGTAGGAGTAGGCCCAGAACGAGCCCAGCGGATAGCCCGGCGCTATCATTTTCTCGGTCGAGCCGTTAAGATACGTCATGGTGTTGTACGACGTGGCGTCGGTTTGTTCTTCCCGCACAATCACGTTCCGGTTTCTGGATATGTTGACGCCCACCGACAGCTTCCACACCGGCGTCTGCAAGGCGATAATGTTGAGGGCTGTTTCAATCCCGGAGTTTCGTATAAACGTGCCGGTGAGCGTGCTCTGGAAGCCGCCGTTCTCCGGCGTGTCGGCGAAGGTACGGCCTACGTTCGACAACCGCATGTAGCCGTCGACCACGAGGGTCACGCGGCCGTTGAACAGCCCGAGGTCGAGGCCGCCGTTCCAGTTCTCGGTGCGCTCCCACGACATGTAGGGGTTGGCAAGGCGCGAGATGGAAGAGTACGGCTCTTCCAGCAGGGCGTGTACGGGCTCATACTTCAGAATCATTTCCGTGGTTTGGGTGTTCGACACGTTGCCCTGCGTGCCGTAGGTGAGGCGCAGGCTGGCGGTGCCGAGCCACCCGCCGGCCCAGTCCATGAACGGCTCCTCGGCGAGCTTCCACGACACGCCGAGCGAGAACGCCGGATTGAAGCGCCTGTTGGCATTCTGCCCGAAGGTGTTCGACCAGTCGTTGCGGAAATTGGCGTTGAGCACATACCTGTTGTTGAACGAGTAGGCGCCTATGAAGGCCAGCGACGCTTTGTTGTCGGTGAAATTGGTAGAACGCCAGTAGCCCTTCACGAATTTGTTATAGGTATCCTCATAACCGGTAGGTGCAGAGGCAGAGCCTATCGGCACCAGATCACCCGGCAGGGTGGGCTCGTCGATGCGTTCGCCCCGCGACCGGTCGTAGCCGAACACCGTGTTGTATTTGGAATTGCGGTAATTCGACGTGATTTCCCACATCGTCATCAGGTTCACGCGGTGCAGTTGGGCAAACGTGTGCGAATAGTTCAGCTGGTTGCGCACGCTGTAGTGTCGCGAGTAGGTGTTGTCGGTAATAAGCACGCCGCCGTTTTTGAGCACGGCCGCGTTTTTGTATTGCGGGTCGGCGGCTTCGGGCGAGCCCAGGCGGTAGCCGCGATACCGGCTTATCACATAAAAAGAGTTCTCGCCCATCCACGACTCCGACGTGCGGTTGTTGGCGCTGTAGCCGCCCACCACCTGATAGGTGATATCGGGCGTAATGTGCCACTTGAAGTCGAGCGTTGCGTGCGTCACCGGGTTCTCCACATACGACGCGGTGTTGGCGATGTCGTCCAGAATATTATAGGGGAGCCCCTCCTCTTCCGTGTTGGTGTTGTATTTATAGGTTTCGCGCACCCGGTAGAACGCCGCCGACCCGTCTTGGTTGTAGGCCGGTATGGCGCGGCTCGTCCGGGTGGCATACCCGATAGGGTCGATGCCCGCGCCCGAGAAGCCGGTGGTTTGGCTCAGGCTGCTCGACAGGCTGGCGTCGATACGCACCGTGGGCGACAGCTCCACGCCGATGCCCACGCGGCCGGTGTAGCGGTCCATGCCGTTGCCGGTTTCGGTGGCGAGGTGCTTATTGTATGACACCGACGCGGCGTAGGTGAACCGGTTGGTGCCGCCCGAGGCGCTCACGTGGTACGTCTGGTTCACGCTCGGGCGGGTCACCAATTGCAGCCAGTCGGTGTTAACGGTTTCGAGGTAGTTGTATTGACGGATGAAGGCGGCCTCCGTCATCTTGCCGGAGAGGTACTGGTTGTACATGCCCTCGTAGGTGTAGGGCTGGCTGATCGGCACATAGCGGTAATACACGCCCGAGTCGAAGGCCTCCTTGCTGAACCCGATGCGCTCCTGCGAGTTCATCAGGTTATACAGGCCGTAGTGGAGCTGTTCGCCGATGGTGAGGTTGTAGGAGGCGTTGATCGACAGCCGGTCGACCGAGCCCTTTTTGGTGGTGATGACAATCACGCCGTTCGACGCCCGCGAGCCATACACCGCCGTGGTCGACGCATCCTTGAGGACGGTGACCGACTCGATGTCGGCGGGGTTGAGCCACGAAATCTGGCTGCCGATGATGTTGTTGAGCTCGGTGTCGTTGCTGCTGTTCCAGTTGTCCCACACGCCCGACACCTGCTGGATATCGGGCTGCACCACGCCGTCAACCACCCACAGCGGCTCGGTAGTGCCCAGCAGGGTCGACTGGCCGCGTATGGAGATTTTCGGCGCCGCGCCGGCGCGCATAGGCGTTTTCACCATCATGCCGGCCACCTGCCCGGCCAGCATCTCGTCGATAGAGTTCAGCGCCGGAATCAGGATATCGTCGGCTTTGAGCGCCGTGTAGGAGCCCACCACGTCGCGGCGGGGCATGTTGTACACGCCGGTGACAACAATCTCCTGCAGCACTTTGGTGTCTTCCGCCATCGCCACGTCGATGCGTGTGCGGTGGCCGTATTCCACCTCCACGGTTTTCAGCCCCAGCTGCGCGAACTTGATGCGCGTGCCGGGCACGGCGTCCTTGGGGATACGCAGGATATAGCGCCCATGCTCGTCGGTCATGGTGCCGTGGAGGCTCTTGCCCACCGACACATACACGCCCGGCAGCGGGAGGTTATCGGCGGCGTCGGTCACCACGCCTTCTATGGTCACCATGTCCAGCGCCGGAGGCGGGGTTTGGGCGCGGGCGGGTGCACACGCGCACGCCACGCCACACCACGCGCACCACAATATGATTATTCTTTTCAACATCGGGTC
>JAITQN010000080.1 GCA_031288865.1 Prevotellaceae bacterium
AAGGCATTTAACGATAAAAAATAACAGAGCGCATGGAGCCCGAAATGAAAATAAAACAGTTGTGGTTTGATAACAATAAGGTTTTCATTCTTACCGAAGACGGAAAAGAATTGTGGCAATCCCTGCTGTGGTATCATCGCTTGCAGTCTGCGACAGATGAACAGCGCAGCAACTACAACATATCCTATTCGGGTATTCATTGGCCGGATGTAGATGAAGATATTTCGTTCGAGAGTTTTCTTTACGACTCTCCTGAGCCTTCCGGCATTTCACGTCTTTTCCTGACACATCCCGAGTTGAACGTTTCCGCAGTTGCCCGCCGGATGGGAATACAGCAAAGTTTGTTAGCGGCTTATATCAGTGGAGCAAAAAAGCCTTCTCCTGTTCGTGAAAACGAAATTAAAGACACGGTCAGGCAAATAGGCAGGACATTGCTGAAAGTTTGATTGTGGTGAAAAATTGGCAAAGATACCGGTTACTGGGGTTGTTCGCGCTGCTGGGCGCGGGGTATTACTTCGCGCTGCCCGCCAAACTGTTTCGCGACCCCGCGTCGACCCTCGTGGAAAGCGCCGGCGGACGCTTGCTCGGCGCGAAAATAGCCGCCGACGGACAATGGCGCTTCCCCGCCCGGAAAATAACATCGCTGAAATACGCCATTTGTCTGATGGCCTACGAGGACAAGCGTTTTATGCATCATCGCGGCGTCGACTTTTTGGCAACAGGCCGCGCTTTCCGGCATAATCTCCGGCAGGGGAAAATAGTGGAAGGCGGCAGCACCATTTCGATGCAGGTGATCCGGCTGATGCGGAAAGGGCGTCCCCGCACGATACGCGAAAAGATGATTGAATGCGTGCTGGCTACCCGTCTGGAGTGGCGTTGCAGCAAGCGGGAAATACTGGAGCTCTACATGGCGCATGCGCCTTTTGGCGGCAACGTGGTGGGCATAGAGGCGGCGGCATGGCGCTACTTCGGACGTTCGCCGCGCCACCTGTCGTGGGCGGAGGCGGCCATGCTGGCGGTGCTGCCGAATGCGCCGGCGCTTATCCATCCGGGACGAAACCGCGACGCTTTACTGAAGAAGCGCAACGCCCTGCTCGACGACCTCTGCCGCCTGAGGCTGCTATCCGAAGAAGACAGCCGGCTGGCGCAGTTAGAGCCGTTGCCCGGCGAGCCTTTTGCGCTGCCGGCAATAGCGCCGCACCTCGTGGAGCGCTTGGCCAAAACGCGGGAAGGCGAACGCACTGCCACCACCATCGATTATTTCCTGCAACAGCACGCCGTGCAGGTGCTGAACACCCATGCGGAACAGCTGCGGGGCAACAGCGTGAACAACGCGGCGGCGGTGATTATCGACAACCGGAGCGGCGGCGTGCTGGCCTACGTTGGCAATGTGACCGGCCGCCACCACAGGGAATACGGGGAAGACGTGGATTTGATTACATCGCCGCGCAGCACCGGGAGCATCCTGAAGCCCTTCCTGTATGCGGGCTTGATAGACGAAGGCGACTTGCTTCCGAATACGCTGGTGCCCGATGTGCCGACTTTTCTTTCGGGCTTTGCGCCGCAGAACTTCAGGAAAACTTTTGAGGGCGCTGTGCCCGTACACGAAGCGCTGGAGCGGTCGCTGAACGTGCCCTGGGTGCGCCTGCTACAGGATTTCGGGCTGGCCAGGTTCTACGACCTGCTGAAAAAGATGGGCATTACCTCGCTGAAATATCCTTCGGAACACTACGGGCTGTCGCTTATTCTGGGCGGTGCGGAGGCCTCGCTGTGGGATATTTGCGCGGTGTATGCGTCCATGTCGCGTACGCTGGAGCACTTCTCCGTATATAATTCGCAGTATGCGGCCGCCGACTGGCGGAAGCCGCTGTTGACGCCGCCGGAACACACCCCGCCGCCGGCTGTGGGCGAGGACTGCCTGATTAGCGCCGCCGCCTGCTGGCTGGTGTTCGACGCCCTGTCGGACGTGCAGCGGCCGGAAGAAGAAGCGGAGTGGAAAACGTTTCCCTCCTCGCGGCGGGTGGCGTGGAAAACAGGCACGAGCTACGGCAACCGCGATGCGTGGGCGGTGGGCGTTACGCCCGCCTACACGATAGGCGTGTGGGTGGGGAACGCCAGCGGTGAGGGTCGCCCGATGCTCACGGGGGTGGGCAGCGCCGCGCCGGTGCTGTTCGACCTGTTCAACCTGTTGCCGCCTACGCAGTGGTATGCGCAGCCCTTCGACGAGATGGTTCGCATTGCGGTGTGCCGGGAAAGCGGGCATCGCGCCACCGCGCTGTGCGAAAACGCCGACTCGATGTGGGTAGCCCGCAGCGGCCTCGACACGCCGCCCTGTCCCTATCACATACTGGTGCACCTCGACCGGCATGGCAAGTACCGGGTGAACGCCGACTGCGAAGAAGCGCACCGCATTATTTCGCGTCCGTGGTTTGTGTTGCCGCCGGTGCAGGAGTACTACTACAGAACCAAACACTACGCGTATGCGCCGCTGCCCCCTGTCGACCCGCGCTGCACTACCGTGGCGCAGCAGCGTCCCATGGCGTTAATCTATCCCGAACACGGACTGGCGGTGGTGCCGGCCAAGCAACTGGGCGGGGAGCTCGGGAAAATCGAATTGCAGGCCACGCACCGCCGTCGCAGCGCCATAATCTACTGGCATCTCGACGAGGAGTATTTAGGCGCCACGCAGTACTTTCACAGCATGCCGGTTGTTCCTTCCGCCGGGCAGCACGCCGTTACGCTGGTTGACGACGAAGGCGCCAGCCTCACCAGCCGCTTCAGGGTGGAGGAGAAATAAGGTGGCCATGTGCACGCAACGACAAATCTATTTTCTGATATTTCTTTACTGTTTCCCTGTGTCTTTTTTGGTCATCTCAAAAATCCTTCTTACATTTGCCCCAATCAGATCCTTTAACAATGAGCGTAGAAAAATATTAGAAATTACTATGACAACGAGACGAAACTTCCTGAAAACGGCCACGCTTGCGTCCGCCGGATTAGCCGTAGGGCTTCGCGCCAATGCGGGCAACAGCAGTAGCCGTGCAAGTGCGGGCGGCAGGGTAAATCTTGCCTGTATCGGCATCGGCAATCGCGGAGAACAGATTATAGACGCGTTCGACAAAACCGGACTGGCCAATGTAGTCGCCCTGTGCGACGTGGACTTGGGCGCCGACCACACCCAAAAGATGCTGGCGAGGTTTCCCAAAGCCAAACGCTTTAAGGATTTCAGGCAGCTGTTCGACAAAATGGGCAACGAAATCGAGGCGGTGTGCATCGCCGTGCCCGACCATGCGCATTTTCCCATCAGCATGCTGGCGATATCACTGGGAAAACACGTGTATGTGGAAAAGCCCATGGCGCGTACGTTTCTCGAAGCCGAGCTGATGATGGACGCCGCGCGGAAACATCCGGAAGTGGTTACGCAAGTAGGAAATCAGGGACATTCCGGCGCCAATTATTTCCAATTCAAAACATGGGTAGACGCGGGCATCATAAAAGATGTAACGGCAATCAGCGCGCACATGAACAACGACCGGCGCTGGCACAAGTGGGACATCAATATTTATAAACTGCCGGATAAAGAAGCCATCCCCGAAACGTTAGACTGGGACACGTGGATGAGCGCCGTGCCCTACCATGAATACAATGCAAAATACCA
>JAITQN010000086.1 GCA_031288865.1 Prevotellaceae bacterium
ATTCGATAAAATTGCCGGACGCTCTTATTGCTGCCACAGCTATTTATTTAGACATACCACTATTGACATTCGACAAGGGGTTTAAAAATATACCGGAATTACAACTTATTCTTTGGGAGTAAATCCACCTTTATCTATTTTTATCGTGTTGGCGTGGCCACACGCCAACACGTTTATCCATTCTTTATCCTCTCCTCCCCCGGCCTGCGGCCACTCCTATAACGGCGAACGGTTAACGGAGAATGGAAAACGGATTTATTCCCGTTCCCCGTTTCCCGGTCAGGTTGAGGCGAACGGTGCCGCGTCGAGGGTTGTTGTGCGGCCGTGCAGGAACTTGTGGTAGCCCGCTATGGCAATCATGGCCGCGTTGTCGGTGGTGAAGCGCAGCGCGGGGAGGTAGGCCGTCCAGCCCCGGCGGGCGCTTTCGTCGACGAGGCGGCGGCGCAGCCCCGAGTTGGCCGACACGCCGCCCGCCACCGCCACCTCCGTGATGCCCGTCTGCGCCACCGCCCGCACTATGTTCTCCAGCAGGATGTCGATGATGGTTTGTTGCAGCGCGGCGCACAGGTCGGCGCGGCGCTCGTCGATAAACCGGGGATTCGCGGCGAGCTGGTCGCGCACGAAATAGAGGAACGACGTTTTCAGTCCGCTGAAACTGTAGTTGAGGCCGCCCGCGCGCGGCTTGGCGAACCGGAAGGCGGCGGCGTCGCCCTGCGCCGCCAGCCGGTCGATTACCGGCCCGCCCGGATAGGGCAGTCCCAGCACCTTGGCGCATTTGTCGAACGCCTCGCCGGCCGCGTCGTCAATCGTATGGCCGATCACCTCGAAGTCGAAATGGCTGCGCACCACAATAATTTGCGTGTGTCCGCCCGACACGAGCAGGCACAGGAACGGGAAACGGGGAGCAGAACACTGTTCATTGTTCATTGTTAATTGTTCATTGATAAAGTGCGACAGCACGTGCCCCTGCAAATGATTTACCTCCACCAGCGCCGCGCCGGTGGCCAGCGCCAGACCCTTGGCGAAGGCGTTGCCCACCAGCAGCGACCCCAGCAGGCCGGGGCCGCGCGTGAAGGCAATGGCGTCGAGCGACTGTGGCTGCACGCCGGCCTCGTCGAGCGCCCGGTGCACCACCGGAATGATGTGCTGCTGGTGCGCCCGCGAGGCCAGCTCGGGAATCACGCCGCCATAGCGGCGGTGCACGTCTTGGTTGGCCAGCACGTTCGACAGCAGGAAGCCATTGCGAATTACGGCCGCCGACGTATCGTCGCACGATGTTTCGATGCCTAATATTGTGATTCCCCTTGTCTGCATTTTCTTCAAAAGCCCTGCAAACATACGAAAAAAATCTTAACTTTGCGGCAAATTAAGTATGTTGTCGTTATTCACAAAACTGAAGAAGGGACTGATTATACTCTCCCTCGCGGCGCTCGGAATGCCGCTTGTGGCGTATTTTGTCGTGCAAATCCCATCCGTGCAGACGCTGGCCGTGCATTGGGTGACGGCGAAACTACAGGCACAGCTCCCCCACGCCGCCATCTCGGTCGACGCGGTGCACTTCTCTTTCTTCAACAAATTGGTGGTAACCGGCATTTTTGTAGGCGACATACAGGGCGACACCGTCCTGTATGCCGGGCACGGCACGGTGGCCTTCTCGGGCTACGACCTCTTTAAGGCCAACCTCACCGTGAGTTCGGTGAGCCTTCACAACGGCGTGTTCAACGTGGCCACCACGCGCACCGGAAGCAACATCCGGGAGGTGCTCACCGGTCTGAAAAGCCGCGACAGCACGTCTGCCGGCGCCGACACGGCACAGGCCGCACCGCGAAGCTTCAACGTAAACAGCCTGTCGCTTTCGAATTTCCGCTTCACCCATCGCAACCTGCGCAATCCGGGGAACCCCGTGCCGCCAAACGTGATTAACTTCAAAGACCTTGCCCTGAGCGAAATTTTCATCGACCTCCGTCACGTGATGCTGCGCAACGACACGGTGTTTTTTCACCTCCGCGACCTGTCGTTTCGCGAGAAGAGCGGCTATTGCGTAAGGTCGCTCACCGCCGGCAACGTCTACGTGAGCAGCCGGCAGATACTGCTGGACGACGTAAAGATTGACGACACCCACTCGCTCGTGCGGATGAAGTCCTACGCCATGGCCTACGACCACTTCCGCGACTTTAACCGGTATGTGGAGAACGTGAGGATGACGGCCGACTTCAGCGATACCCGGTTTTCGTTTCACACGATAAACTACTTTGCGCCGGGCTTCCATGTCACCGGCCTCACGCTGTCGCTCGACGGCCTCGTGAGCGGCCCGGTGGAAGACCTGCGGAGCGATAGCCTGCGCATCGGTTTGCCCGGCGGCGCTACGCAAATCGCCACGTCGTTTAAGATGACCGGGCTGCCCTTCATCAATGAAACCCGCATCAGCCTCGACATCGACAGCCTGCGCACCAGCGCCGGCGATCTGGCGCACATCCTGCGCTGCCTGATTAAGGACGACTACCGCAACAACACCGACCAGATGCTGCAAACGTTCGGCGACATCCGCTACCGCGGGACGCTCACCGGCCTCTACAACGATTTTGTGGCGTGCGGCACGCTGAACACCTCGCTGGGCGATGCATGGCTCGACATGCTGTTCCACCCTGCCGCCGACCGTAGCTATGTGGTGGAGGGCGAAGCGCGCATAGACGATTTTCATTTCGGAAAGCTGCTCCGTCAGCAGTTGCTCGGGCCGGTGAGCGCCGGGGCGTTCGCCACGCTGGTGTTCAATCCTGCCTCGGGCGAGGACTTCTGCTTCACGCTGAACGGCACGGCCCCGGCGGTGACCTTCAACCGCTACCGCTACACCAACGTGAAGCTCGACGGCGTGCTCAGCAACCGCGATTTCAAGGGACGCGTGAAGTGCGACGACCCTAACCTGTCGATGGACTTCGACGGCTACGTGGCGTTCGACGACGGCCGCGACAGCACCTTTGCGCTCCGGCACAACTACACGGCGCACATCTATTACGCCAACCTGTTCCGGCTAAAGTTCAACACGCGCGATACGATTTCGGAACTCAAGGCCAACGTCGCCGCCAATTACCAGTATGCAGGCCGCTTCGACGCCGGCACGGGCAGAATCGGCATCACCGACATCTTTTACCACGACCCGGTGGGCGTACACCAGCTCGGGACGCTCTCGCTGCTGTCGTCGTTCCGCGACAGCACCTACACCACGCAGCTGCGCGCCAACTTCGCCGATGCCGACTTCCGCGGAAACCACTCCTTTTTCCAGTTCCTGAAAGACCTCTCGTATGCCGGCTACAGCCACTACCTGCCCAGCCTGTCCGACTCTGTTGCGCCGCCGGGTTGCCGCAACCCCGACTATGAACTTAAGCTGCAAATCAAGAAGCCCGCCGGCGTAGTGTATCTGCTGCACCCCGAACTGTTCGTGGCCGAGAACACGCAACTGTATGTGCGCCTCACGCCCGACAGGCGGCTTACCGCCACCTTCGGCAGTCCCCTGCTCGCCCTGGGCAACGACTGGATGCGCCACATCGCCGTCGACGCGCAAAATTCCGAAGGAAGGATGGACGTGGCGCTGCGCGTCGGCGCGTCGGAGTTCTTCGGCATACCGGTGAACAACATCTCCGGGCAAATCCGCTACAACGACAACCGCATCAACACCACCCTCGCCTACGACAACAACAGCAAGCCCTCCAACAAGGGCACCCTGCACTTCAACACACTGCTGAGCCGTCCGGCGCCGCGGAAGAACCCGCTTGTAGCCCTGCACATCCTGCCATCGGAAATCATACTCAACGACACGCTGTGGCACATCAAGTCGTCGCCCGTCACGATCGACAACGAGGTGTTGCAATTTAACCGGTTCCAGATTTCCAACCAGCGCCAGCGGGTGATTGTCGACGGTGCCGTGTCACACCGCCCGGAGGACAGCCTGTCGGTCCGCTTCCACAATTGCGACCTGTCGAACTTCAATGCCTTCACCGCGCCGAAGGGCTATTACCTGAAGGGTGCGCTGTCGGGCGAGGCGCGCTTCACCGGCCTGTATGACACCCTCCTGTTCTTTACGCGTTTCGACGGAAAGAACTTGGCGCTTAACCAACACCCCTTGGGCGACCTCGCCTGGCAAAGCTACTGGGACAACAAGGAAAAGCTGTTCCGGGTGCAGGCCGGAATCAGCGAAAACAACACGCAGCAGGTGCGGCTCGCCGGCGCCTATATTCCGAGAACCGAATTGCTGGACGTCGATTTGACACTAAACCATTTCAAGGCGGTGCACATAGAGCCGTTGCTCCAAAAGGTGCTCACCAACCTCGACGGATACCTCTCGGGCAACTTGCAGGTGCGGGGCTCGCGGAATGCGCCGGTGCTGTATGGCCGCAATGTGGTGCTCGACAGCGTGAGCCTCACCGTCGACTACCTGAAAACGCACTACCTGCTCACTGTTCCGGTGGAAATCACGCCCAACGCCATCAGCATACACAATGCGCTGGTGCGCGACGCCACAGGCGGAAAGGGCATACTCAACGGAACACTGCAACACCGGCACTTCAAGAATATCAAATACGACCTCAGCATCCAGCCTGAAAATATGCTGTGCCTGAACACCACGGCGAAGGACAACGACGCGTTCTACGGAAAGGCCTACGCCACCGGATTCATCCAAATCTCCGGCGACGACGAACAAACCAAATTCGATATTACCGCCACCACCGGCGCCAATACGGTGGTCTACATCCCGCTCCAAAGCCGCTACCAGACAAAGGAGAACAGCATGCTCACGTTTGTGGAACCGCAAAAGGACGAGGCGAACGAATGGCGGCCACGCCACACCACGCTGGTGAAGCCGGGTCGGAAGATGACGTTCAACCTGAACCTCGCGGCAACGCCGAACGCGGAAGTGCAAATCGTGTTCGACCAAAAGGCCGGCGACATCATACGCGGTCGCGGAAGCGGAAACATCACCTTTAACATCAATCCCGAAACCGACAGGTTCGACCTCTACGGCGACTACTCTATCGAGCAGGGCGACTATTTCTTTACACTGCAAAATATCATCAGCAAGAAGTTCATCATGGAGCAGGGCAGCCGCATTGCGTTCAACGGCGACATCAGCAAAACAACGCTCGACATCACGGGACTCTACAAAACGAAGGCCTCGCTGAGTACCTTGACGGAAGACACCTCGTCGGTGAGCCGCGTGCGACGCAACGTAGACTGCAAGATTTATATCACCGGCAACCTGTTCACGCCTGCGCTGTCGTATAATGTAGAAGTGCAGAACCTCGACCCGAGCATCCGGGCGCAGGTGCAGAGCGCGCTCAACACCGAAGAAAAGATGACGCGGCAGTTCCTGTCGCTCTTGGCGTTCAACAGCTTTATGCCCGACCAGCAATCGGGCATAAGCAGCGTGAACATTTCGGCAAGCACCTCGGAGCTGTTGTCGAACCAGCTTAGCAACATGTTTACCCAGCTCAACATCCCGCTCGAGGTGGGCGTCATGTACAACTTCTCGGAACAGGGGAACAGCCTGTTCGACGTAGCCCTGTCTACCCAGTTGTTCGACAACCGCGTGGCCATTAACGGCGCGTTCGGCAACGGAAAGAAGACTACGGCGGAAAATTCGTTCACCGGCAACCTCGACCTCGACTTGGAACTGAAAATCGACCCGCAGGGACGCTTCCGCGCAAAGGCCTTCACCCACTCGGCCGACCAGTTTTCCGACCAGTTCGACAATTCGCAGCGGAGCGGCGTGGGCTTCGTGTATCAGGAGGATTTTAATACGTTCCGGGAATTGTTCAACCGCTGGTTTGGAAAAAAGAAGAAGCAGAAGGAAACCGCCACAGCACCGCAAATCGAAAATAAGGAGAACAAATGAAAAGAGTAACACTGCTGCTCATCGTGTCGCTGCTGCCGTTCGCGGCCTGCGCACAGATAGCGTTGGGTGCGGCGCAACCGCACGAGTATGTGCCCCTGTTGCAGGGGAAACGGGTAGGCGTCACGGCCAACCACACGTCGCTTGTCGACGGCGTGCACTTAGTCGACGTGCTGCTGCGCAACGGCGTGAACGTGGTGCGCATTTACGCACCGGAGCACGGCTTTCGCGGTACAGCCGACGCCGGCGACTTGCTCTCTTCCTCGAAAGACGAGGCCACCGGCCTCGACATTGTGTCGCTCTACGGAAAGAACCACAAGCCCACGCCCGGACACTTGCAGGGCATCGACTGCATGCTGTTCGACATGCAGGACGTGGGGCTGCGCTTCTTCACCTACCTCTCGACCCTGCACTATGTCATGGAGGCCTGCGCCGAACAGGGCATCCCGGTGGTTGTGCTCGACCGCCCGAACCCCAACGGACACTACGTGGATGGCCCGATCTTAGAGCCGGAGCACCGCTCGTTTGTGGGCCTGCACCCCATTCCCGTGGTGCACGGCATGACGCTGGGCGAACTGGCCGGCATGATTAACGGCGAACGCTGGCTGGCGAACGGCCTGCAATGCACCCTCACGGTGATACCCTGCACCGGCTACACCCACCACAGCCGCTATGCGCTTCCGGTGAAACCGTCGCCCAACCTGCCGAACATGCAGGCGGTGTATTTGTATGCGTCGCTGTGTTTCTTCGAGGGCACGGCCGTGAGTCTCGGGCGCGGCACGGCGTTTCCGTTTCAGGTGTTCGGGCATCCGGACTTCAAGGACGTTTACCGCTTTTCGTTTACGCCGGAAGCGGTGGCGGGCGCCGCCAATCCGCCCCTGAAGGGCAGGACATGCTACGGCGTAGACTTGCGCCGCTTCCCGCAGGCGCCGCTCCTCGGCGAGGGGCGCATCAGGCTGGAGTGGCTGTTAGACGCCTACCGTTACTTTCCATCGAAGGACAAGTTCTTCCTCCCTTACTTTGCAACGCTATGGGGCACGGCGCGTGTCGGGCGGCTGATAGCGCGCGGCGCCACCGAAGCGGAAATCCGGGCGAGCTGGGCCGCCGACGTCGCCGCCTTCAAGGCGCAACGCGCAAAGTACCTGCTGTACGGGGAGTGAGGGGGCTGTGGGTCGAAATCAATTTCTGAACAGGCGGATCAAATCAAAAAACATCAGCCGGGATTTTAGTTCTTTTTCATCCGGACATCCTATATGTTCCTTCTCTTGTTTTTCTGTTGAAAAAAGAGGTTGAAAATCATTAGACGCGTAATACTTTATTGTGTGTTCGCTATTATAAGCATCTACGGTGAGGTAACGGCACCCGAACCAATTTTCCGGGAACACTGCCAACGCTTTTATGTAATCTAACAGTTCGGAACCAATGCCTTTCTTCGTGAATGCTTTGTTTACTCCCAATCTGCCGATTAAAACAGCCGGATAACTAAACAAGTGTTTTTCATGAGGGATGTTTTCCGTTAATTTTTTCTTCCTGCTATTGGGCAAGTGCCGGCTCTCGATGCTTGAATTTGCCAGAGTGAAGGCTCCGACAATAATTTCAGGTTGCTTGTCCAAGCGAAAACAATATGATTTCCCCAACAATTGTTGTTCGTAATTATCAGTATCGTTGCAGAAAAAATCGTCTAAGTCCGCATCGCCACAACTAAAGGATTGACATTGTAATAAAACATTTTTGTTTAGAGGTGATATGACGCAAAACTGTTTAAGGAACCCCATAAGTCATTATTTTAAAGATCCTCTTTCCCTTGCCTTTTTTATAATGGCTCTACAATCGTTTATCTGTTTAGAAAAATCGATTGTTTCGCGTTCCTGTTCCGCTTTTCTTGCTTCTCGTTCGAACCTGCGTGCGGCAGAACCTTCCAAGACCGGGATACTTCTGATGGGTATTGCCATGATTTTAGTTTATTTTCGACAAAGGTAAACATTTCCCGGATACCGACAAAATCACTTTACAAGCACACCCGGGGTGGTGCCCCGGGCAGACACACCGGTCTGCCCTTACAGTTCTGCACGTTGCTTTTAGCGACAGATTTAGCCGAATGGTCGATTTTAAGCCGTTATAGCATAAGGAAGAATATCAAAAAGATTAACCTCATTGCCTTTCCCCCCACAAAACAACGCTGCCCGGCGTTCAGCACACCGGGCAGCCCCATTTTAACACAATCCCAATAGTATCATTCTAATAATTCCTGACGCAACGCACTAAAAAGCCGTAGTGCTTATTGAAGTTGGTCGTACCGGGGGTCGTGAGGCCACTGCTGAAGTGCAGGTAGTACGCATTGTTGTTACTGCCCTACGTACTACTCCCATAGTAGGCGCAGCTACCCTGATCGTAGAGCGCACCGTTAGGACTATAGTAGCCCCCATACACACCTTCCCAGGCCGACGACGCATCCCAACAATCATCATTTGTGGTAACACAGCCACCAATGGCAGTATGCAATGCCTGATACTCACCATTACTATAATCACCTGTGGGGATATGCCAGCCCTCAGGACATATTCCTTGACATGCGCCGGGGTTCGTACCCGAGGTGCCGGAACCTACACCGGAACATCCCACATCCGAACTACTGCCGAAATACGCACCGGCTTTCTGTATCGCACCAGCCCAGTCATACAGATAACCCCTTGCCGGCGTAGAACTGTTCGTGGCATTCATACAATCCCCATACTGATACCCGGGAATCGACGTAAGGAGCGGGGGATAGCTGTCCCAACGGCGGTTGACATTTGTTAATTTCACGGCTTTTTTATTCGTTCGGGCACCTTTATGGTACGATGATGTGCTGGATTCTGCACCAGGGGCCTTTTTGCCCGCGGGTGTTCTCCCAGCGGACGGCGAAGTAGAGGGCTTTGCCGCTGTGCCCCTCGAGGTTAATGGTGAGGGTGTGCGTGGTGGTGAACGCCGCTCCCGGGAA
>JAITQN010000102.1 GCA_031288865.1 Prevotellaceae bacterium
CGAGACACCTTTGCAATATACGTTGCGCGATTCGCTGTTATTGATAGAGCCGTTTGTGTACAGCAAGGAACACAAATGGGATGGCGAAATCGTATCAATAAAAATTTATGTGCCGCAAGATAAAAAGTTACAGATAGAAATACCTCACGACAGAAAGGACAGATATCACAGATATCACAACAGAAAGCACAGGCATCACCGGATACGAATTGGCTTGAACGTGGATTAGCCGGAGTTGGCTTAGCGAAGCCACACTTTTTCCATTTCTTCCAATGATTTTCCCTTTGTTTCGGGCACCATTTTCCACACAAACAGGGCGGAAAGTACAGCCATTATTCCGTAAAAACCGTAGGTCAGCGCGCTGCTATATTCCATCATTGGCGGGTAGGTTGATGATATAAGGTAGTTCGCTGCCCACTGCGCCGCTACAGCAATAGCCACCGCTTGTCCGCGTATTTTGTTCGGAAAAATTTCGGCAATCAACACCCAGCAAATCGGGCCCCATGACATCATGAACGAAGCCGTGTAGATGATAATGAACACCAGCGTGCTGATGCCAATCACGTTGAAAAATGCCAGCGTAGCAATGGCAAACATGCCCACTGCCATGCCGATGGAGCCGGAAATGAGCAGCGGTTTTCGTCCCCATTTGTCCACCGTTGCGATAGCGAGCACGGTGAAGATAACATTCACCAATCCCATGACAATGGTTTGTAGCAGCGAAGCGTCTTTGGCCGCGCCCATGCTTTCAAAAATGCGCGGGGCATAATACAATGCCACGTTAATGCCCACAAATTGCTGGAATACGGAAAGCAGAATGCCGATGATGATGACCACTTTGCCGTAGGAAAACAGCTTAGCCCTGCCGGCGGCAGTGGCCGTTGTCAGCGTGGCTCTGATTTCGTCCAAAATAGTTTGCGCCTGTGTTGGAGAATTGTTTATGCGTTGCAGCACGTGTAGCGCTTTCTCGTACCGATTGGTAAGGGCGAGGTAGCGCGGCGTTTCCGGCACGCTCAGGATTAGCAGGCCGAACAGCGCGGCGGGTATCGCTTCCGAGCCGAACATGTATCGCCATCCGATGTCGTTAACCCAAGCGATGGTTTGTCCGTTAGCGATGCCCCAATTCACAAAATATACCACCAGCATGCCGAAAATAATGGCGAACTGATTGAATGAGACTAATCGTCCGCGAATTTGCGCCGGTGCGATTTCCCCAATGTACATGGGGCAGATGGCCGAGGCAAGGCCTACGCCGATACCGCCAAGGATGCGATAGAGGTTAAAGGAAATCAGCAACCCCATAGTCGGTTGGCCTTTGGTGAAAAACAGTGCTTCGGGGTAGGCAGAACCTAACGCCGATACGAAAAACAAAACAGATGCCAGTAGCAGCGAGTTCTTGCGTCCCAGGCGGGAAGACAAGAGCCCCGACAGCGCTCCGCCGATAATGCAACCAATCAACGCGCTTGAAACCGTCGCGCCGTGCACAAATGTGCTTAGTGAGAGTGACGAAAAATAAGCCTCCAATGATTTTTCCGCACCGGATATGACGGCGGTGTCATACCCAAAGAGCAAGCCGCCGATAGTGGCGACCAGTGTTATTCCAATCACATACGTGGTATTGTAGTTTTGGTTACTCATGGTTTTATGCATTTAAGATTAAAGGTACATGTTCACTATTGCTTCGTACAATTCTTGCTTGCCGCTGATTTGCGCAGGTTCGGCATTTTTCGCTTTGGCATACGCCACAATGTCTTCCATTGACAGTTTGCCGGTTTCAAATTCTTTTCCTTTCCCACTGTCGAAAGAGGCATAGCGGCCGGACAGCATTTTTTTGTAGGGCGACTGTTCCAGTATGGCAGCGGCGGCTTCCAGCGCATGCGCGAAAGTGTCCATGCCGGAAATGTGGGCAATGAAAATATCTTCCAAGTCGGTGGAACTGCGGCGGGTTTTGGCGTCGAAGTTGGTGCCGCCTACTAATCCGCCGTTTTGCAGGATGATGAGCATGGCTTGCGTCAGTTCGTAAGCATTTACCGGAAATTGGTCGGTGTCCCATCCGTTCTGGTAGTCGCCGCGGTTGGCGTCGATAGAACCGAGCAGCCCGGCGTCGGCAGCGCACTGCAATTCGTGCTCAAAGGTATGGCCGGCGAGGGTAGCGTGATTTACTTCAATGTTTACCTTGAAATCTTTATCTAAACCGTGGGCGCGCAAGAAGCCGATGACGGTTTCGGTATCGACGTCATACTGGTGTTTGGTGGGCTCCATGGGTTTCGGTTCGATGAGGAATGTGCCTGTAAACCCTTTGGCGCGGGCATAGTCGCGGGCTTTTCCCAAGAAAGTGGCTAAGTGTTCTTTTTCGCGTTTCATTTGCGTATTCAATAGCGAGAAATAACCTTCGCGGCCGCCCCAAAACACGTAACATTGTCCGCCCAACTCAATGGTGGCGTCGATAGCATTTTTGACTTGCACGGCGGCGCGCGACACTACATCAAAATCGGGATTGGTAGCGGCGCCGTTCATGTAACGTTTGTTACTGAATACATTTGCCGTTCCCCACAACAACTTGATGCCGGTTTCGGCTTGCTTTTGCTTGGCATACGCCACAATGGCTTTCAGGTTCGCTTCATATTCTTCAATGGAACGCCCTTCGTCAATCAAGTCCACATCGTGGAAACAGTAATATTCGATACCTATTTTTTGCATGAACTCAAAACCGGCGTCCACCCGCTGTTTGGCTATATCCAATGCCGACGTGACGCCTTGTGTCCATGGGAATATTTTCGTGCCCGGCCCGAACGGGTCGCCGCCTTCGGCGCAGAGCGTGTGCCACCATGCCATGGCGAACTTGAGCCAGTCTTTCATTTTTTTTCCGCACACCACTTTGTTGGCGTCGTAATAGCGGAACGCCAGGGGATTTTTACTGTCTTTTCCTTCAAATTTGATGGTTCCCACAGTCGGGAAATAGATTTTTGTATTCATGGCTTCTTCGTTTTTATGGTTTTTATTTTATGATAATACTTTATCCAATAGTTCTGCCCAATGTGCGTAAGCCGTATTGCTTGCATTGCGGTTTTTCTCTTCGGGCATTACGGTGATTATTTTTTTCAGGGCGGCAAAGACTTCCATTTCATTTTTGTAGCATCCTGCGCCGATGGCTGCTCCCCGTGCTGCGCCCGCCGCGCCGTCGGTGTTGTAAAGTTCAATGGTGGCGCCGGTGATGTTGGCCAACGTTTGACGAAACACCGGGCTGAGAAACAAATTTGCATGTCCGGCGCGGATGGTTTTAGTTTCGATACCCATTTGATTCATTACGTCCATGCCGTATTTGAACGAAAACGCAATGCTTTCCTGGGCGGCGCGAATAAGGTGCGCCTTGTTATGGCGGATAAAATTGATGCCGTGCAGAGAGCAGTGCAGCTCGCGATTGCACAGCACGCGTTCGGCGCCGTTGCCGAACGGGATAATCGCGAGACCGTCGCTACCGATGGGAACTTGCGCCGCCAGTTCGTTCATTTCGTTGTATCCGGCGCCGTCGGGCGCCACGTTGTTTTTCATCCACGCGTTGAGGATGGCGGTACCGTTGATGCACAGCAGCACACCGATGCGCGTGTGCTCTTTAGTGTGGTTGACGTGTGCAAACGAATTGACGCGCGACAAGGGGTCGTACCGCGTGTCGCCATTCACGCCATACACCACACCCGACGTGCCCGCCGTAGCAGCCACTTCGCCCGGATGGAGCACATTTAACGAAAGGGCGTTGTTTGGCTGGTCGCCGGCACGGTAAGTGACCGGTGTGTCGGTAGCCAGTTCGAGTTCTTTTGCCACCGCTGCCGTAATGCAGCCTTGCAAGCCGAAAGTAGGCGTAAGTTCAGGAATCAGTTGCAGGTCTAAACCAAAATAATCATACAGGAACCGGGCAGGGGAGTGCGTACTGAAATCCCATCCTATTCCTTCCGATAAGCCTGATAGCGTAGTGCGGGCGTCGCCGGTCAGCCGCATGGCGATGTAATCACCCGGCAGCATATAATGGCGGGTGCGCGCATAGTTTTCAGGCTCATGCTCCTTCACCCACGCTAATTTGGCCAGTGTGAAATTTCCCGGCGAATTGAGTAAACTCGACAAGCATCGCTCGCTGCCGAGTTCCCTGAAAGCTTTTTCGCCGTACGGCACTGCGCGACTGTCGCACCAGATGATGGCATCGCGAATGACGCGTTGTTCGTTGTCCGTGAGTACCAGCCCGTGCATTTGGTACGACAGGCCGATGGCTTTGATGTCGTTTGGTTTTGCGTGAGCTTCCGCCACAACAGCCTGCGTTGCCAGTTTCAGGTTTGCCCACCACCTT
This sequence comes from Prevotellaceae bacterium, assembly GCA_031288865.1. Classification (GTDB taxonomy): domain Bacteria; phylum Bacteroidota; class Bacteroidia; order Bacteroidales; family UBA932; genus JAIRLC01. The sequence goes on from JAITQN010000102.1 coordinate 4,340, forward strand.
TCCGGATTTTGTTCCGCCCATCCGGCCTTTTCCGATTTAATGGCCATTTCCTGTTTGGGAAAGAAAGCACTTGCTGCCACCTCGCCTGTTTGGATGTTTACCAAACTCGCCTTGATAGAAGAACTCCCTATGTCAAAGCCCAGCGTGTACATATTTATAATTATTTTAGATTTTCAACTCCTGACTTTAATTCATAACTCTTAACTCTTAACTCTTAACTCCCCTATAGCCATTTCACCAGTGCAAAATCCTGCCGGTGGGGGAGCTTGGGGTTGCGGGCATAAATCCGGGCGGCCATGAAAAACATGCCGGGGTCTTCGGGCACAATCTTTGCTTTGTAGGTGGC
>JAITQN010000143.1 GCA_031288865.1 Prevotellaceae bacterium
CACGTTCGTGCGAGGTTGAACCTCGCACGGAATATCGGGGACGAGGTTCAACCTCGTCCCAACCGGTGGAGCAAAACGCGTCCTTCGTGGTGAAAAACGCTGTAATTAACTGATTATCGTAACGTTGGGGGGGGGGGGGGGGTGACCAATGTATAATTAACAATTGACAATTGACAATGGGGCGCCCTGCGGGCGGTTAAAGACAACTATATAGCAATTTACACTAAAATTTGTTTTATTCTGCAAAAAAGCGCACATTTGCACTGAAATTATTGCAAAAAACGGTAAAACTCGATATGAAAAAATGGCAGAAATATATTATAATCGCACTATCGACAATGAATTAATTCTTTGGAAAGAAGAAAAGAATCGCAAACCTCTTTTATTGCGAGGCGCAAGACAGGTTGGGAAATCGTCTTCTGTTCGCAAATTGGCGGAAAAATTCGAGAATTTTCTTGAAATAAATTTTGAGAAAGACCGCAGTGTGTATCGTTTTTTTGAAGGCGATTTAAACGTAAAGGAAATTTGCGCAAACCTTTCCGTACAATTCCAAAAGCCCATCATTCCGAATAAAACGCTACTGTTCTTTGACGAAATTCAAGCGTGTCCAAATGCGATTTCCGCATTGCGTTTTTTTGATGAAGACTATCCCGAATTGCACGTTATTGCCGCAGGCTCGTTATTGGAATTTGCATTGGAAAAATTGCCTTCGTTTGGCGTGGGACGCATCAGTTCCATGTTTATGTACCCTTTTTCGTTTGCCGAATTTATGTCGGCTTGTGGCAACGAAATGTTATGGAATGAGGTTTGTAAATCGTCGCCCGAAAAACCGCTTTTTCCCGTTTTCCATGAAAAAAGCTTAGCGTATTTAAAGAGATTTTTAGTCATTGGCGGAATGCCTGCCGTTGTATCGAAATTTATAGCAACTAACGATATTTTGACTTGTCAGAAAACGCTCCACGATTTGATAAATTCATTGAAATCGGATTTTTCAAAATACAAAACAAGAGTGTCTGAATTGCGCATACAACCGGCATTCGAAGCAGTCGTTCACCAAACAGGAGGAAAATTCAACTATGCAAAAGTTGAGCCATTGAGTTATCGTCAAGTAAAAGAGAGCATCGAGTTGTTGGAAAAAGCAGGTTTAGTAATTCCAGTCGTTCATACTTCGGCACACGGCATACCTTTGGGTGCAGCGGTGAATGTCAGAAAACAGAAAATTATTTTGCTCGATACAGGCATTTTTCAAAGTCTATTAGGGTTACAATTATCTGATATTTTATTTTCTGATAACATTGACGTGATTAATAAAGGCGCAATTGCCGAACAGTTTGTTGGTTTAGAGCTTATCAAAAACTCTTCGCCATATATATCTGAAAATCTCTATTTTTGGACACGGGAAAAAGAAAAAAGTCAAGCCGAAGTGGATTATGTAATACAAAGAAATGAAAAGATCATACCGATAGAAGTTAAATCGGGCAAAAGTGGAAAAATGCAAAGCCTGCACTTATTTTTGACTGAAAAACAAGCGGAGTACGGCATTCGCACCTCTCTCGAAAACTTTTCAGCGTATGACAAAATTAGAGTTTATCCTTTGTATGCAATAGGGAATTTAGCTTAGAAACAGTGCAGTGTGCAGCAACTCATTTTATCGTTTTAAACGAAAGCAGGTGGAGGGTTACGGCTGCGGCCACGGCCAGCAGCAGTAGCCGCAGCCACAGCACGGCCACCAGAAACACCGACACAAGAATGCTGACCCACAGGAAGGCTATGGAGAAGATTTTGTCGCTCTTCCGGATGCCTTTATATTGCATCCACTCGCGCAGGGGCTTCCCGATGAAGGGGTGATGCAGGATTTTGTGCCTCCACGCCGGCGAACTCCGGGCAAAGCACCACACGGCCAACAGCAAAAACGGCACGGTGGGCAACAGCGGCAAGAACATCCCCAGCGTGCCCAGCGCCACCGCCGCCAAGCCGCCCGAAAACCATAACACGCGAAAAAAACGGGACATACCGGTAAAATTTCCCGCAAAGGTATTCATTAACCCCCGAAAACTCCAAAAAATGTTGTACCTTCGGCCGAAAAAAATACGCATGCTACTCTCGAAAACAGTAAGGAACACACCACTGCGATTTGCCATGCTCGGCAACGGCAGCTGGGCTACGGCGCTCACCAAAATACTGCTTACCGGCCAGCCGGGACTGCACTGGTTTGTGCGCGACGCCGATATGATTAAGCATATCGAGAAGTACCACCGCAACCCGAAGTACCTGCGCTCGGCGCAGCTCGACGCGTCGAAGCTCGACATGTCGGACAATATCAATGAAGTCATCGCGAAGGCCGACGTGCTGGTGTTTTGCATCCCTTCGGCGTTCCTGAAGGGCGAGCTGGAGAAGTTCTCCGGGTCGTTCGACAACAAGTTTATCGTGACCGCCATCAAGGGGATCATCCCCGACGATAACATGACGGTGGCCGAGTATTTCAACCGCCGCTATCATGTGCCCTACGACAATATCGGCACCATCACCGGCCCCTGCCACGCCGAAGAGGTGGCGCTGGAACGGCTCTCCTACCTCACTTTCTCGTGCAAGCGGAAGGAGAACGCGGCGCTCCTCGCCGAAAATTTCTCGTGCAGCTATATCAGAACCCTTACGGGAACCGACATCTACGGTGTGGAATACGCGGCTATCCTGAAAAATATCTACGCCATCGCCACGGGTATCTGCCATTCCTTAGGATATGGCGACAACTTTCTGGCGGTGCTGGTGACCAACGCCCAGGCCGAGATGAAGCGCTTTCTCAACAACACCTACCCCAGCGCCGCGCGCGACACCACGCAGTCGTCGTATCTGGGCGATTTGCTCGTGACGTGCTACTCGCAGTTCAGCCGCAACCGCACGTTCGGCGCCATGATCGGGAAAGGCTATTCCGTGACCTCGGCGCAGGCCGAAATGAATATGATTGCCGAAGGCTACTACGCTTGCAAAAGCATCCACCACCTCAACCTCAAGCACCGGGTGGAGATACCCATCGCCGAGGCCACATACCGTATTCTGTATGAGGGCGCACCGGCCGGCGAGGAGATGAAACAGCTCTCCGTTATGCTACATTAGGCATACCTTATATATATATGTATTCAGATGCGCTTGCGCAGCGCCTCGCCCTGTGCCTCGAAGCCCGGCTTGTTGAGCAGGGCGAACATGTTTTTCTTGTAGGCCTCCACGCCCGGCTGGTCGAAGGGGTTTACGCCGAGCATATAGCCGCTCACGCCGCAGGCCTTCTCGAAGAAGTAGAGCAGCGCTCCGAGGTGATATTCGTCGAGTGCGGGAATCTCAAGGCGGAGGTTGGGCACCCCGCCGTCTACGTGGGCTAACAGCGTGCCCAGTTCGGCCATCCTGTTACATTCGCAGAGGCGCTTTCCGGCTAAGAAATTCAGCTGGTCGAGGTTTTGCGCGTCGTGCGGAATAGCGAGCGTCTGTTTTTCCTGCGCCACGCTCACCACGGTCTCGAACAGGTGACGCTCCCCCTCTTGCAGGTATTGCCCCATGGAGTGCAGGTCGGACGTGAAATCGACGCCAACGGGGAACAGCCCCTTGTGCGCCTTGCCCTCGCTTTCGCCGTAGAGCTGTTTCCACCATTCGGTCACGTAGTGGAGCTTGGGGGTGTAGTTCACCAGCACTTCTATTTTCCGTCCCTGCGCATACAGGGCGTTACGCGCTGCCGCATACTGCACCGCGGGGTTGTCGTGAGTTTTTGCGGCGGTATGCGCGGCCATGCCGGCGGCGCCCTCGATGAGTGCGTCGATGTCGAACCCGGCCACGGCAATGGGCAGAAGGCCTACGGGGGTGAACACCGAGAAGCGTCCGCCCACATCATCGGGAATCACAAAGGTGGCATAGCCTTCCTGTTCGGCCAGCGTGCGCAGTGCGCCGCGCGCCTTGTCGGTAATGGCCACGATGCGGTTTTTGGCGCCGGCCTTGCCGTACTTTTCTTCAAGGTGTTGCTTAATCAGACGAAAAGCGATGGCCGGCTCGGTGGTAGTGCCCGACTTTGAAATCACGATGCAGGCCGCGGAGTGGGTATTAAGCACCTCGAGCAGTTCGGCGTGGTAGTCTTCGCTGATGTTTTGTCCCGCGAAGAGCACCAGCGGGTGCTTGCGTTGCGGCAAGAGCGCCGTAAAGCTGTGCGACAGGGCTTCGACTACGGCTTTAGCACCAAGGTACGACCCGCCGATACCAATCACCACCACGAGGTCGACCCCCTGCGAGAGCTTCCCGGCGGCGGTTTTCAGTTCATGCCGCACGGCGTCCGTACAGGTGTCGGGCAGGTTAATCCATCCCAGGAAGTCGTTTCCCGCACCTTTGCGGCTTTCCAGTTCAACAAGGGCGTTCACGGCCTTTTCATGCCAAAGGGTTAACGATGCGGCGTCTACGAAAGAAGCGGCAGCGCGCAGGTCAATTTTTACAGTAGTATTCATTATAGATTTATTTTGAGATTAATTCTTTTATCCGGCGGATGGCCGGCGCCGGGTTGTTCGAGCCGAATATAGCCTGTCCGGCGACCAGCACATCGGCGCCGGCGTCGCAGAGCGCTGCGGCATTCTGTGTGTCCACGCCCCCGTCCACCTCGATAAGCGTGGCGGCTTTCTCGCGCAGGACGAGTTCTTTCATCGCCGCAACTTTCCGGAAAGCGTGCGAGATAAAAGCCTGTCCGCCGAAGCCCGGGTTAACCGACATTATTAATATAAGGTCGGCGTCGTGCACAACGTCCGTCAGCATGGTTACCGGCGTATGCGGATTGAGCGCCACGCCCGCCTTCATGCCCAGCGCCCGGATAGCCCGCAGGGTGCGGTGAAGGTGCGTGCAGGCCTCATAATGCACCGTAAGCCACGCAGCCCCCGCCTCCTTGAACGCCTCGAGGTAGCGGTCGGGGTGTTGAATCATCAGATGGACGTCTAAAGGCTTCGCCGCCTTTTTCGCAATGGCCTTCACCACCGGGAGCCCATACGAGAGATTGGGCACAAACAGGCCGTCCATAATGTCGAGGTGAAAGCAGTCAGCCACGCTTTCGTTCACCATCTCCACTTCGGCGTCGAGCCTGCCGAAATTCGAAGATAACATGGAAACCGATAATAATCTGTTCATAATAATAAAGTAAGTGTCGGGGCAAAATTAATATAAATTAAGGAATAAAAAAATTTGTAGATTAAAAATGTTATTGTATATTTGCAGCGAATTTGCGACCCTAAAAACATTTCTAATCTTAAAAACATTTCTGAACCAGTTTGTAATAGCAAGCGCTATCCACTCGAAAATAATTAATTTATGTACGACATATTAGAACTTAACAAAAAAAGTATTGAAGAACTCCGTGCGATTGCGGAGAATTTGAAGTTGAAAAAAATCAATTCTTTGGAAAAAGAAGCATTGATTTATCGCATCATCGACGAGCAGGCCATCAACGGCATTGCGGAGAAAAAAGGCGAAGGGCCGGACAAGCCGACACGCAAAAGACGCGAACGCCTAGAAAAAGCGGCGGCGGAAAAACAGCCCGAGGAAAAGAACTCAAACCCGAACCCAAACCCAAACCCGGAAAGGAGAAGGCAAGGACGTCCGCGAAAAACCGAAAGGCCGGCCCTGCAAGAACCTGTTAAAAGAAACGTGCCGGGCGCCGAAACGCCCCCTCCTCCCCCACCCAAACAAAACGTGGAGCCCAAAAAGAGGGAAGAAACGCCACCGGTAAAAGTGGAAAGGCCCCAACAAAATCAACAAAACCAGCAAAACCAACAGAGTCAGCAAAACCAGCAAAGTCAACAAAACGAAATGCCGGAACAACCCACCACCATAGTGCTCAAAAAGGCGGAATTCGACGGCATCATCGAGGCCACCGGCGTGATGGAGCTCATGCCCGACGGCTTTGGCTTCCTTCGCTCGTCGGACTACAATTACCTGAGTTCGCCGGACGACATTTATGTATCGCAGTCGCAAATCAAGCTGTTCGGCCTGAAAACGGGCGACATGGTGACGGGCGACATCCGTCCGCCGAAAGAAGGCGAGAAGTACGTGCCGCTGGTACGCGTAAAGCATATTAACGGACGCAGTCCGGAGTACATCCGCGACCGTGTGCCGTTTGATTTCCTCACGCCGCTGTTCCCCGACGAAAAATTCAATATCACCGGCAACGGGCACAACAATTTATCGACCCGCGTGGTCGACATGTTTGCGCCTATCGGCAAAGGGCAGCGGGGACTGATTGTGGCGCAGCCTAAGACCGGTAAAACGGTGCTGTTGAAAGAAATTGCGAACGCCATTGCCGACAACCACCCCGAAGTATATATGATTGTGCTGCTCATTGACGAGCGTCCCGAAGAAGTAACCGACATGGCACGCAGCGTGCGCGCCGAGGTGATTGCGTCTACGTTCGACGAACCGGCCGACCGCCACGTGAAAGTAGCCAACATTGTCCTCGAAAAGGCCAAGCGCCTTGTGGAGTGCGGCCACGACGTGGTTATTCTATTGGATTCCATAACACGGCTGGCGCGTGCTTTCAACACGGTACAGCCGGCGTCGGGAAAGGTGCTGAGCGGCGGTGTAGACGCCAATGCGCTGCACAAGCCCAAACGTTTCTTTGGCGCAGCGCGCAACATCGAGCACGGGGGCTCGCTCACTATTCTTTCCACGGCCCTCACCGAAACCGGCTCGAAGATGGACGAGGTGATTTTCGAAGAATTTAAGGGCACGGGTAATATGGAGTTGCAGCTCGACCGCAAACTGTCGAACAAACGGGTCTTCCCCGCTGTGGACGTCACGCTGAGCAGTACCCGTCGCGAAGATTTGCTGATAGACAAGGACAGGCTCAACAAAATATGGATACTGCGCAACTACCTCACCGACATGAACGCGGTGGAGGCCATGGAATTTCTCCGCGACAGAATGAAACACACACAAAATAACGAAGAGTTCCTGGTGTCGATGAATAAATAGCATTGAAAAACTGCTTATGGCAAAAAAGAACATACTTGTCGATTTACTTCGTTTGAAATATATCAATACAGGGTTAGGGCAAGTATGTTTGGCATACGGAGCGGAATTGTCCAAAATCCGGCATCCGCATTTTCAATTTACTTTTTTAGTTCCACATGGCTTCGCCGGATATTTCGGCGAGCACATAAACTATATCGTACCCTCAACGATAAAACATTTTCTTTTCCCCCGCCTGCTATCCAAATCATTCGATTTATGGCATGCGGTTCATCAGGACATTCATTACTATCCTTATGAACACATACCATTGGTGTTCACTGTACATGACCTGAATTTCATACAGGAAAAAACGCGAATAAAAATACAACACAGAAAGAATAAACTGAATTTCTTTTTGCGAAGAACCGCGCAAACCGTGGCCATATCCAATTACACAAAACAGGAGATTGAAACTATTTTATCAGTAAAGTCACCAATTGATGTTATTTACAATGGTGTGAATATCGCTACAGAGGTAAAAGCAGAGCCTCCTGCATTTATTGACACAACGCCTTTCTTACTGGCCATAGGCGTTTTTAAGCCTAATAAAAATTATCAATCGCTCGTTCATTTGATGAATGAATATCCCGGCAAGCGGTTAATCATTGCCGGCACGCATAACACCACTTACGGAAAAACCATATTGGGAATGATTCGCAAAAAGGGATTGCAAAGCAGAATCATTACGCCCGGTATCATCAGCGAAGCCGACAAGACATGGCTATATGCCCACTGTGAAGCATTATTGTTCCCATCAACCAATGAAGGGATGGGTTTGCCTATCATCGAAGCGATGCGTTTCGGCAAACCGGTAATTGCAGCCCGGCAATCCTGCATCCCTGAATTTGGGAAAGATTATGCCTACTATTTTTCGTCGTTCGAGCCGGC
>JAITQN010000082.1 GCA_031288865.1 Prevotellaceae bacterium
GCGGGATTGTATTGTTCTTTGGTAAAAGGTCGCTGTGAATCAGTTCTTCTTCTTTTATCACCTACTTGCGTACGGCGGCCTTTTCTTTTTAATTATGAATTTTGAGTTATGAATTTTGAATTAATTAAAAAAATTGTATTATGAAAAAAATGTTTTTACTACTATTATGCTGCCCTGTGGTGCTGGCAGCACAGAACGGCATCACTATTTCCGATTATTCGGTAGCGCCCGGAACGCCCACGACGGTGTCGTTTACCGTGAGCTGGAACAAACCCTCAGTCGACAGCGCGTGGGTGTTCGTGGATTATAACAACAGCGGCACGATGACCCGCCTGCCGCTGAAGGGCGCTACCGCTTCGGAAGGCAGCCGGGCCTACATGGTTGATGGCAACGACCGGGGCGCATGGGTGGTGGCCGATGCTTCCGGCGCTTTTTCAGCCACAGTCCAACTGGTTGCCACTTGTACGGACGAACGGCCGTGCGTCCCTACAGGTGCGTGTGTATATGCCATCGACTATCCGCCGAGGGGAGAAGCAGTGGCTTATAATCTACTAAAACTTACCGGCACGCCGCCCTTTTATGTTTTGTATGCCGGTTCCACTACTTATGTGGAAATAGACGGGCCAACCGCCGCCGGCTTTACCCCATCCGGCACGATTGCGCAATTCACCGACCGCACTGGCGCTCCCGGTGTGCTGGATTGCGCTCAAGAATATATTGTAAGCAATGGAAAATGTAGTGGGTGTCGCACTGCATACGCAGACCGCTACAATTGCGGTGTTGTGAGTTCTTCCGACGTCGCCCAGACCACAGATTCTACATGCACATCGCCCTGCTGCCGCACTGAAAAAGTAAAGCGCTGGTCTGAATATGTTTATTGTGACAGCGATATGCCTGATATAACACTCTGTGGCACAAGATCATCTTACAGCTCACAATGCTGCGGTCGCCGCTATTGCGTTGCTATATGCTACTATACCTATGAAACCGTGTGTGATTAATAATATATATGTATAGAAAAAGGTTTTAAGCTGTCTGCTTCTCTATCCGCCCGTACTAAATCAGCACGGTAGGGCCGCGGCATGGGGAAAACGAACGGGGGCTGCTGCGCGCACCCCCTGACGGGGCGAGGTTTAACCTCGCCCGGAATATAGGCGACGAGGTGCAACCTCGTCGCAACAGGGGAGGCCGTCCGAATGCTCGGATGGGTCGCCGCAGCGTGCAGGGAACCAAACCAAGGTTGGTTTCGTGTCTCGCAGCGTGCAGGGAACCAAACCAAGGTTGGTTTCGTGTCTCGCAGCGTGCGGGACGCCAATCCACTATTCGTTTGGCATTCCGAATGAGGCAATCACTCCCGGATGACCTCCACCTCACCTGTGAGGCCGAGACGGAGGATAGACGACAGCCTTCCGGTAGCGCCCCTTAGGTATATGAGCCTTGCGATTTCTCTGTCACGGTATCAGGGCTGTCGCTTTCAAACGTGAGGTAAAACGGCGGCATACCCCTGAAATTAATCTTGAAGGTGTCAAATTATACTATTAAAGTGTGTACCGTCGCTACATGGCTACCCACACCATCGCGTGGTCTTCTACGATGGTGTAGTGCGGGGTGAACTCCGTTTGCGCACCGTCGCTGTCGGTGTAGGTGGCGGCGAGTTTGCCCTTTTTCTTTGGGGTGAACTTCTCGATGTGGATTTGTGCGGCGAAGTCAAGGCCGGGCTCGCTGAGCCGCTTGCAGAGGGCTTCCTTGGCACACCAAATCAGACAAAGTTGCGCGTGGCGATGCTTGCCGGAAAGGTAGTCGCGTTCGTCGTCCGACAGGGCACGCGTTTCTACGGCGTCGAAATTGCGGGACAGCGACTCCATGTCGATGCCCACGTCGAACGTGGGATGGTAAATGATGGCCGCAAACTGCCGGGTGTGGGTGATGCTGATGTTGGCCACGTTGTTCAGCAGAAAGGGACGCCCGTTGTCGTGATAGCCGAGGTATACTTTTTCGCCCAGCACGTTGTTGAGCAAAACCCGTACGGCAAGCCGCTCGAGCCGCCGCTGCGGATTTGAGATGTAGCTCATCTCTTCCAGTTCGCTTTGCGGCACGGCGCATTGCCGGCGCAACTCGTCTTCCGTTTCTTCTATTTTCCATACGGCAACCACACTGCCGCACTTGTGGTGTGTTATGCTAAAAACCGACATATTATTTCCATTGAAATGTTTCGATGAGGTGTTCGATGTCCGAAGTGTAGTAACTAATCATGGGTGACAGGTAGGCGTAGTTGGGCGTGTCCATGAAATACAGCGCGCCGCGTACGAAATGACGGACGCTGTCGGTTACATAGAACTGCACGGACGATGCCGCTTCTCCGCTTATTTCGTAAAGCATGCCGTAGGCCTGTTTTTCGCGGTTGCGGATGGGGGTCTCGGTGATGGCGCTGGCTTTTATCACGTGACGGTATACGAAGTTGTGGGTATCGTCGAGCAGTTCGGGGAGGTTGTTTTTTATTCTTTTATAGCTGAAATGGATGGTGGCCTTTTCCGGCAGGTGGATGTTGAGCCAGTAGGGCTCGCGGTTGTGGCTGGCGACGTCGGGCGCAACGCGTGCGTAGACCGGACATTCGAAACGGTAGGGGAATCTCAGGCTGTCGAAGAGGCGGTAGCTTTTCTCCGGCAGGTCGATTCGCAGATACCCTTCAGGTTTTGGCGACGGCGGGGTTCCACATGCCGTTGCGAAGCCGAACAGTAAAATGTATAAAATGCCGCGTTCCATACTCTTTGAATTTGCCGGACAAATGTACGAATTTTTCATAACAAGCCATCATCCTTGAAGCTAAAGTGATTTTTTCCGGCAATGATAATATGGTCGACAACCCGTATGTTTAACAAGTCGCCGGCATCTCTTATCTTCATGGTGAGCCGCATGTCGGCCTCACTGGGATGTTTTTCGCCGGAGGGGTGGTTGTGGACTAAAATCAGGCGGGTGGACGAGTGCTCGAGGGCGAATTTAAACGCCACCCGGAGGTCGGCCATGGTTTCCGACAGGCCGCCGAGGCCTATTTTCTTCTTGCCCACCACCCGGCTGGCCTGATTCAGCGCCAGCACCCAAAATTCCTCATGGGGAAGGTCTGTCAGGATTGGCCCCATGATGTGCTGGACGTCTGCGCTCGAGTTAATCAAAAAGCGGTCTTCCGTGCGGGGGGCGGTTCTTCTCCGTCCCAGTTCGAGCGCCGAAAGCAGGGTGAGGCCCTTGGCAAGCCCTATGCCCTTGATGCTTTGCAACTGCTTCAGCTCGATTCTCCCCAGCTCGTCGAGGTTGTTGTCGACGAGCGCCAGTACGTTCCGTGCAAGGTCAACAACCGTTTGGTTGCGCGTGCCGGAGTGCAACAGAATAGCAATAAGCTCGGCGTTGCTGAGGGCGGAGGGGCCTTTCAGCATTAGCCTTTCGCGGGGGAGTTCGTCTTTATTCCAATCTTTTAGTGTCAATGTCGTGGAGTTTATGCGGTGGAGTTTTCAATAAATTACTGCGCAAAGGTAAGAAAATTTTCCTACTTTTGTCCCCTAAATGAAAAAACTCAACTTATATGTGGAAACAGACCCGTCGGCGGGTTTTTGTTTTGGCGTGATTAACGCCATCAACAAGGCCGAGGAGGCGCTGCGTCACGAAGACGAATTGTACTGTTTGGGCGAAGTCGTGCATAACGAAGAGGAAAACAAACGCCTGAAAGCACTCGGACTGCAAACTATTCAACGCGAAAAGCTGTCGCAATTGCGGCATAAGCGCATCCTGTTCCGTGCGCACGGCGAACCGCCCGCAAGCTACCACGCCGTGCAGGAAAACGAAAACACCGTTATCGACGCCACCTGTCCGATTGTGGTGAACCTGCAAAAGCAGGTAGCCCGCTCCCACCGCAGCGGCGAACGCATCTTCCTGTATGGAAAGGCCACACACCCCGAAGTGACCGGCATCGCGGGTTATATTAATAACGACCTGGTGGTGTTTAACGAACTGGAGGAATTAGACCTGAAAGCGCTTCCGAGGCAGCTCACCCTGTACAGTCAGACTACGCAGCCCATCGACAAGTTCCGGAATATTGTGGATGCGCTGCAACAGGCCGGCGTGGAGGTGAAGGTGAAAAACACCATTTGCCGCTCGGTGACGCATCGCCAGCGGGCGTTGCAGGAGTTCTGTCACCGGTTTGATAAAATAATATTCGTGGCGGGGCTAAACTCCTCGAACGGGAAATTCCTGTGCCGGGTTTGCAAAGACAGCAACCCCGACACGTATTTTATCAGTAACGCCGGGGAGATACAGCCCGAATGGTTTGCGCCGGGCAACCGGGTGGGAATTAGCGGCGCCACGTCGACCCCTTTATGGCTGCTGGCCGAAGTGAAAAATGCATTGGAAAATCTGTAACTATAATTTAGGAAACTCATGATGAAGGCTTCTTTTGTGCTCGTGTTGGTTGTTATTTTGAGCGTTTATTTGCTGGTCAATGTGTATGTGTTTATACGGGGTTGGCAGGCGCTCGAAATAGGACTGCGCTACCGCTGGATCTACGCGGTGGTGATGCCGCTGCTGGCTGTTTCGTTTATCGGCGCACAGTTTTTGAAACGCGCGGTCGACAGTCCCGTTGTCGACTTTTTCTGGCTGCTCGGCTCGCTTTGGCTGGCGGCATTATTATATGTGCTGCTCTCGGTAGCGCTGGTCGATCTGGTGCGGCTGACGCTGCGCGGGTTCGGGGAAAAGCCGGCAATACTATATGCCCATTACGGCATAACAAAATTCGTGCTTTTTTGTGTGATAACGGGCGTCACGGGCGTACTGCTCGCGACGGGCTATTACAACGCCACGCGTCCCGTAGTGAATACGGTGGACATCGAGATCGACAAGCCGGCGGCGGGTCGCAATCCGTTGACGGTTGTCATGGCCGGCGACATGCACCTGGGATGTATTAACGGACGCCGCGCCTTGCAGCGCTGGGTAAACGCGATAAATGCGCAGCAGCCCGACGTGGTGCTGCTGCCGGGCGATGTGTTCGACGACAATCCGGCGGTGGTGGCGCGCAAAAAATTAGGCGACATGCTGGCGGAAATAAAAGCGCCGCTGGGGGTGTACTTCGCCCCCGGAAACCACGAAAGCTACGGTAATCTTCCGCAGGCGGTGGACTATCTGCACACACATCGCGTGCAGGTGCTGCCAGACACGGTGGTGCTGGTCGACGACCGCTTTTATGTCGCAGGGCGGTTAGACCGGAGCAGCGAACAGCACGGCGTAAAGCGAAAACCGCTGCGGGAGTTAACCGCAGATTTAGACCGCGAAAAGCCGGTATTCCTGTTAGACCATCAGCCTGCGAAATTGGAAGAAGCCGTAGACGCGGGCATCGACTTGCAAGTGTCGGGACACACCCACCGCGGACAATTGTGGCCCTTCAGCCTGCTCACCAAGCGTGTTTATGAATTAGACTGGGGCTATCTCCGGAAAGGAAACACCCATTTTTATGTGACGCAGGGCGTGGGCACGTGGGGCCCGCCGGTGCGCCTCGGCACCCGCTCGGAAATCGTACGGCTCAACGTGCGGTTCACACAACCTACAAAAAGGGATTGACAATAGTCAGTTGCCTGTCTACTATTAAATTTTGCTGCATATCTTCGGAATACAGGATTTCGCAGCCCGACTCAACGGCAGAGGCTACAATGATACTGTCGAAAATTTGAAAATCGTATCGAGCGATAAGTTGAGCCGCCCGCTGGAGGACAGAATGGCTTGTCGGTACAATTGGGCAATAACGGAATAAGCTCACCGTTTCAATGATGAGTTGTTTTTTGGGAACATTTCGTAAACGACGCATTACATTAATAAATTCGGAGATAACCTGTGACGAAATAACCGGATTATCCGATAATAATTCTTCTGCAACACGGCGTTTATGCGTGTCGTTACCTTCCAAATAAATAAGAATATTAGTATCTACCGCAAATAAATGTTCAGTCATAATTATTGGCTTCATCCCGAGTAAATTTAAAATTACTCAAGTCTACATTAATATCATTCGTAATAGTCCGGATTTCCTGTAACCGTTGATCTCGAAATGAAATAACGTCGCTTTCCACTTTGCGGCCATTTTTCACAACAGGGAACGCAATTACTTCTATTTCCCTGCCATACCATTCACGAGGCATTATCACAGTATTATTTCGCTCGGTTGGTGTAAATACTTGTCTGTACATGGTATAAAGGTTATTAAATTTACTGCAAAGATACATGAAAAATTGAATTTGCTACTGTATCTCACTTCATTTTTTCGTACCTTTGCCCCCATGCAGTTTCAATCCGTCATAGGACAACACCACCTCAGGGGAAAACTCCTGCAAACCGTGCACGACGGCCGCATAAGCCACGCACAACTGTTCTGGGGCGCGGAAGGCTCCGGGAACCTGCCACTGGCACTGGCCTACGCCCAATACCTGAATTGCACCCATCGCACGGCCAACGACGCGTGCGGCGTGTGCCCGTCGTGCAACAAGATGCAAAAACTCATCCACCCCGACCTGCATTTCGCCGTGCCGGTAAATTCCGCCAAGAGCCTCACGGCCGATAAACTCATCACCGACCACTTCCTGCCGCAATGGCGCGACGCCGTAACCGCAAACCCCTACCTCACCGAGGCGCAGTGGTACGAAGCGCTCGATATAGAAAACAAACAGGGGCGCATCAGCGTACACGAAGCCACCCGCATCATCGAAAAGCTCAACTTCAAACCGTTCGAGTCGGAATACAAAATCCTGCTCCTCTGGCTGCCCGAACGTATGGGACACGAGGCCGCCAACCGCCTCCTCAAGCTGGTGGAAGAGCCGCCCGACAAAACCGTTATGCTGTTCGTCAGCGAAGACCCCAACCACATCATTAAAACCATTCTTTCGCGCACCATGCCGGTGCGCGTTCCGCCCATCGACACGCCGTCGCTGGAGGCGGCCTTGCAGCAGCGCGAGGGTCTGACGGAAGCCGAAGCCGGGAAAATCGCCCGCTTGTCGGGCGGCAGCTACAGCCGGGCGCTAACGGTGATGCGGAATGGCCGCCAAGCAAACGAGTTCTTCGGATGGTTCGCCTTGATGATGCGCAACGCCTATACGGCGAAATTCTTAGACCTCTTCGAATGGGCGGAAGAACTCGCCAAAACAGGCCGCGAGAAACAGAAGAACTTCCTCCTTTACGCCCAGCGCCTCATCCGCGAGAGCTTCATGCTCAACCGCAGCGCGGCGGATGTGGTGTATCTCATGGGCGAGGAGGAGGAGTTTGCGCAGAAATTCTCCCCGTTCGTCAACGCGCGCAACGTGGAAGGCATTTTCCACGCGCTCAACCTCGCACAGGAACACATTGCGCAGAACGGCAACCCCAAAATAGTGTTCACCGACCTGTTCCTGCAAATCGGCAAACTGCTGAAGAGGAGCTAAGCGTTATTAAAAATGAAGTCCAAGTTTTGGCGACAATAGTGTTTGAATTTGGCGTCGCTGCTGATAAGTGGTATTTTCTCGGTGATGGCTTGGGCAATAATCATGCGGTCGGATGGGTCGGCATGGCCTTTAACCGGCTCTAATCCGGCAAATGTAAGCAAGTGTTCTTTTTTGACGTAGTCCACTGTAAAACCCAGTTCTTCTTCAATGGTATTGAAAACATCCTGCGCATGTTTCCATGATTTCACATGCAGTTTCCCATTCTGCATAAGCATATAAATCTCCTGTATGCTCACGGCACTAACGTAGATGCGGTTTTCGTAGTTTTCAATGATTTGTAAAACATCTTTTAGTAAAGACGGATCCGTTTGCGAACGGATAAGGACATTCGTATCAATTAAGTATCGCATGTGCTAATAGAGGATAGACCTGTCGTAAACAATAACATCTCCCCGTCCATGCGGATGCTCTCTTAGCCATTTACCGGCCTTTGACAATTTTTTTGAATCTTCTGCTTTAGTCATCGTCTCATAAGGGACGTGCATTGATGCTTTTTTCGTTGTTTTTGTCGCCATAATTTATGTATTTTAGTAGGTGGTCTTTAAAATTCGGAGCAAAAGTAATAAATAATTTCTAACTCGCAAAAAAATAATGAAAATAATTCTGAATTATTTTCTATCTTTGCCCGGAATTTAACCACAAAGTAATTGCATCATGGCACAGGATGTACTTTGATCTGAAGGATACCAAATGAAACGTTACAAA
>JAITQN010000040.1 GCA_031288865.1 Prevotellaceae bacterium
ATAGCTGCCATGATAAACCCTCATCGCAAGCCTCCATTATTACGACACACTTCATAGAGACTACGCACTGCCCAAAACGGGTCGTCGGTATGCAGCGCCCACCAGTGTTTAAAAAGGAAGTCGAGGCCGCCGTATTTTTGCAGGTAAAAGTACGCGTCCTGCTTGTCCATCTTGTAGGCGCGGGCAAATTGCGGAATAATAAAGGTGATAAATTTTACCTTGTTGCGCGTTTCTTCGTCTAACGTTCTTTTTTCCGATACAGCTTCCATTGTAAAGTCATTAAGTTAATCACTTGCAAAGATACGTGTTTTTTGTTGGATAAAATCCTGCGGAGTGAGGACTTTTACTTTTTTCATGCGCTGAAAATCTTTGACATTTCTGGTAATAATAATATCCAAATCGTTCTCGATAGCCGCTTGCGCCTGCACGGCGTCTTCAAAGTCGATCCAACCCGACAAGAGCGCTTGGACGATCGTGTTTTTATCAATACTTAATACATCAATTACTCCAATCAAGGCCAATATGTAGTCGATTGCCATTTGCCATCCCAAACTTTTCCGGGTGAGGTAGAAAATATCGGTAACAGCCGACGCCGAAATATATCCCTGGATTTTTTTACTTCCTATAATACGAAAAATCGTCTTGGCTTCTTCACAAAAGGGATGCCGGTTTAAGGCAAAATCAATAATTACGTTCGTATCAATTAATACTTTCATTATTTATGCCGCTCCTTTAAATAATTGTATTTTGCATCTGCCAATTCATCCTCCGACATGGAAGTGCCATGAATTTGGTACTTCTTCCGGAGATATTCATACCGGAGGTCGGAGGCGTCTTCCGCCGGCAAGTCTTTGAGCGCTCCTGACCATTTTTCAAGAAAATCGGACATGCTTGCGCCCTTTTTACCGCTTTTCACCACCGACATTTTCGGCATAACAATTATTTCCACGTCCCTGTTGAACAAGGCTGGCTCAAAAGGTAAGGTGATAATACCGTCTTTTGAAATACGGGCATCGAACTTATACGCTTGCATAATTTTTTTCTTACAAAGATATGAAAAATATTTCATTCCCCTCCCTAACGCTAAAACACTCCGCGTGTTCTCAACTATCTTTTCATGAAGTAAGTGCGTTCGTCGGGCGGGAAGCGCTCGATAGCGTACCGCAGCGTGGTACGGGGCATCGTCGTGTGATGCGGCTCCAGAAAATCGCACAACACCGCTTTGTCTTTCTTGCCCACCTCGCGCAACATCCACCCCACCGCCTTGTGCATTAAATCATGGGGGTGATGCAGCAGTTTCTCCGACAGGGCTAACGTATCGTCGAACTGGTGGTGCTTGATAAACGTCCATGTCGACACAACGGATATGCGCTGCTCCCACAGGTTGTCGCTTCCGGCCAGGCGGTAAAGCACCGTCCGGTCGGCCTTGTCGAGCAGGTACAGACCCACAATATCGCGGCAGGTGACGTCTACCAAATCCCAGTTGTTGACCGCCCGGCGGGCATGCTTCAGGTAGAAGTCGAACATCTCCTTCCGTCCGGCCTCCGGCGCCCTTTTAAACTGTTTGACCAAAAACAATAGCCCCGCTAAACGCGCCTCGTGGTATTCCGAATCGATCAACTGCCTGATTTCGGCAAGCGGAAGCGCCGGACTTTGTTTCACAATATCCCGCGTAAGCGGTACGGTAATCCCGAGCAGCACGTCGCCTTCGGCATACTGTCCTTTCCCGGTCTTGAAAAATCGCCGGAGGAACGCTGCCCGCTCCGGGTTGGCTATCGACAGCAGTTCCTGTAGGATGAAAGAAGCATTCACAGGGGGTGGATTTTATAATTGTTTGAGCAGTTCGTCCATGATGTCGCGGCTATTGCTGAGGCGCGGCACCTTGTGTTGCCCGCCCAGTTTGTTGCGACGACGCATCCACTCGTAGAACGTGCCCGCCGGCGCCACATGCAAATGCAGCCGGTTCAGGGTTGTGTTTTTGGCACGCTTGGCCTCGTAGTCGGAATTTTCGGCGCAGAGTGCGGCGTCGAGCAGGTCGGCAAACTGTTCGACGTCGGCTGGCGGCACGGCAAACTCAACAACCCATTCGTGGGCGCCCTTGGCCGTGCTGTCCATGAAGATGGGCGCTACCGTGTAGTCGGTCACCGTGGCGCCCGTTTGCGCGCACACCTCGCGCAGCGCATTTTCGGCATTGTCGATAATCAGTTCCTCGCCGAACGCATTGATGAAATGCCGCGTGCGTCCCGTAATTCTGATTTTGTGCGGGGTCAGCGACGTAAACTGCACCGTGTCGCCGATCAAGTAGCGCCACAGGCCGCCCGACGTGGTGATCGCCATGGCATAGTTCACGCCGGTTTGCACCGTTTCCATCGTGTCGGGCATGAGCTTGCCCTCGCGGGCATCGTGCAGCCGGTTCAGCGGTATAAACTCGTAGAACACGTCGATGTGCGGGAGCAGCAGCATCGAGGTATCCGCCGGGTCGTCCTGCACGGCGAAGAAGCCCTCCGAGGCGGTGTAGGTCTCCACGTAGTGCATATCGTCGGAAGGAATCAGTTCGCGGAACTGTTGGCGGTATGGCTCGAAGTTGATGCCGCCGTGGATAAACAGTTCGAGGTTGGGCCACAGGTCGAGCAGGTTTTGCTTGCCGCTTGCCGACAGGATTCTTTTCATCAGTACCAGATTCCACGACGGCACGCCGGCAAACGACACCACGTTTTTCGTAATCACTTCTTCGGCTATGCGGGCAACCTTCGTTTCAAAGTCGGGGATGAGCGCCGTGCGGCGTTGCGGCACGCGGCTGTATTCCGTGTACCAGGGCGAATGTTCAATCATGATGGCCGACAGGTCGCCCGACGGGATGCGTTCGTCGTTGCCGCCACTGCCGAAGCTGCCGCCCAGCGTGAGCGACTTCCCGCCCAGCAGTTTCGACGCAGGGTGGTTATGCAAATAGAGCGCCACGGCGATTCGTGCGCCCTGGTAATGGCAATGCTGCAACACCTCGCGGGTAACGGGGATAAACTTGCTTTTGCCGGCGGTGGTGCCGCTCGACTTGGCCAGTCGCCGCACGGGGGTGTTCCACAGCACCTGTTGCTCGCCCTGCCTGATACGCGTGATATACGGCAGCAGGTCGTTGTACTCGCTGATGGGGACTTGGTGCTGGAACGCCTCCAGATTGCGGATCGTGTGGAAGTGGTGTTCCCGTCCGAACAGCGTTGTTTTTCCCACCCCGATCAGTTTGTGGAACAGCTGCTGCTGCATTTCCCACGGTCTGCGCCGGCATTGGTCTATTCGTTTGATAAGGGGCGTAAGAAAGAGAGAAATAGCTCTGGTAATCATGGCGTTTATCACTTAAGGATTGCAAATTTACGAAAAAAATTTGGGAGGTTCAAAAAAAATCCGTAGATTTGCCGTCCCTAATGCGGAAGTAGCTCAGTTGGTAGAGCACGACCTTGCCAAGGTCGGGGTCGCGAGTTCGAGCCTCGTTTTCCGCTCCAAAAGCACCTCTGTTTATCCACGAGGTCTTTTTTTTATAAGGTTGTTTCTTTTGCTCGGGTGGTGGAATAGGTAGACACGCAGGACTTAAAATCCTGTGGACAGCAATGTCCGTACGAGTTCGATTCTCGTCCCGAGCACTCCC
>JAITQN010000101.1 GCA_031288865.1 Prevotellaceae bacterium
CCCCTAACAAAAAATCTCCGCAACATACGGATTACTCCGTTTCTCCTCCCCGATGGTGGAGGGCAGGCCGTGCCCGGGATATACCACGGTGTCGTCGGGCAGGAGCATGAGCTTCTTGGAAAGACTCTCCATGATTTCGTCAAAGTCGCCGCCCGGCAGGTCTACGCGACCGATGTTCCCCTGAAACAGCGTGTCGCCCGTAAGCACAAACTTGTCGGCGGGAGCATAGAAGCACACCCCGCCCTTGCTGTGTCCCGGCGTGTGCAGCACCTGCAATTGCGACGGTCCGAAGCAAAACGGTTCGTCTTCCGTCAGGAAGCCCGCGGCAGCCGGAGGCTGTTCTATCTTATACCCGAACATGCTGCCGTACTCGTTTGTTTTTTCGAGCAGCAGCCGGTCGCCGGCGTGGATGTAGCTCTTTATGCCATACACCCGCGCCAGAAAAGCATTGCCCAGCACATGGTCGAAATGGCCGTGCGTGTTGAGGATGGCCTCCGGACGCAGCCCGTTGTCGGCAATAAACTGTTGCAGCCGGCGGCGTTCGCTGTCGCTTTCGGCGCCGGGGTCGACCACCACGCAGGCACACGTTTCGTCCCACAGCACATACGTGCACTCGCGCAGTTCGTTAAAATAAAAAGTCTTTACCTGTATCATATCGTTCCTTTATTTATGCCTTCGAGCATCGGCACGAAGCTGTATGCGCCGTGCGTGGAGGTGCGGTAGTCGGTTTCGGTCAGGCGGTCGACCACCGTCATGGTTTGCTCGCCCTCGCCCACCGGGATCACCATGCGTCCGCCCACGGCCAGCTGCGCCTTCAACGGCAGCGGAATATCCGGTGCGCCGCAGGTCACAATAATCTTGTGAAACGGCCCCAGCACGGGCTTTCCCGCGTAGCCGTCGCCGTAGAACAGCATCACCTGACACTGTAGCGCCGCGAGTATCCGCTGGGCGCCGTCATACAGCGCGCGCTGCCGCTCGATGGAATACACTTTGGCGCCCAGCTCGGCCAGCACCGCCGTTTGATAGCCGCAGCCCGTGCCGATTTCCAGCACCTTTTCCCATGTTTTGACGTCGAGCAGGTGCGTTTGCATGGCCACCGTGAACGGTCGCGAGATGGTTTGGCCGGCGGCAATCGCCAGCGGCCTGTCGAGGTAGGCCAGGTGCTCCATGCCCCTGTCGACAAATAAGTGGCGCGGAATCCTATCCATCGCCTCCAGTACCCGTTCGTTGAAATGAAATGCGGCGCGCAACTGTTCCGTCATGCGCCGCCGCAGCCCCTTGTATCGAAAATCGTCTAACTCCATGTGCACAAAGATAGCCTTTTTTCAGTTCATGAATACCTTTTGATAATAGATATCGAACGTGCCGTTGTGGTACATCTTTATCATATTTTCAATAGGCTTGTCCTCGCCATACTTGTCGTAGGGCTTTTTGAGGTCGGCGCCGAAGATCCTCGCCACGCCCTGCCAGAAGAACGCCACGAAGCTCCCGCGAAGGTCTTTGATGAGGTAGTACGACGTTTGCCCCACCTCCCGGTCGATGAGCCGCATCAGCAGCCGTCCCTGCGAATAGGTGAGCTTCTTCAGGGGCGCCGCGAACTCCTTGAACAGCTCCTTTTCCTTTTGCTTGAGATAGGCCTTTTGCGCCTCCTCCGTGGAGATTGTGGTCACCACCGAATCCATTTCCTGCAAGCGCTGCTTGGCGACCAGGGCGTAGGGGTACACCTTCTTAAAGTTATACACCAGCCGCCGGTATTCCTTCTCCATCTTTTCGGTTTTGAACGTGGGACGCGGGAAAATCACGATTTCGCGCAGTCGCACCTGATAAACGGTGTCGCCCTGCTCTATCTTATAGGCCATCACATGCCCCTGCGCCGCGCCTTCCCACGGGAAAAGGCTTCCGCAGACAACAAACAAGGCATATTTTATACAGTTGGGCATATTCACATCATTTACCGGCACAAAGTTAAGATTTTTTTATGGATTGGCGTCTTCGCTTTGCGGCAGTCCCTGCCGGATCAACAGGGCGTTGATACTTTCCATGTTTGATAATACTACTAACTGTTCCAGTGTGGCGTAATCGCGTTACTTCCTGCTTCGAACAGAAGGGGGTCGAATTCGACCCCTTTGAAAATGGGATTATGGATTTTCTCCCAAAGCCCTAAAAATTCAATAGTGCTGCGATTGCGCATCCAATTTTTTACCACATCTTTCGGTTCTGCCGGATTTTTGTAACGGGCAATATCCGTTATACAGATGTAGTTGTTGCCATCGGGTTTGGAAAGAAGTGTGATTTCTGTTCCTTGTACGTGAATACTTTCTTTTTTGTTCATTGCGGTTTTCTGTTATTTGTGTTGGTAATAGGGTGGTGGTAAATATGCCTCGCAAAGATAAGTATTTTTTGTATTTCCCACAAGTATAAGAAATTATTCTCTTCCATCCCGAATGCCAAACGAGTAGTTGTTCGGTTTCCGCGACGCTGCGGGACACCAAACGAGTATATTGATTTGAAAACCGGTGTTTTTACTAACAATATTAATTGCGCACTTGGCCGTTGCCGGTGATGACGTATTTGTAACTTGTCAATTCGGCGAGCGCCATTGGTCCGCGGGCGTGCATTTTCTGGGTGCTGATGCCTATTTCG
>JAITQN010000137.1 GCA_031288865.1 Prevotellaceae bacterium
TTCGCCGATAGCGGTTACCGATTCGGGAACCTCCACAGTGGTCATCTTGCAACCATAAAAAGCCCAGTTGCCGATAGCGGTTACCCCGTTTTCTATCACTACGGTGTTGATGTTGGCCTTATAGTCATTCCAGGGCGTACCGTTCATACCATAATTCGCCATAGCGCCCGTGCCGCTGATGGTGAGGGTGTAGGTGCCGGTGCCGGGATAGCCGGAAAGCGTCCAGCTGCAAGCGCCGGTAGTGCCTCCCGCTGCCTGAATGGAGGCCTTCACCGTGTATACGGTGGTGCTTTCGCCGTCTTCCGCCGTTACGGTATATTGCACGCCGGCGGCCGGGAAGAAGTTTTGCGCTTCGCTGGCCGGCGGGTCGATGGTGGCGCCCGGCGACAGGGCAATGTTGGGCGCGAATGTCGCATCGGCTGTTACCCCCGCCTCGGGCGGGAAGATGTAGCTGATGTTCGTCCCGCTGATGGTCCACGATGCCGCCGTGGCGATGCCGTTCACGTTCACGCTAAACGCCGTGATGCTGCTGGCGCTGTAGGGCGCTCGGGTGGCCTTGGCGAAGTAAACGCGCGGGGCGCCCTCTTCCGGCGTCACCGTATATTGCACGCCTGTGGCCGAGAAGAAGCCGCTTTGCGCCGTGCCGGCCGGCGGGTCGATAGTAGCGCCTGTCGATATCGTGATGGTGGGCGTGAGCGGCGCCTGCGTGTCGGTTTCGGGCGGACAGGTGTGCGTAATAAGTTGTCCGTCGATGTTCCATGCCACATCGTCCACAATAAACGAGGTGATGCTGTTGCCGTTGTGGGGCGTTCTCGTGGCCTTGGCGACGTAGGTTTTCGTGGTGGTGCCGTCTTCGGAGGTCACGGTGTAGGTTACGCCGGCTTCGGTGAAGAAGTTTTGCGCCACGCCCGAGGCCGGGGTTATCGTTGCGCCTTTCGATATGGTGATGGTGGGCGTGAGCGGCGCCAGCGGGTCGGTTTCGGGCGGGTAGGTGTAGGCGATGGTGGCGCCGCTGATGTTCCACGTGACGGAGCCTGTGCCGAACGCCGTGATGTCGGCGGCGGCGCTTTTGCTTTCCCCGCCCGTGTTGGCGGCCTCATCTTCTTTTTCGCACGCCACCATCGCGGCCGCGATCAGGCCAACGGCCAACGGCCAACGGAGAACGGAGTTTCTAACGATTTTTGGTTTCATATCGGGTCGTTTTTAATTAACAATTAACAATGGTTCGGTTATCTCACACAACGGACAGGCGCTCCCATGTTCAGGTAGTAGGCGCGGACTTCTGCTTCGCTATTAGTTATATTAATATAGATTGCAACGGGATCGGGATACATTTCAGTGCTATAGAAAGATGACCAGTAGCCGGTATTCGTAGCAGCGGCTGGTGGATTAGTTGCATCGGTAGATATCTTTCCGCTGGCGCCCCACGCTTCTAATATCGTTGCTACGTTATCTATTATGTATTGGTTATCTTTAAAAGCATTGATGTCATTCAAGTCCGGCACACGCCAGGGCGAGGGGCACATGTTGTCTTTGTTCCCGTCCACATACGTAAAGTTGTAATAGAAGTACTTCCTCCCATTCTCCGAATAGCTGCGGCACGATGGCGTGGTGGTGGCGTTTACGTCGAAGTCCTCCTTGTCGCAGGCGAGAATGTGGATGACGTCGCTCCAGATGCGGGCGTCGCTGCCGAATATCCACGTCAGTGTGGAGGCGGCATGAGGAGGGGGCGCTACGCCGGCTTGCCTGATGCCCACGGTTGCGCTGAGCTGCGCATTAACGGCTATGGTCACGGTGGCGGAGCGCGCGTCTATCGCAGGGTTTTTCGCTACGGTTACCGTCACCGTGCCGTTTGATGACGACACGCTGCACCACGTGGCGGCGCTGTTCACGGAGGCCGTCCACGTGGTGTTGCTCGTCACGGCGATGTTATACGTACCGGCGGCCACCGGCACTTCGTCAGGGATTTCGTGGCTTATTTCCAAGCTGGGCGCTACGCCGGCTTGCCTGATGCCCACGGTTGCGCTGAGCTGCGCATTAACGGCTATGGTCACGGTGGCGGAGCGCGCGCTCAGCGTAAGGTTTTCCGCTACGGCTACCGTCACCGTCATCGTGCCGTTGCCGGTGTCGGGCGACACGGTGCACCAGGTGGCGGCGCTGTTCACGGAGGCCGTCCACGTGGTGTTGCTTTCTACGTTAATGGCATACGTGCCGGCGGAGGCGAGCGCCGCCACCGGTGCGGAGGGAACCGTCAGCGTCGGAGCCGGGGCTTCCGGCGGGGTTTCCCCGCCCGTGTTGGCGGCCTCATCTTCTTTTTCGCACGCCACCATCGCGGCCGCGATCAGGAGAACGGCCAACGGCCAACGGAGAACGGAGTTTCTAACGATTTTTGGTTTCATATCGGGTTGTTGTTAATTGTTCACTGGAGAAGTCCTCCCCCGGCCTTGGTGTCCCCCGCTGGCGGGGGTGCCGGAACGGCGGGGGTGGATGTCTCCCCTCTCCTTCAGGAGAGGGGTCGGGGGTGCGGACAACCTCGGGGCGGGGTACGGGCGTTGCGCGCCTCCCCCGGCCTTCGGCCACCCCCTCCAAGAGGGGGACATGCCTCCGGGAACTCCCTCTAAGCCGGAGGGAACTCCCTCTAAGCCGGAGGGAGCTCCCTCTAAGCCGGAGGGAACTCCCTCGGAGAGGGGGAGATGTCCCTCGCTGGCGGGGGTGCCGGAACGGCGGGGGTGGACGGTTTCTATGGGCAACAGGTTATTCATTGCGCGGGCGGGGTTTTCAGCGCCCAGTACTTGTTCAGCGCCTCCTGCGCTTTCACGCCGTCGCCCACGGCGCTGTAGGTACGCCACAGGTTGATGAACACCAGCGTATCAGTGGGGGTGAGCTTGGCCACCCGCTCGAACATTTCTACCGACTTCCCAAACTTTCCCGTATTGGCATACATGGCGCCGACCCCCATAATGGCCGGGGCGTGGTTCGGATTCAGCTCCGCCGCTTTCTCAAAATGGGGCAACGCGTCATGGAAGCGCATTTGCTCATTGGCGTAAACGGTGGCCAGATTATAGTGCGCCTCAAACCGCTGCGGCGCCACCTTAACCACATACTCCCAAATCTCGAGCCGTTTTTCCACGTTGGGGTAATTGGCGGCGGCCGCCGCCAGTGCGTCGATGGCAAAGGGGTTAAACGGATTCCAGCGGATAAGCCGCAACAGGTATTTCACCGAAGAGTCGGGCGGCTGTCCCAATGCGCCGTTCGACCACGACAGGAGCAGCAGGGCGTTCTCATAGTTGGGGTGAATCTCCACCGCACGCCGCGAATATTTATTGATTAAACGGGTGATGGAATCGCGCGTTGCATCGTCGGTGGCTTTTTGCAGTTCGATGTTATACACCCGCGAGGCGTCGTAATTGGCTTTAGCGCTCTTGGGCGATGCTTTGACGTCGGTTGTGGAGAGGGTGAAGTCGTCCATCCACGCCTTGTTGCGCGCCACCGTATCGACCCCATAAAGGCACAGCGACACCAGCACAAACAGGGTCACCACGCCGCGGTAAAGGGTTTTTTGCTGTAGCCACTTCGGCAGGTGGTAAATCAGGAAATCGGCCAGCACCATGCAAAAGCCGATAGACGAAATGTAGATGAACCGCTCGTTCATGAAGGTCCCCACCTGCACGAAAATATTCGACACGATCGACAGCGGCACCACAAACCACACCACGGCATAAGCGTATTTATTTCTTCTGAAGATGCCCCACAGGGTAAACGCGCCCAGCGCCACGTAGAGCAGTGTAATGAAGATTACGCTCACGTCGGAAAAGTTCATAATGGGGATATGATAGGGATAATAGTCGGTAGTGAGCGGATAGGGGAAAATTTGCAGCCACAGGTAGCGTCCCATCACGTAAATGATAGATGCCCATTTCTGGTGGCCGGTCATGTACATGAAGGGATTGTTCATCAATTCCTTTTCGGGCAGCGGGTCGAGGTTAATGGCCGACTGGCGCGCCAGCAGGAATATGAACGCGGCGGCATACAGCGGCAGCATCGCCGTGACGTAGCGCTTGTCCGAACCTGACAGGAAGAAACACACCAAAAGCGGAATCACGCTCACGAAAAACAGTCCCGCGTGTCCTTTAAAGAACGGGAACACCAGCAACGCCGAGAGCAGGGCGCATATCAGGAATTTCGCCTTGCACGGCCTGATGAGGTATATCGTGATGGGAATAACCACGAGGAACGTGATGGCATTTTCCTTGGAGAACAGCCCCAGCAGGAAGGAGAGGAACGCATAAACCATGTCGCTTGGCTTCTTCGTGTCGAGCCAGCGGAGGGTGAAATACAGCGCGCACAAGGCGCCCAGCAGGGTCATGATTTCGTCACGCCCCTTGATGTTGGCCACCACCTCGCTGTGCACGGGGTGCGCCACGAAGAAAATCACCGTGAGCACCGGAATGTTGAACAGCGCCCGCCATCCCGTGGCCGACCGGAGCGGGAACAGCCGCAGCATGATGAGCAGCAGCACCCACGCCGACACGGCATACAGCAGGAT
Organism: Prevotellaceae bacterium; assembly: GCA_031288865.1. Classification (GTDB taxonomy): domain Bacteria; phylum Bacteroidota; class Bacteroidia; order Bacteroidales; family UBA932; genus JAIRLC01. The sequence goes on from JAITQN010000137.1 coordinate 4,547, forward strand.
ATTCATGAAGTGGTTGACGTAGGGCAGCGGCGTTCCTACCAGCAGGGCGGCATCGTCGTCGTTCTTGCCCTGGTCGAGCTTGTCGCGGATGATTTGCTTGGTTTCCGCGTCGGTGAACAGTTCGTATTCCAGCGCCAGCGTAATCACCGACAGCGGGCGATAGCGTCCGCCGGGAAGGTTGATCACCGCCTCGCCGTAACGGCCGATAAACGTGTCGTACTTTAATATCTTGGGAATAGTGCTGGCGCCCCGTTTCACAAATTCGTTCTGGGTAAGCACCATGGTGTCGTCGAGGGCGTAGTGGTTGAACAGGGTGTTGCCGTAGAAGGCAAACGCCAGCGCAAAGATAACGCCATACACCCACTGGGGCAATGCAACGCCTTGTGAAAAGCCCGGCAACGCGGGGGTTTTTTCCTGACTTTTCGCAACGGGAATTGCGGATTTCTTCTGAAGGTTGGGTAAAGGTTTACGTTGTTTATTCATAAATCGCTTACGAGTTTATTGTTGATTCCACTTCTTCTACGGTGATGGGGATTCGTTTTTCGCCCAGCAGGCGGCAGCCGGCGGGGGTGATGAGAATATCGTCTTCGAGACGGATGCCGCCGAAGCCAATGTATTCCTCCGCCTTTTGGTAGTTGATAAACTGGCTGAGTTTATTTTCCTGTTTCCACTGTGCAATCAGGGCGGGGATGAAGTAAATGCCGGGCTCTACGGTGATGCAGAAGCCCTCGCGCAGCATACGCCCCATGCGCAGGGAGCCCAGCCCGAATTGTTGGGAGCGCTGCGTGTCGTTGTCATAGCCCACGTAGTTTTCGCCGAGGTCTTCCATGTCGTGCACGTCGAGTCCCATTTGGTGCCCCAGTCCGTGCGGGAAGAACAGCGCGTGTGCGCCGGCCGCCACCGACTCGGCGGCGTCGCCTTTCATGATGCCCAGCGCTTGCAGTCCCAGCGTGATGATTTTGGCCGCTTCCAGATGAACGCCGGCATAGGTGATGCCGGGCTTGGCGCGACTTACGGCGTGGTTGTTGGCCTCGAGCACAATGTTGTAAATTTCTTTTTGCCGCGTGGTGAAGCGGCCGCCTGCCGGGAGCGTACGGGTGAAGTCGGAGGCGTAGTGCAAGGCCGTTTCGGCGCCGGCGTCGATCACGAGCAGTCGCCCGCCGGTGAGCGTTTGACTGTGGTCGTGGTTGTGCAGCGTTTCGCCGTTTTGCGACAAAATCACCGGAAACGACGGCATGTAGCCCTCGGCAATGGCCTTCCCTTCGACAAAACCGGCTATTGCGCTTTCGTGCGCGCCGGGGCGGCACAGTTGCATGGCTGCGGTGTGCATGGCGTAGCCCACCTTGCAGGCCTTTTCGATTTCGGCAATTTCGCACGCTTCCTTTTGGATTCGTAGCGCCACCACCGCCTTAATGAGCGCCACCGAGGCGCTTTCCTTCTGTGCGGCCGGCGCGATGCCCGTCAACTCGTGCAGCAGTATTTTATTAAATGCGCGGTAGGGCGGCAGGAAATGTATCGTGCGGCCTTTCTTCACGGCCTGTTGCACCGTTTCCGCCAGTTTCGCGAACGGCTGCACCCCGGTTACGCTTGCCTTGGCGGCCTTTTCGCGCAGGGTGAGTTGCGGCCCCATCCACACGATGTCGTCCATGGTGGCCTCTTCGCCGAAGAGCGTTTCGGCGCCCGCGTCGAGGTCGATCGCGGCAGCCAGACCGGGTTCATCCAATCCAAAAAAATAGAGAAACGAGCTGTCTTGACGGAAGCGGTAGGCGTTGGCCGGATAGTTCATGGGCGCCTCGTGGTTTCCCAGCAGCAGCACAAGGCCATCTTTCATCTGTTCACGCAGCCGAAGCCGGCGTTGCCTGTAAATTTCTTTGTCGAACATAGGCATTATTATATGTTATATACAAATTACAAAGATAGGAAGATTATCAAAATCCGCAAAGCGGGAAATAAATAAAAAACCCAATTATTCGTAATTGGGTTTTTACTGGTAGCGGGAGTAGGACTCGAACCTACGACCTCCGGGTTATGAGCCCGACGAGCTACCAACTGCTCTATCCCGCGGTATTATGCTGCAAAGGTAATATTTTTAATTGACTCCACAAAATAAAAATGAAAAAAGGGCTCTACCCATTCCGGTAAAGCCCTTTTTATGAAATAGCTGTACTAAATATTACCTTTGCATTTTGCAAATTCAATGTCTTTAGCCGCGCGTTGTTTCAACGACGAGGTCTTGGCGTACGCATTTTTCAATGTGGCGCCCACATCGTTGCAATTGCCTTTGCGGGCAGCAACCACCGCCTTCAGGTATTCTGCCGAACCATCGCTGAGGTTGGCAAGAATGGCAGAGGCTTTATCCACATTTCCCGATAACACATTTGCCAGGGCTTCGTTGAACGAGTTGGTGCCGTTGAAGCGGCTCAAGGCGTCGCTATAATTTCCATTAAGCACTGCCGTAATACCCAGGTTGTAGCGGGCTTCTGCGTTGTTCGCTTCCGTAAATGCCTTTACGGCATCGGCGGTGCGGCCTTCGCGCAATGCCACTACGCCAACATTATTCTTCACTGCAGGGTCGTTTTGGTTGCTGGCTTTTGCCAGGGCAGCCTTTGCGGCGCCGACGTTATTCGTCGACAGGTGCACATAGGCCAGATTGTTGTAAGCCCTGTAGTCGTTGAATTTCTCAGCCGCCTTGGTATAGAGGTCAACCTTGGTATTGTTGTCGTCAACCAGCGTAGCGGCATATAACAAGCCTTCCACGTCAAAGCCTTCCACACTGCCGGCATTTACAAACTCAACCAGTTCGCTGTCGGTGTAGTTATTCCAATCCACTTGCGCCACCAGATGCGACCGGCGCAGTTCGGGCAATACTTTATCTTTTAAAATGGTGTACACGTTCGACATGTTTTTAATCTCGCGCTCACGCACTACAGCGTCGCTATACATGGAGAGCACGCGCAAAATAAGGTCCTTGTCCTGCAAATCGGAAGCAGCCACCAAGCCGCGGAACCCTTCCCAGTCTTCGCCGATACTGCTCAGATTCACCGGCGCTTTGCCTTTTACTTTTTTCGTAAGGGTATTGATCGCGCCTTGAGCGGTCTTGCCACGATTGGCCGACAGCGGGGTGTTGATCTTTTCAGGGCCTTCGGGCGAAGCCGCTGAAGTAATCGTCAAGCCTTTGGCTTCCTTTCTCGGATCGGTATCAACCGCCGCGAGAAAATCGCGCAATTCTTTCACTTCCTGTTTCGACAACTCGGCCGGACGAACCGTAGCGCTGTTCACCTGATATTTGATTTGTGCTTCTTTAGTCTGCGTAATCACCTTTTGATAGCGGTGCGGCGACAACGAAAGAAGACCCGTCGTATTCACCAGCTTGTAGGTGGCATTAGCGCCATCGGCCAACTTATAGGGTTGATCGAACGGCGTACGCTTGTCACCGACAACCAGCGTAACGCGTAATTCCAAATGAGAGGCTTCCATTCCCGCCTTGTATGCAAATTTTATAGACTGGTTAATCCTGCCGCCTGCTTTGGGGATCACGGTGTTGTTGCCGTTTACTTTTTCGCCTTGCAACACTTTCACATCAGCAGTCGCCTCGCCCCCGTCATATACCAGCACAGGAGTGATTTCCAATACGGCTTTCGGGTGAAAATATTTTTCGGGGAAACCCACCGTGTAACGGGCTTCAATTGCATCGGCGCGAATTTCCAACACCTTAGGATCGCATGACACGCTAACCTTGTCGGCTTCACTCTTCATCTTCTCCGGGCTCGAACATGAAACTACGGCCAACGCCACAAACGCAAACATTAAAAGACAAATACATTTTTTCATATGATGTTTATTTTAAAAATTATAAATCTTGTTTCGTGCAAATGTACAATTAATCTTTCAACTATACAAGGATTTTGGGAAAAATCTACGGATTTTCGATCGCATCCCTTCTCGATTTTATGCTATATGCTTCATTTCAATTACTTATCATCCAATTTGTGATTTATTTCATTTTTTGCGGTAAAAACTGTACCTTTGTGGATTAATATGGACATCAAAAGCATAAAACAACGTTTTGACATTATTGGCAATACGGCGGGGCTGAACCGGGCATTGGACATTGCCTGCCAGGTGGCGCCTACCGACTTGTCGGTGCTCATTACAGGAGAAAGCGGCGTGGGAAAAGAGGTGTTTCCGCAAATTATCCATCAGTTCAGTAGCCGGAAACACGGCGCTTATATTGCGGTAAACTGCGGCGCCATTCCCGAAGGCACTATTGAGTCGGAACTGTTCGGGCACGAAAAGGGGTCGTTCACTGGGGCGCACGACACGCGGAAAGGCTACTTTGAAGTGGCCAACGGCGGCACTATTTTCCTTGATGAAGTGGCCGAACTGCCGCTGTCTACGCAGGTGCGGCTGCTCCGGGTGCTCGAATCGGGCGAATTTATCAAAGTGGGCTCTTCAAAAACGCAAAAAACGAACGTGCGCGTGATTGCCGCCACCAACGTAAACATCATACAGGCGGTGCAAAACGGACGTTTCCGCGAAGATTTATACTACCGTCTCAACACGGTGCCCATCACCATTCCCCCGCTGCGCGAGCGGAAAGACGATACTTATTTGCTGTTCCGCAAATTTGCGGTGGACTTCTCCGAGCGTTACCACATGCCGGCAATCACCCTCACGCCCGAAGCGCAGGAGGCGCTGAAAAATTACTACTGGCCGGGCAATATCCGCCAACTGAAAAACGTGACCGAACAACTGTCGGTTATCGAAAAAGAACGCATCATTCCGGTGGAGTTGCTTACCACATACCTGCCCCATTACAATATTTCTACGCTGCCGGTGTTGTATGACGCCAAATCCGAAGACCGGAGCATGCCGTCAGAACGCAAGATTTTATACGATATTCTGTTCGACCTGCGCAACGACATGAACAACCTTAAGCAAATCGTGCACGACCTTTCGCAAGGCCGCACGCTGGTCAATAATTATCCGCAGGGGAGCAGGCCATGCCCGTTTCCGGACGACATTACCGATACCGAAGAAGTGCAGGAAGAAAGTCTGTCGATTGATGACCACGAAAAGCAGCTCATCCTGAAGGCGCTCGAAAAAAACGACAACAACCGCAAGTTAGCCGCCAAGGAAGTAGGCATCTCGACCCGTACATTATACAGAAAATTGAAAGAATATGATCTGGACTAAATTACGCATTGCCCTCATCCCCGTGTTGTGCTTGCTGTGCCTGCAAGCCTGCAAGGGCGGTTACTCTTTCACGGGAACGTCCATATCGCCCGACGTGAAATCGGTGTCTATTGCCTATATTAATAACATGGCGCTTGAGGTATACCCGCCGCTCAGCAACGCCCTCACGGAAGCCCTGAAGGACAAATTTACCCGCAACACCCGGTTAGACTTGATTGACGAAGAAGGCGACCTGCAGTTTGAAGGGGAAGTGACCGGTTACGATGTCGTCTCGATGGGCGTGCAGGCCAGTGAAGTGGCCGCGACCAACCGTCTTACGGTTACCGTAAAAATACGTTTCGTAAACAATTTGGACGAAAAGCAAAGCTACGATAAGTCATTCTCGTCCTACGAGGACTACGCGTCGGAGCGATCATTAGACGAAGTGCAAGACCAATTAGTGAACACAATTGTGGAAAAACTTATAGAAGACATTTTTAATAACGCTGTGGCAAACTGGTAATGGATCCGCATCAATTTTTACAATATTTAAGTACTGCGCCGCCTGTGTCGGAAAGCGAACTGCAGCAACTGGAGCAATTTGCCAACCGGTATCCCTGGTGCGGCATCGCCCACCAACTCCTGCTGGAGGCCTACTACTTAAATAATAACAGCGAAAAAGTGAGCGGTTACACCGCCATAGCGGCCGTTTACGCGGTAACCCGCCATTACCTCTACCATCGCCTGCAGCAAATTAAACCGCAGGAAACCGCACCGCAGGAACCAAAGCCGGAACTAAAAGTATCACCGCCGGCGCCGGCAAAAAAAGCAACAACCGCCGTTCCTTCGGGCGAATATTTCAGCAGTAGCGATTTGTCACTTGCCGAAGCGGGAGGCGACGCCATCGGCCGTTTCATTATTGAGAAACCGAAAATCAGCCCTCTCTCCAGCTCTCTGGCAGGGGTGGAAGACCTCCCGCCTGTAAACATAAAGGCAGGATCGTATGCCCTCGAAGACATGGTGACCGAAACGCTGGCCAAAATATACGCCGATCAGGGTTTACATACACGCGCTATCGACATTTATGAAACGCTGAGTTTGCGGGAACCAAAAAAAAGTGCTTACTTTGCGGACTTGATTCAAACTTTAAAAAACGCGAAATCTAAATTTTAAAATATGAATACTATTGTAGCTGTATTGATTGTAATAGCCAGTATTTTACTCACGTTGGTGGTATTGGTGCAGAACTCCAAAGGGGGCGGGCTGGCCGCCAATTTCGCCGCCGGGAATCAAGCATTCGGCGTGCGTCAAACAGCCGACTTCCTTGAGAAAGCCACGTGGACGCTGGCCGTTTCCATCCTGGTACTGTGCCTCGCTTCTACCGCGCTCATTTCCGGCAGGTCGGAAGGGAACCGTTCTACTATCCCCGACCGCTTCGAAAATATACAAAGCGTGCCGGGACAACCCGATTTCCCAACTTCGGCGCCGCAACAAACGTCTGAAGAAGAACTTCCCGTGCCGCCGGTACAGTGATGATTGTCCGTAAATTCGCCGACAAGGCAGTAAAAAAAGCCGCTTTGAGCCATTTCAAGGTGGCTTTTTGTCATTTTGTCATTCCATTTTGAAAGAAAAACCCGAAAAAAATGCAAAATTGACACAATTTACCCTTTGGCATTTTTTTTGTACTACGTCATAGTACAAATAATTTTAAGTTAAACCATTTAAAAAATATCAGTTATGAAGATCAGACCCTTAGCAGATAGAGTGCTTGTAGAGCCCGCAGAGGCCGAAGAAAAAACTGCCAGTGGATTGTATATCCCTGACACCGCCAAGGAAAAACCGCAGCGCGGTAAAATCATCGCTGTAGGCAGCGGCAAGAAAGATGAGCCTATGGAACTCAAAGTAGGCGACGAAGTGCTTTACGGCAAATACGCCGGTACGGAAATCAGCATAGACGGCAAAGAGTATATGATGATGCGCCAATCCGACGTGCTGGCCGTAGTATAATTACACACCTTAATTTATTAAAGCAAGTCAATAACTAAACAACATTCAAATTATGGCAAAAGAAATTAAATTCAATATCGACGCACGCAACCTGATGAAAGAAGGCGTAGATGCACTGGCCAACGCCGTGAAAGTAACCCTCGGCCCCAAAGGTCGCAATGTAGTGATTGAGAAAAAATACGGCGCTCCCCAAAGCACAAAGGACGGAGTGACCGTAGCAAAGGAAATTGAACTCGACGACCGCTTCTCCAACGTAGGCGCGCAAATGGTGAAAGAAGTGGCCTCGAAAACCGCCGACCAGGCCGGCGACGGCACCACAACCGCCACCGTGCTGGCACAATCTATTATTAATGTAGGACTGAAAAACGTGACGGCCGGCGCCAACCCGATGGACCTGAAACGCGGTATCGACAAAGCCGTAATCGCCGTAGTGGAAAGCCTGAAAAAACAAAGCCAGTCGGTAGGCGACGACATCACCAAGATAGAACAGGTGGCCACCATCTCGGCCAACAACGACGGCAACATCGGTAAACTCATCGCCGAAGCCATGAACAAGGTGAAGAAAGAAGGCGTGATCACCGTAGAAGAAGCCAAAGGCACCGACACGGAAGTGAAAGTGGTGGAAGGAATGCAGTTCGACCGCGGTTACATCTCGGCCTACTTCATGACCGACGGCGAAAAAATGGAAGCGGTACTCGAAAACCCGCTGATCCTCATCACCGACCGCAAAATATCAACCATGAAAGACCTGATGCCGGTGCTCGAACCGGTAGCGCAAAGCGGTCGCGCACTGTTGGTCATCGCCGAAGATGTAGACGGCGAGGCCCTCTCGACCTTAGTGGTGAACCGACTGCGCGGCACGATCAAGATTGCTGCCGTGAAAGCCCCCGGCTTCGGCGACCGCCGCAAGGAAATGCTTGAAGACATCGCAATCCTCACCGGAGGCATGGTGATCTCGGAAGAAAAAGGCCTGAAACTCGAAGGCGCACGCATGGATATGCTGGGTAAAGCCGAAAAAGTAACCATCGACAAGGAAAACACGACGATCGTGAATGGCGGCGGCGAAAAGAAGCATATCGAAAACCGCGTGGCGCAAATCCGCAAACAAATTGAAACTACAACCAGCGACTACGACCGCGAAAAACTGCAGGAACGTCTGGCCAAGTTGGCCGGCGGAGTGGCCGTACTCTACGTGGGCGCTGCTACCGAAGTGGAGATGAAAGAAAAGAAAGACCGCGTTGACGACGCCCTGCACGCTACGCGTGCCGCCGTGGAAGAAGGTATTATCCCGGGCGGCGGTGTAGCCTACGTGCGCGCCATTGAAACCCTCGACAAGCTCAAAGGCAGCAACGAGGACGAAACAACCGGTATCGCCATTGTGAAACGCGCCATCGAAGAGCCCTTGCGCCAAATCGTAGAAAACGCAGGCATGGAAGGCAGCGTAGTGGTACAAAAGGTGAAAGAAGGCAAAGCCGACTACGGCTACAACGCCCGCGACGACAAGTACGAAGATTTGTACAAGGCCGGCGTGATCGATCCCACCAAAGTGGCGCGCGTAGCGTTAGAGAATGCGGCTTCGGTGGCCGGCATGTTCCTCACCACCGAATGTGTACTGGTCGACAAGAAAGAAGAAACCCCGGCAGCTCCCCCGATGGGTGGTGGCATGGGCGGCATGATGTAAAAAACCAGCGAACCCGTTTCATAGTAATATAAAGATTGTTTTAAGGAGAACCGCCTGCACTTCAATGCGCAGGCGGTTTTTTTGTTTATCTTCACAAAATCTAACCTTTCGGTTTCAAACCAAAAGGTTTCAAACTTTCCGGTTTCAAACCTTTTGGTTATATCAAAAAAGTTAATTGCCTTTGTCGAAAATTTATGGCACGATGGAAAAAATACCTTTTGTTTTTGGCAAATCGACCGATTTCGTAAACTTTACCGACAGGGATGAAGAGGTTTCTCAACTTACCGATAACTTCAAGTCGTTGATCAATACAACCATTATTTCACCACGGCGTTGGGGAAAAACCTCACTGGTAGAAAATGCCGCCCATACCATTATGGCAAAGAACGACAAAATAAAGATTTGTTTGCTCGATATTTTTAATGTGCGTAGCGAATCGGAATTTTACGAACACTTCGCGAAGGAAATTTTGAAGGCCACAGCAAGTAAATGGGAAGAGATGGCGACCAGTGCCAAAAAATTTCTATTGCTTTGCCTTGTATGTCGATGATTTCTTTGGATAGAAGTGCGTTTTTTATTTTTTTCAGGTTGGCGGAAGTGCCTAAGC
>JAITQN010000026.1 GCA_031288865.1 Prevotellaceae bacterium
CGAACACTGCAACCCCGCCACGCCATGGCCCAACTATCCGCTCATCAAAAAAACGTCGTCTTCCCATTTGGAAGGCTGCACGCGCCGCTGGAACTTGTCCACCAAACGCTTTATCGGCGAAAACGGACACCTCACCGGTGTGGAAGTAGCCACCGTGAAGTGGGAAAAAGACGCATCGGGACGAATGACGATGAAGGAAACCGGCGCTACGGAAATCATCCCCGCCGAGCTGGTGCTGCTGTCGATGGGTTTCGTGCACCCGGTGCATGAGGGGCTGTTAGACCAGTTGGGCGTGTCCTACGACGCACGCGGCAACGTGGCTGCCGACGCCACCCTCCAGACCTCCGTGCCCAAGCTGTTCGTGACCGGCGACGCGCACTACGGCGCCGGACTGGTGGTACGCGCCATCGCTTCCGGCAGGCAGGCCGCCGCCGCCATCGACCGATTCTTAATGTATCGAGCGTAAGCAATACATGCAAATGCTGCGTCTACCGGGAATAAAAAACGCTCGGCTACGGCGCAATGCTTATCTGTTGGGCGGGCGCGTAGTTGGGCTTTGCGCCGGGAAACCCGCTGAGGACGCCTACTCTGAAGTAGTAGGCGCGCCCTGCTTTCAATAGCGCGGTGTGCTTTGCTGCGTCGATCACAAGACTGAATGTATCCTGCTCCGCGACCTGCCGGTTCAGGGTGTCTTCGGCGGCAACCTGATGTATCGGATGTCCCACGCCGGGCTCGCTGTGCGCATAGAGGCCTATTTTGTCGACCACGTCGGATGTGGTTGGCTGAAGCCGGAAGGTGGCTACAATTTGGCTGCCGTCGTTTACAATTTGGACGTCCTTTACACGAATGTAGGGCGTTACCCTGAAGTCGAGCCTCGTGTTTTTGCCAATCGCGATGTCTTGCTTGTCTATCTCCTGAAAATTCCTTAAGTCGGGCTGCACTGTGTACACGTTGGCAAATAGCATGGTGTTGGCGTAAGTGCCGTCGTTCTTCACCCGTAAATACTGCGGTGCAACGGGGTCGTAGCCGTGTTCGATAATCTTGATGGTTGTGCCGTTGATGACGTCGGACTGGAGGAGTTCGCCGGTCTCCGCATCAATGATACTGCCGGATAGCGAGGCGTCAGGCGCGTCGTAATTATCGAGCCGGCACGAATGAACCAGCAATGCGGCCGCCAGTATCGGCGGTAAATAATATTTTATTGTTTTGGCGTTCATAGTTGTTTTCTTTAATTAATAATTGGGATTTTGTATCAAACCGTTCGAGCCTATGCCCGGGATGGCGTGATAATACCGGTATTCCGGAAAGGTGATAGGGACCGCCCTGATGATGTGCTTTCTGATAAAAATATATTTCGGGGGGGCGACCCGTAAATCAAGGACGGGGCATAGCGCTTTCTGGATATTGTTGTTGAATACTTCGTGAAATTCCCTTCGGCGTATCAAGTCCCACCAGCGCTTGTTCTCGAATGCCAGCTCTACCCGGCGCTCGCGCTGTACGTTGTCGATGGTTAGCGGGATGTCGGTGGTGTGGCCGGCGCGCTGGCGCGTGGCGTTCAGCGCATCCTTCGCTTTTGTTTGGGCGTCGTTGGCCGAATATCCGCTCTCGACTACGGCTTCCGCATAATTCAACAGCACTTCCGCATAGCGGAACTCCATCCAGTCTTGGGTCGAGCGGCCTAAGGCGCTTTGCCCTTCCACGGGCACCGGCGAGAGGAATTTTTTAAAACTGAATCCGGTTCGGGTCATCACGTCGGCGTGCTGCTGGTCGAAGCCCGAATAGTCTTGCCATGCGTCGGCGCCGAAGGTGTGGTAGGCGACTCCGTTTACCGTTATCGACGCTTTGACGGCTTCGATAACCGGCGTCCCGTCGGGCTCGATGTAGCCGGCCTGCATGCGTATCGTGGCGCCTTTCCACACGGTGCCGGGCAGGATCACCGTAGCCCACAAGCGGGCGTCCTTGTTTTTAAAGATGTCATACGGCGTGTCGAAATGCAGATACGTTTGGCTGCGGTTGTACCCGTTGTAATCGTTAACGTTGCCATCGGCTGTGGTGACGACCGGCGCGCTTTGTCCGGGTGTGACGTACGACTCATACACGTCGACCAAATCCAGTGTCGGGTTTACCCTTCCCGGATGGTGTGCGCCGTCGCTGGTTTGGCTGGGGTTCGACCAGAAGTCGATGGAATGACCTGCCACGCCGGGGTCGCCGTATCCCACGCAGAACATGGCCTCTTCGGGGGCAACGTTCGGGTCTTGGAAGAGCGCCAGCAGGTTGTTGGCAGCCTCCTCGGCCGTTGCCGGATTGGGCTTATACAGCCGGTGCGCGCCGCCTTCCATGATGGCGGCAGAGGCGTCGATGCATAACTCGTAATAATGGTTTGCGAGCGCGGCGTCGATGCCCACGAGCCCCAGCGCAACGGCCTCGCCCGAGAGTGGCGCCTTGCTTCCATACTTGGCCACGGAGGCGGCGTGGAGCGCGGCGCGTGATTTCAGCGCACAGGCAGTCCATTTGGTAGCCCTTCGCGTGTCGTTTCCGGTGCGCGCCGGGGGCAGATATTTCGCGGCTTCGTCGCATTCGCTCATCACGAAATCCCACGTTTCTTTTTCTGTGCTTCTCGGCACTTTCAGCGATTCTATAGCCGGGGTGTAGGGCTGGTATTCCCGTATGATGGCGACGCCTCCGTAGCGCTTTGCCAGTGCGAAATAATTAAACGCACGCAGGAAATGGGCTTCGCCGGCCAGTTCGTTTTTCTTGTCGTTGCTTAGCGCTTCGATGGTGGGGATTGTTTCGAGCAGCAGGTTGATGTCGCGGTTCAGTGCGTAGCCCGGCTCCCACCAGGAGGGGGCGCCGGGGTCGAGAAAGTTGGCTTCCGAGTTAACGGCATTGCCGCATTGCGCGTCGTGCAGGATGCCCATGTTATTCGTCAGTGCGCCGTGGAACCCTGTATGGTTGTAGGCAAAATCTTCGAACGGCGTTTGGTAGTAGAGGTTCGCTAAAAATATGCGAACGCCCTCTTCGCTGGTCAGGATAATGCCACGGTCTACTTTATCCAGCGGGGACAGGTCGAGTACGTCGTCCCGGCAACTGTTGAGCAGCGCCGGGATGAGTAGAATCGTCGATAGAAATATAATTCGTTTCATGATATACTGTTTTTAAAATGTGAGATTGATTCCTGCGTTAAAACTTTTGTTCAGCGGGTACACCCATCCGGTGTTCAGTGCGCCCTCCGACCTTTCGGGGTCGAACGCCTTGACATACGGGTCGCAGATTGTCCACAGATTGTATCCGCTGATATAAAGGCGGAGGCGCTCGATGCCAAACCTGTTCAGAAACTTCGACGGCACGGTGTATCCTATTTCCACCGACTTCAGCCGCACGTGCGAGGCGTTTCTGCGCCATACGGCGCTTTCGTTGTACATTGCGCCCACGTCGGCAGGCCGTCTCGAGGCCGGCCATTCTCCGGGGATCCATTCGCTGGTGGGGTCGAACGGGTCAGCCAAGTGCCATCTGTCGTAGAAATAGGCCGGCATATTGCCGTCGTTCCAGAACATGGTGGTGTAGTTATGCGTGAAGCGCACCGTATACATGGCAGCGCCTTGCCAGAGCATATTAAAGTCGAAATCCCTGTATCTCATGCCGAGCGTGAGCCCGTAATATATCTTCGGCGTGCCGCCCCAGGTCAGCGGCAGCGCGTCGTTGCCGTCGATGACGCCGTCGTTATTCGCATCGCGGTAGCGGAAGTCGCCGGGCATTTCCTTGCTGTTGCCCAGCGTCCCGTCGTGGATGGGCGCATGGATGATTTCATCATACGACCGGAATTGGCCGGTGTAGTCATACATCCATGCCACGTCGTTCCATCGTCCGTTGTTGCCGTTTCGCCAGCGGTCGTAGCTGTTCACAAACGGGCCGCGCTCGGCATACACCACCATTGTGCGGGCGAAGTTAAAATTAGCGCTTGCATTCAGGCGCAGGTCTTTTGATATGCTGTTGGCATAGCTTATTCCGAAATCGATACCCCGGACGCGGTCTTTATTCAGGTTCTCTTCCGGCATATTTGCGCCGAAAGTGTTGGGAAGCGTAGCGCTTCGGAGCGCAAGCAGCCCTTTTCTGTCGCGCTGGTAGACGTCGCACTCGATGTTGAGCTTACCGGCGAAGAGCCCTACATCGAAGCCTATGTTTTTTATATTCGACGTGTACCATGTCAGCTTTTCATTCACTACGGGCGGCGCCGCGGCGCCCTTAGTCCATGTGCCGTTCACGAATTCGAAAGCGCCCGCGCCCAGCACAAAGCCTCCGATATACTGGAAGGGACTGCCGGCGTCTTCACCGACCAATCCGTATGATCCCCGCAGTTTAAGATTGGATATGAAAGGGATGTTGTCTTTAAAAAAGGCTTCGTCGGAGATGCGGTATCCGCCCGATACAACAGGGAAGAAGCCCCACCGGTAATCGGGGTGGTAGCGGTATGACCCGTCGTAGCGCGCCGCCACTTCCAGCATGTACTTCCCTTTGTAGTCGTAGGTGACGCGTCCGAGCAGCGAGCGAAAGCCCGACCGGTTTTCCATGCCGGAGGTTCGCTGGTTCTTCTCGTCGCCCATATTGATTTGGTCGATGGTGAAAAACTGAAATTCACGTTGCATGCCTCCGTTTCTCGACCATCCGTTTCGTTCCTCATACACGCCGGTGACGCCCACATTGTGGCTTTCCGCAAAGGTCTTTTTATAGATTAGATAGGCCTGGAGAATAATGTTGTTGCCGTCCGACCAGCCGCCGTATAACGTGGTGGGGTGGCCGTAGCGCGTTGGCGTGTATGTGTCGTTCGTGGCGTCGTAGGTGTACATGTCGAAGCGCTTCGCCAGCGTTTTGTCGATGCTGTTGCCGTGTTCGTAGAGCGCTTCGCCCTTTACCTGCAAGCCGTCGATGAAAGGAACGTCGTAGGTCAGGCTAATCGAAGTCTTCAGGGATTTGGCGGTGTTTTTATAGTATCCCACCAAATCGGACTGGGAGGTTATTACCGGATTGAACGCCTGTCCGTCGTAAATATATGCCGGGTAATCCGGGTTATTGTTCGCATAGGGGCTGTGAACGGGCTGTGCCGAAATGGTGCCGCGCACAATATCGAAGAAACTCCATCGCGAGGCCTTCTTGTCATCGAAGTAGCCGCTAATGTCGACTTCTGCTTTCAGGCGGCCGGTCAACCGGGCTGTTACGTTGGAGCGGATCGTGTACTTCTTGTAATCGATAGCGTTCGACTTCAATAATCCCGGGTCGGCGGTGAAGCCGAAGCTGACGTAATAGTTAACCGCCTCGTTGCCGCCTCGCGCCGACAGGCTGTGCTGTCGCTGCAAAACGAACTTTTTCATGGTTTCGTCATACCAGTCGGTGCTTTTATAGCCCGCTGCCCCCTGTCTCCATTTCTCCACTTCTTCCCTTGTGTAGAGCGGGTTTAGCCCTGTGTTTACGGCGGCGTCATTTCGCATGACAACCCACTGGTAGGCGTTGGCCACCTCCGGCATTTCGGTCGGTGTGCTGAAGCTGAGCGTTCCGTTGTAATTGAATCTGGCCTTGCCGGCCCTGCCGCGTTTCGTGGTTACAAGAATAACGCCGTTTGCCGCATTCATGCCGTAGATAGCAGCAGCGCCGTCTTTGAGTATTGTGATACTCTCGATGTCGTCGGGGTTTAGACGTTGGAAGTCGCCTGTATTTACCCGTGCGATGCCGTCGATAACAACCATCGGGGTTCCGAAGCCGCGCAGGTTGATCATGGAGTCGAAGTCGCCCGGCGCCCCCGAATGCTGCCGGATTTGCAGGCCGGGCACTTTCCCCTGTATCCGTTGTGCCAGGCTGAGGTGGGTTGTTGTCAGTATCTCCCGGCTCCTGATATTGCTAACAGCCGCAGTCAGGTTTCCTTTCTTTTGGCTGCCATACCCTACCACGATGACCTCGTCCAGCATTTTCTCATCCTCCTCCAGCATAATTGTCAGCGGTTGCGCGCCGGCCGGCGCGCTAATGGTTTGCGGCAGGTGGCCGATGTAAGAAAATTTCAGCGTTGCACTGTCCGGAACCGGCAGGGCAAACTGTCCCTTGGCGTTCGTTATTGTTCCGTTCGAAGGATTTTCCTGTTCCACTACGCTTACCCCGATGATCGGTTCGCCTTGTGCGTCGATCACCGTGCCTTTTACCTGCTTTTGCGCAAAGGCGGAAAAACAGGTCACGCAGCATACGCAGCACATCCAGACCGTTTGCCGGATATGCCGTTTTCCTATAAATTGTTTTTTTGTTGATGCCATACTAAATCTTTTTTATTTTGTACCCTGTAGATATTAGTATAGGAGAGTAAAGATTTAGTTAACCTGTGAGCTAATGTAAAGATAGCATAAATTTCCCGCATTGCAAAATGGTTTGCCGGAAAACTGCATACAATTTTTATCTTATTGCCAGAGCGGCTCGTCTTGCCAATTGACGGGGAAGCCCATTGCCTTAATATCTATGGTCGGATATTCTGCCAGTAGCGATTTTAGTTTTTGCGTAAACCTATTATTGGGCGAAACCGTACATAGCAGGTATTTGATGATGCAAATACGGTAGTATATGCGTTTCATGTCGGTGGTGGAGCTGTCTATCCACGGAAAAACAGGGGATTTTAGTTCGGCGGGAGTTACCGGAATTTCACGATTCCATGTTCTGCCATGATGGCCGCACAGATTTCTTAAATTAACTATTGTGACGATCCATGAGGAAAATACGGGAAAGGAAAGGCTAAAATGGCTCGCTACATTTTTTTTGAGCCTTGCAATGTTTAAATTGTTGAAAATGCCACATAGCAAACCGAATGAAATGATTTCGACAATCATCCATACGGGAGGATACGGGTTGATATATTTGTTGTGAAAATGGATGATAAATTCTTCTTTTGTTTTTTCTATTTCAGATTGAATAAGCGCTAAAGTTTTGGCAAATGTGCTCTGATTGTAAAAATAGCCGGCATTTGTCATCCAAAATACGTCGTTCAACTCGTCGGTAATCCAATTTGACATAGCGCTTCGGATAGCAACTTCAATTTTTTCAATTTCATTAAAAAGCAATAATCTTAATTTCCGGTCGAAACGGTACATGTTTATTACCATATCAAAAGTTGCGCCATCCTTATAAGTATGGGCGCTTTTTGGATCGTTCAGCAAAGGATAACAATAGGCACTTAACCGGTAATAGCTAATGCTGGTCAGGTAGCTGACCGCCTTTTGTTGATCAGGAATTGACAATCCCCGGCTTTTTAGCAAAGGAATCAAGTCCTGTGGGAGAGTACATGTTTTGAAATAAGTGGTTCTCATGGCTGCACAAAATAAAAATAAAACGGCCCGCTAATTTGAGCATTGTTAAGAGGCTTTGCGGGCACTGACGGCACAAAGCTACAACTAATATTTCAATTAGCAAAATATTTTTTAATTTTAGACAGGCTATTTCGCCGTTAGCCGGTTTTCGATCATCCGGTTGTTGTATTGTTGGAGAAATGCTTTGAGAAGTGTTTCGGCTTTTTCCTGTTCGGCGGGCAGCGTGCCGAGCAGGTTTTCGCCCAATCCGTTAAATCCACGATGCGCCCAGCGGTAGAAGCCGGTGCTTTTTTCGCCGTTGTGCAGCAACAGGTAGTTGTCGTGCAACAGTTGATAGCCGCCGTTATAGTTAATGACGAAAGGTTGTGCCGTGCTGTCGGCCGCTTGTCCGTAAGCAAGGTAGGGGAGGCCGAAGTTCAGGTGGCGGAGAATGGCGGGCATGATGTTGATTTGTTGGGTGGGAACGGTGTCGAGCGCTGCCTGCTGCATGCCGGGGTGGTAATATATTATAGGTACGGCCATCGCATTCATGGGATTGCGGTATTCGGCGTAGTTTTCAGACCAGATGGAGTGGTCGGCGGTGAGCACAAAGAGGGTGTTTTCAAACCACGGCATTTTTGATGCGATATCGAAGAAGCGGCGCAGCGCATAGTCGGTGTAGCCTATGCATTGGTGAACGGGTAACGTTCCTTTCGGAAATTTTCCTTCCATGTGCGCCGGCACTTTAAAGGGATGGTGCGACGAAAGGGTGAACACCGCCGACGCAAAAGGCTGCGGGAAACTGTTGAGCGTGCGGGCGTAGAATTGCAGGAAAGGCTCGTCCCAAATGCCCCAGATGCCGTCGAAATCGCTGTCGTTGTCGTATTCGGTGCGCCCGAAATAATGTTTAAAACCCAACATGTTTACGATGGATGAAAAGCCCATGGAGCTGTTTTGTGCGCCATGGAAAAAAGAAGTGTGGTAGCCTTTTCGTTGCAGTAACGTGCCGAGCCCTTCCACTTCGTTGAGAGCATAAGGCGTGAGCACGTACGGTTCTTCGAGCGTGGGAATGCTACCCAGTATTGAAGGAATGGCGTCGATAGATTTTCCGCCGTTGGCAAAGGCGTTGCTGCAAGCATGGCTATGCAAAATCAATGAGTCGAGAAACGGCGTGTAGCTCACCATGCCGGGGATGCCGGTGTGGAGTGCGCCGATGTGGTAGCGGGCAAAACTTTCAAGGATGATGATCACCACATTGTCGGCGCGAAATGCGCCTGCCGGCGCCGGTTGGTGGATGGGCGTATAGATGCTGTCGAGCGTTTGTTCCGTAGTGAAAAAATGCAGCGGTTTGAGTGGCGCTTTGTCGATGGTGCGATAGATGCAGAACGGTGTGTTGAGCACCAAGTGTGTTTCGAGCGGTTGGGCTACATACACGCCGGCATTGCTCAACGTGATGGGGCGGGTGCTCGTGCGAAACCCGCCGCGTGCGCCGGCTATGCACAACCCCATACATGCCGCCATGACAACAGTGCGGATGGTATAGTACA
>JAITQN010000029.1 GCA_031288865.1 Prevotellaceae bacterium
ATCAGTGGATTATAAAAAATATCGAGGGTATGAATAAGGGTAAGAATAAAAAAAACGAGGGTCTGTAAGTCAATAGTATCAATACCAACCCTACCTATTATATAAGGTATAAAGAAACCGAACTATGATTGTTTATCTTGGAAATAGAAATGTCGAATTGACTGAGTTAGACAAATCGAACGCAAAGGTAGACATAATTTTCGAAGTTCCAAAATTTTAACACAAATTAACGGAACAATTTTGAATTATGGATTTTGAATTATTTTACAGCGATAAGATTTTCGACATTTTGTATTCCATCTGGTTGATGTCGTTGTGGCGGGTGATGGCCTGTTCGAAGGGCGTGTGCACGATTTCGCCGTTGATTTTGCCGATCATCACGTCTCTTGCGCCGTCGAGCAGGGCGGTGACGGCGTTATAGCCCAGGATGCTGGCCAGCACGCGGTCGGTGCAGGTGGGCGAGCCGCCGCGCTGGATATGGCCGAGGGTGGTAACCCGTATGTCGTAGGTGGGTAAAATCGCTTTAACCTTCTGGGCCACCTCCGTGGCGTTTCCGCCGCCAAAGCCTTCGGCCACGATCACAATCCCCGACGATTTGTTTTTCCGGCGGCCGTATTCCAGGTAATTGCACAAGTCCTGGATGTCGGTTTCGATTTCGGGGATGAGCGTGGCCTCGGCGCCGGTGGCGATCGACGTGCTCAGCGCAATGAATCCCGAGTCGCGCCCCATGACTTCCACAAAGAAGATGATGTTGTGCGAGTCGGCCGTGTCGCGGATTTTGTCTACCGCGTCGATGGCGGTGTTGATGGCCGTGTCGTAGCCGATGGTGAAGTCGGTGCCGTAGATGTCGTTGTCGATGGTTCCCGGCACGCCCACCACGGGGTAGCCGAATTCTTTATAGAGCAGGTTGGCGCCGCGGAACGACCCGTCGCCGCCGATAACCACCAGCGCGTCGATGCCGGCCTCTTGCAGCTGGCGGTGCGCCAGCTGGCGCATCCCGGGTTCTTTGAACTGCGGGCAGCGCGACGATTTGAGTATGGTGCCGCCCCGCGAGATGATTTTCGACACGGAATGGCTTTCCATCGGTATAAACTCTTTGTCGAGCAACCCGCAATAGCCGCGCCTGACGCCTGCAATTTGCAATTCGTGAAATATGGCGGTGCGCACCACGGCGCGTATGGCGGCGTTCATGCCGGGGGCGTCGCCGCCCGACGTCAGAACCCCGATTTTTTTGATTGGCTTCATGTGAACATGCAAAAATTAATAAAGCGCAAAGGTAGGAAAAAATAAGGAATGGCTTGCTTTTGTCGAATAATTTTGTTAACTTGCTCTTGGAAGTAAAACCGCCTTTTTTGACCTACGGAGTCAAAATTTATTAACAACAATTAAAAACAATGCCGTATGAAAAGAACAGTACTATTTTTGGTATGTTTGTTGCTTGCGGGCGCGGGTGCGCTTGTGGCACAAAATGTACAAGTGTCGGGAATAGTGACCGACGCTGTCGACGGGCAATGGCTGCCCGGGGTATCCGTAGTAGTAAAAGGTGCGCACACAAGCACCTCGACCGACGCCAACGGCCGGTATACGATCAGTGTGCCGGGCAATGCCACGTTGGTGTTCTCGTTTGTAGGAATGAAGACCCAGGAGCAGGCCGTAGCCGGCCGTGCGGAAATTAATGTAACGCTGACCGGGGAAACCAAACAGCTGGAGGATGTGGTGGTGGTGGCCTATGGCGTGGCGCGGAGTAAGAATGCCATGTCGGGTGCGATATCCACCATGAAAGGGGAGGCGATTGCGGCCGTGCCCACGCCGAGTTTCGACCAGGCGCTGGCCGGCAAGATGGCCGGGGTGGCCGTTACCACCGCCTCGGGGCTGTTGGCCGACGGCACCAGTATCCGGATACGCGGCACAGGCTCTATTTCCCTGTCTTCGCAACCCTTAGTTGTTATTGACGGGATGCCCATGACGGAAACCTCCAACCTTAACGTATTCAACAGCGGGAACGGCACGCGCTTTAACCCTATGGCTACGATTAACCAAAACGACATCGCCTCGATTGAAGTGCTGAAGGACGCCGCTGCCGCGGCACTGTACGGCTCCCGGGCGGCCAATGGTGTGATCCTGATTACCACCAAGCGCGGCAAGGCCGGTTCGACACAGGTGTCTTACAGCAATTACTTCGGATGGTCGCAATCCGTGGGGTTGCCCGATTTGTTGGGCAGCGACGACTTTATGCGCATACAAAACGAGGCCGCCATGAACTACTGGGGACCCGGCGCTATTATCGCATCCCCTATCGATACCAACGGCGATGGCGTGGATGATTCCACAAACTGGTTAGACCTGGCTTTCCGTACGGGCTTCTCGCAAAACCATCAGGTGTCGGTAAACGGCGGCACGGAGAAGCTCAGTTTTTACGGTTCGGCCGACTGGCTCGACCAGGAAGGTACAGTTCGGGGCAATTCCTTGGAGCGTTACGCATTCCGTGCCTCCGTAGACGCCACTCCCAGCAAGTACTTTAAGGCGGGGATCAGTGTGAACTACGCCAACACCGATAATTTCGGCGTGCTCTCGGACGGCTACTTAGCCGGTGTTACCCTGGCGGCTTATTTGGCGCTGCCCAACGTGCCCGAGAAGGTAAACGGCGATTACTATATGGAGGCCGGCCGCCTGGCGCCGGGCGGCAACAAATTCTCCTACGAGAGTTCCAATACGTATGGGAATGCGATTTACCACCCCACCGCCACGGTCGATCTCCAGCGCAACAGAAACCTTGCCGAACGGGTGGGCGCCATCGCTTATGCGGAGCTTACGCCGGTGAAAGGACTGAACATTACCTCAAAGCTGGGCATCGACAACCTGAATAACTTCGAAGACCAGTATAGCCACCCCTCCATTTCCGGATTGGGCATGTCGTATAATGGATTGGTGCAGGACAATACCGCATGGGTTAAACAGTGGAACTGGCAGAATTATGCAAACTACAAAGTCTCGTTCCACAACCATAACTTGTCGTTCATGGCCGGCCTCGAATATCAAAATCGCGACTACCAGGATATCTACGCGGGCGCCTACGATTTCGTGTCGCCGGATTTCCGGAATATTCTTGACGGATTATTTGTGGAAACCTCCACAGGCGGCACGAAGAATTCCAGGGGGTTTATGAGCTATTTCGGCAACATGTCGTATAATTTCCGGGAGAAGTATTATTTGGATTTGTCGTTCCGTGCCGACGGCTTCTCGGGTTTCGGGAAAAATAACCGTTTCGGCTACTTCCCCGGCCTGTCGGCGGCATGGCGCATCACGGAAGAACCTTTTATGGAGCCCCTGAAAGACTGGCTGCCGGCGCTGAAAATCAGAACCAGCTGGGGTGTGGTGGGCAACAGTAACGTGTCGCCCTATGGCAGCCGCACCCTGTTCTCGGGCGGCCAATATGCCGACATCAATGGGGTAAGCATGGCGCAGGTAGGAAATGCGGGCCTGAAATGGGAAAATACGATGAAAACAGACATAGGCTTTGACGCAAGCCTGCTGAACAACCACGTTAACCTCAGCTTCGACTATTGGCGCACCGACATTTCCGACATGCTGCTGGATGCGGAAGTAATACGTTCTACCGGTATTCCCGGCGCCAAGGTGCTCACGAACATCGGCTCGATGTCAAACACCGGTATCGAAATCCAGCTCAACACGGTGAATTATGAGTCGCATGACCATGGCTTTATATGGACGTCTGCAGTTAACCTTACCACCGTAAATAATAAGGTAAAAGCGCTGGCCGGCGATGATATCCTGGGCGCCAATTCGCTGATTGTGGGTCAGCCCATGGGCGTATGGCGCGTATATGAGTGGGGCGGGGTGGATCCTGCCACCGGCCGTCCCGGCTACATCGACCAGCCTACCGGACGGGTTAAATACTATGACGCCAATCCGGCCGTCCTGGCAGAGCAAAAGTGGAAATTTGCCGACGGAACCCTTGCGCCGGCGCTCGGCAACGACGACTATAAGGTGAAGGACGGCATAACCGGCGCGCCCACCTGGTACGGGAATTTCGACAATACCGTGAAATGGCAAAACCTTGACTTCACCTTGGGCTTGCAGTTTGCCGGCGGCAACAAAATCCTGAATGCCACCCGCGCCTCCTTAATGGATACGCGCATGGGAAACAAAACCTCCGAAATACTGAACCGCTGGACAGCCCCGGGACAATCAACCGAAATCCCCAAGCTCTACTGGGGACAAAATACCGGCATCACCACCACCTCCGACAGATACCTTGAAGACGGCGCCTTTTTGCGCTTCCGCGACATCACAATAGGGTATACGCTCCCCGCAATTATTAAGGAGAAGACAGGCGTTACAGGCCGTATTTTTGCACGGGTGAATAATCTGTGGGTACTCACGGCCTATAAGGGCTCCGACCCTGAAATCAGCACCAACCGCAACGCCAACTATTCGGTGGGAACCGACAACCGCTCGGTTCCCGCCGTACGTGCGTTTACGGTAGGTATAAATCTTAATTTTCAATAACAAAAACACATCGATATGAAAAATATATACATTAAAAAACTGTTCGCATCGCTCTTTCTGGCAGGTTTCCTGCTCTCGTGCGATGTGCTTGACCAGCCCTATTACATGGGCTATGATGCGGATGCTATTTTCAGCGACCCGGAAAAGGTGCGTTCCGCAGCCATTGGAATGTATGATGCGTTCCAAAACGCCGATTTCTTAGGCGGCCGCGCGCAGATATACGTGGATATTCGCGGCATGGATGTCAATCCGGTGTCGTATTTCGGCTCGGTTTCCACCCACGACGGAACCCTGACGGCGGCCAACGGTATTGTGGAGGGCGCCTGGACGGGCGCCTATCGCACGCTGTTTGAAATTAACCTGTTTCTGGAAAACATACTTTCTCATACGGGGGTGGTGTCGGCTGAGGAAGAGAAGCGTTTCGTGGCCGAGGCCAAGTTTCTGCGCGCCGTGGTTTACTTCTATCTCCTTAATCTCTGGGGACAGCAGTATGCCGGGCCCAGCGACAACCTGGGCGTTCCGCTGGTGTTGCGCAGCTTTGATGGCGGAAACGCTTTTTCCGACGAGGCCAAAATCCCCCGCGCCACGGTCGGCGAAGTGTATGACCAAATTATTAAAGACCTGAAGGAAGCAGCAGCGGACTTGCCCGACAAGCTGAACAATGCCTACGAGAACATCAGCCGTGCCAACGCCAATGCGGTGCAGGCCTTCCTGTCTCGCGTCTACTTATACAGAAGGCAGTATGCCGAAGCCGTAGAGGCAGCCGACAAGGTGACCGGTTATAGTCTTGAAGACGACCTTGCCGCCAAAGTGTTTGCCTATCCGCCGCCTGTCGATAATAAGGAGATCATCTTTTTTGTGGCCATGTCGAATACCGACAACCCGAACACCAACAACGCCCTGGGGCAGCATTACGGCGCCGATTACCGGGGCGACATTACGGTTTCCGCTAATTTCCTGAAGCTTTTTGAGCCGAATACGAGCGATACCCGTTTCAACTTGCTCAAGCAGAAGGGCGGCTCGTATTATTGCAATAAATATGCCAACGGATCATACAATTGGGCGCCTGTTATCCGTTATGCGGAGGTGTTGCTCAACAAGGCCGAAGCGCTGGCTCAGCAAGATGCCGGCATTAGTACAGCGGCTTTGGGTATCATCAACGAGATCCGTGACCGCTCCAAAGCAGGCAAAGTGCCGGCTTTTACAGAAAAGAAGGACTTTATTGATTTTATTCTTGCAGAGCGCCGTCGCGAGCTGGCTTTTGAAGGACATGGAAGTTTTGATTTGTTCCGCAACGAAAAAGGCATCGAGGCCGGCAGGGCTGCGGCCGCTGCGGCTGCCATTCCTTATCCGAACGACCTGTTCGCACTGCCCATTCCGGAAGCTGACGTTACGAAATCAGGCGGTATTTTGATACAGAACGGCGGTTACTAAAAAAACTGCTTGGGAGTCGGCTTACGCATGATTGTGGAGGGGGGCAATGGTTTCAGCGCCCCCCTCTCTTTATTTATTTCAGGCGTACTCCATATTTTGTGCTCAAAATATTTTATGCTTACAGTCAATATATTGTACTTTCACAGCCGGCTTTCCTTCGTTTTTTTAAAAGAAAAGTGAAAAAATGTTCAAATCTTGTTTGTAAGTTCCGAAAATCTTACTACCTTTGCAACCCGCTTTTTCTGTGTGAAACTGCGTATGTAATTACTAATATGATATTTTGCGTTACGTTAAACGTTTAGAAGACAATGTTACAACCTAAAAAGACCAAGTTCAGAAGGCAGCAGAAGGGCCGTATGAAAGGAATAGCCCACCGGGGACACGAACTGTCGTTCGGCTCGTTCGGCATTAAAACGATGGAGGAGTGCTGGCTCACCGGCCAGCAGATCGAGGCTGCCCGCCAGGCTGTGGTGCGTTACATGAAGCGTGAAGGTCAGATATGGATCCGCGTATTTCCCGATAAGCCTTTTACCAAGAAACCTGCCGAAGTGCGGATGGGTAAAGGAAAGGGCGCGCCCGAAGGATTTGTATGTCCCGTTACGCCGGGCCGCATTTTGATTGAGGCCGAAGGCGTCCCGATGAACGTGGCGAAAGAAGCGCTCCGCCTCGGTGCGCAAAAATTACCGGTCACTACAAAGTTTGTGGTACGTAGAGATTATACCGAATAAAACAATTGAATCATGAAAGCTGCTGAAATACGCGAATTATCGGTGAAGGACTTGCAAGAGCGCATTGAAATGGAAAAAGCCAACTATGTGCGCATGCGGCTGAATCACGCCGTGTCGCCCATTGAGGACATGTCGAAGATAGGCAAGTCGCGCAGAGACATTGCACGGATGCTCACCGTACTGAGCCAAAAGACGAAAAACGAAAACAACAAATAACGATTTCCGATGGAAAGAAATCTTCGTAAAGAGAGAACAGGGCTGGTGGTAAGCAACAAGATGCAAAAGTCGATTGTTGTGGCTGTACGGCGCAAGGTAAAGCACCCTATTTACGGCAAGTTCGTAAATAAAACCACGAAGTTCGTAGCGCA
>JAITQN010000074.1 GCA_031288865.1 Prevotellaceae bacterium
AAATGTTGCGTTTCCAACGCCAGCGCTTCCCTGAAATTTATCGGCTTTCCATACTTTCCATTGGCTTTTCCGTCGAAAAAGTTGCCGCTATAGAACTGCACGCCCGGTTGATCGGTATAAACTTCCATTGTCCGCCCGCTTTGCGGCTCGTACAACGTTACCGCCAATTCCACCGTTTCTCTTTTTACAGGAGCCAATACCCAATTGTGGTCATATCCGCCGCCGTTTTTCAATTGCTCGTGGTCGTAGCCAATCCGTTCACCGATACGCACAGGCGTTCTGAAATTAAAAGGTGTTCCATCCACCGGCATCAATTCGCCGGTAGGTATCAGCGACGTGTTTACAGGTGTAATATAATCGGCATTAATTGTCAGAATATGGTCAGCGATGCTGCCGCTCCCTTCGCCTTTCAAGTTAAAGAATGCATGGTTTGACAAGTTCACTACCGTAGGTTTGTCGGTTTCCGCCTCATACGTGATTTTAAATTCGTTTTCCGGGGTTACGCTGTATTCCACCACTATTTTCAAATTGCCGGGGAAGCCTTCATCCCCATCGGGCGAGAGGTAAGAAAAACGAATGGAAGTAGCGTTGGCATTGTCCACTTTCCACACCACCCTGTCGAGGCCGTGGATGCCGCCATGCAGGGTTTGCCCATTATTGTTTTGGGGCAAATGATATTCCACCCCATCGAGTTTGAACGCGCCGTTAGCAATGCGGTTGGCATAGCGGCCGACGATCGGCCCCAAAAAGCGCTCTCCTTCATTGTTAATGTAACGTTCAATGTTTTCGTAACCCACCGACACATCGCTGTAATTCCCGTTTTTATCGGGCACCCACAACGACACCACACGCAGGCCGTAATTCGTAACCTGCAATACCAAGCCATTGCCCGAGTTCAGGGTATAGAGCGATACCGGTTGCCCGTTAACTACTGTATCAAAAGCCGCTTTGTCGAGCAATGATACATCTTTGCTGCCGCCGTCCGCACAGGCGGACAACAGCGGTGCAAATGCCAAAGAATACATTATTTTTTTCATAAATTTGCTATATAGTTTAATACAAAAGTAATAAAAATATTTTAAATCAGCGTATCACCGGGAAAGCCGAAATGCGCAGGCGGGCAGCGCCCATAGGAATTAAGGTGATTTCTTCCACCGGTTCGCCGGCCGGCACGGGGCTTTGCGGCACAAAAGCGCAAAGGCCGTGCTCATCGATTTTCCATCCGGGAATTTTTGCGCCTTTCGCTTTGACGGCAAGTGGAACGGACGCCACAGTGAATGGGAAATCATCACTTGGCCATGGCTTTTTGACTACTTCAAACGAAGCGGCCAAGTCCGATGGATCAAACACTAACCCGTAATTCCATGGTGACAACGGAGTGATTTCATACGACGGCCATTGGGAAGGGTCTGCAGACGCCTGCCATCTGGAATCCCATATCGCAGTTTTTGTGCTGTTCTTTCGGATATATTGTTCGTCGATTTGCAGCGAAAATGTCAGTGGCCCGTAATTCAAGCTCACGCTGTTTCCATTCTGCGCCCACGTGTCGAGCGACAAGTGCATCGGCAACGTCAATTCCACCACATCGCCAGCCGACCATGTGCGTTCAATGCGCAG
This sequence comes from Prevotellaceae bacterium, assembly GCA_031288865.1. Classification (GTDB taxonomy): domain Bacteria; phylum Bacteroidota; class Bacteroidia; order Bacteroidales; family UBA932; genus JAIRLC01. The sequence continues at coordinate 1,618 of JAITQN010000074.1, forward strand.
GTATTGGAAAGCCGGCGCCGTAACGGAATTTGTTTGTCCGTCGGCGGCCACAATTTTCGCCGTGGCTTCAGCGCACCACTCGGGAATGCGGAGATATAACGGAAATGTAACACCGTCGGCTTCGCGAACGGTGATACGCACCTTTTCCTCAAAAGGATACCGCGTAGTTTGTTCCAAACAGATATTTTTCCCGTTGCCCGCTTTGGCGTTCACCGTGCTTTCGGCATACAACGCCGCCATCAGGCCATTGTCGGGCGTAGCCATCCAAAGGTTCTCGGCATAATAGGGCCAGCCCTGTGCATGGTTGTGCTGGCAACAGCGGTTGCTGAACGGGTTCATCAGCAGGAACGGGCCGGTGTTGTCGATGCCGGGATGGTGAGTCTTATCGTCGCTCCACACCATATTGGGCGCAGTGATATAGCGCAACGCCCTGAAATCGGGCATCACTGCCGCCGGGTAGGTATTAAACGCCACTTTCTCGCAATGGTCGGCCCAGAACGGATCGCCGGTAATGCGCAACAGCAATTCATCTGAAGCCATCTGTTCCACCATGCCGCAAGTTTCTACGCCCTGACGGGGGTCATGATAGCCTTTGCGGGCGTTCTCATCGGCACCGAACATGCCTCCGGGTACCTGTCCATACAGCCGGCGGATGAGGTGAAAATCGTTGTACGACGCCTGCAAATGGGCAGTGTCGTGGCTTTGCAAATAGAAGGTGGCCGGCTCGCGAAACGACTGGGCAACATTCACGTTGTGCCAATTGGGCAAATTGCCGGACTGCATCCAGTCGGCGGTGTTCCGGTGGAGCTTTTCGCCCAGTTCCAGCAGGAACGCATCGCCTGTAATGTTATACAGCCAATACACGCTGTAGAGGTTATCGCCACCGCGGCTGTTCTCCCAATAATCTTCGAGCAACAAGGAATCGGGCAGCTGGTTTTCCCACTGGAAATAGCGGGTCATAAACGGAACAACGCGCTCGTCGGCCGAAAACTCATACCACGATTGCAGACACCACAACATAATCATGTTGCCCCACAAGTCGGGTTTCCCGTTTGGTAATACCCGGGGGCCAAAGAAACCGTCGCTCCGCTGACTGTTTAACGCGGCTTCTATCCATATCCTGGTTTCCCGCAGCATGGCCGTATCGTTCAGGATATAGGCGATGTTGCCGTAACCCTTGAGCCAATACGGAACTTCTTCCCATCCGTGGTCGCCTTTGCCTTCGCGGTCGAGCCAGGCATTATTTTCTTTTTCGAGCCATGCGCTGATTTCGACCAAATGGCCGGTCAACCCGTCGCGCTGAAGCTCCAAGTACTTGCGCAGCCATCCGCCGGGGCGAATACTGCCCACCGGCAATTTAACAAATTGCGACGACTGTAGCGGTTGCCGATTTGATACGTAATTCGCATTGACACTTTTTGTGTCCGGGCGGCTGACAACGTCATACGTGGCAGGCTGCCCACAGCCTGTAAAAATTATTGTACAAAAAAGTACACAAAGAAACAAATTTTTCATCGTTTTCCTCCAATTAGTGAATAATGTGCAAATATAAGTATTTTTTTTTAATCAGCTACTATTCAGCGAAGCGACACATTGATTCTGCCGAACACCGTAACCCCCGGCATCGGGTAACCGTACAATATCTGGTAATCGCGGCCGGTAAGATTTTCCCCTTTCACAAAAAATCCGAGCCATGACAGCGGGTGAAAAGAAACTTTGGCGTCAAGCACCGCAAAGGTAAGGCGGTACGACTTGCCCCGCACAGCCACAATGTCAAAATTAGTGCCCTGCGAAATCTGAAACCGCTGCACCGACAATATTTCTTCACGATACGCCTGTTGAATTTCCGAAAGTT
>JAITQN010000097.1 GCA_031288865.1 Prevotellaceae bacterium
CTTAGAGGGAGTTCCCTCCGGCTTAGAGGGAGTTCCCTCCGGCTTAGAGGGAGTTCCCTCCGGCTTAGAGGGAGCTCCCGGAGGCATGTCCCCCTCTCCGAGGGGGTGGCCGAAGGCCAGGGGAGGACATGTCCCTCTCTCCTTCAGGAGAGGGGCTGGGGGTGAGGACTGTGCCCTGCGGGCGGTTAACGGGGAAAAGTTAACGGTAAATGGTAAAATGCGGCCGTTCTCCGTTCACTGTTAATTATTCATTGGATTTAGTCGAGTTTCAGTACGGCTAAGAAGGCCTGTTGCGGCACTTCCACGTTGCCTACCTGCCGCATGCGCTTTTTGCCTTTCTTTTGTTTTTCCAGCAGCTTGCGCTTGCGGGTGATGTCGCCGCCGTAGCATTTCGCGGTGACGTCTTTGCGGAGCGCCTTGATGGTTTCGCGGGCAATCACCTTTGCGCCGATGGCGGCCTGCACCGCAATGTCGAACTGTTGGCGGGGGATGAGCTCCTTCAGCTTTTCGCACATCCGCCGGCCGAAGTCGTAGGCGTTGCCCCGGTAGATGAGGCACGAGAGCGCGTCGACCTGTTCGCCGTTCAGCAGGATGTCTAATTTCACCAAATCGGCATTGGCAAAGCCCGTGACGTGATAGTCGAAGGACGCATACCCGCGCGACACGCTCTTGAGCTTATCGTAGAAATCGAATACGATTTCGGCCAGAGGCATGCTGAACGTCAGCTCCACCCGTTCGCTGGTGAGGTAGTGCTCGTTTTTCAGGACGCCGCGCTTGTCGAGGCACAGCTTCATCACCATGCCGTAGTATTCGGACTTGGTGATGATTTGCGCGTTGATATACGGCTCTTCGATATGGTCGATAAGCGTGGGTACGGGCAGTCCCGAAGGGTTGTGCACGTCGATCGCCTCGCCCTGCGTGGTGTATACCTTGTACGACACGTTGGGCACGGTGGTGATCACGTCCATGTTGAACTCGCGATAGAGCCGCTCCTGAATGATTTCCATGTGCAGGAGTCCCAGGAAGCCGCAGCGGAAGCCGAACCCCAGCGCCAGCGACGATTCCGGCACAAACGTCAGCGAGGCATCGTTGAGTTGCAGCTTTTCGATCGATGCGCGCAGGTCTTCGTAGTCGTCGGCCTCCACGGGATAGAGACCCGCAAACACCATGGGCTTCACTTCCTCGAAGCCGGCAATGGCCTCGCGGCACGGACGCTCCACATGGGTAATCGTATCGCCCACCTTCACCTCGACCGCCGTCTTGATGCCCGAAATGATATAGCCTACGTCGCCCGTGCGGATTTCGTTGCGCGGGCACATCTTCAGTTGCAAAATGCCGATTTCGTCTGCTTCATACTCCTTGCCGGTATTGTAGAACTTCACCTTGTCGCCTTTGCGTATCACGCCGTTCACCACCTTGAAATAGGCAATAATGCCGCGGAAAGAGTTGAACACCGAGTCGAAAATCAAGGCTTGTAGCGGCGCGTCCTCGTTTCCTTCCGGCGCCGGAATGCGTTCCACGATGGCCGGGAGCAGCGCCTCCACGCCCACGCCCGTCTTGGCGCTCACGCAGAGGATGTCGTCGGGCTTGCAGCCCAGCAAATCCACCACTTGGTCTTTGACCTCTTCCACCATGGCCGCTTCCATGTCGATTTTGTTCAGCACCGGGATAATTTCCAGATCGTGTCCCAGCGCCAGATACAGGTTCGAGATGGTTTGCGCCTGAATACCCTGCGTGGCGTCGACCACCAGCAGGGCGCCCTCGCAGGAGGCAATGGCGCGCGACACCTCATACGAAAAATCGACGTGCCCCGGCGTATCAATCAAGTTCAACGTGTATTGTTTGCCCTGATGCTCATAATGCATCTGGATGGCATGGCTTTTGATGGTGATGCCCTTCTCCTTTTCCAGATCCATCGAATCGAGCACCTGCGCCTCCATTTCGCGGGAGGTCAGCGTGTGGGTCTGTTCCAGTAAACGATCGGCCAAAGTGCTTTTGCCATGGTCGATATGCGCTATTATACAAAAATTTCTGATATCTTTCATGGGTGCAAATATAGCATTTATTTCGTGAGATTTCCCGAAAAATTTTGTAGAAATAAAAATTATGATTAGCTTTGCAACCCTAATTGAAATATTGGTCCGTTCATCTAAGGGTTAGGATACAAGATTTTCATTCTTGTCATAGGGGTTCGAATCCCCTACGGACTACGGAAGTCAGACAAAAGACGATTGGATATTAGACTAAAAAAATAAAGGATATGGCAAATCATAAATCTGCTGAAAAACGTCACCGCCAAAGCGAAAAACGCCGGCTGCATAACAAGTATTACGCCCGCACTACCCGCAATGCCGTGAAAGCCCTGCGCAACACCACCGACAAAACGGCTGCAGTAGCGCTACTTCCCAAAGTATCGTCGATGCTTGATAAACTGGCGAAAATAAACGTAATTCACAAAAACAAGGCGGCCAACCTCAAAAGCAGCTTGGCGCTCCATGTGAACAAATTGGCGGCGTAACAGCAACCTGTCCCAGCCTGACATTATGGGGCCTTTCCGTGAGGTGGTACGCGGAGAGGCCTTTTTTTATGCACCTCTGTAGTATAAATGTAATCCCGCTGTAACTGATAATTCACAATGTAAAGCGACCTTTACGGTAAAATTTACAGCGATGGAAACACATGCAACAGCAAAAATGATAGGACTGTTTAACGACAGCTATCCTCCCATTATGGACGGTGTGGCGCTGACCGTACAGAATTACGCCTACTGGCTGCACCGGAAAAACCAGCCGGTTTGCGTGGTGACGCCGAAAACGCCGGAGTATGTCGACGAAGCCACATATCCGGTGTATCGCTACGCCTCGCTTCCGCTATTGGGGCGCAAGCCCTACCGCCTTGGACTTCCTTATGTGGACATCCCGTTTCAGAAGACGATTAAGAGAACGCCGTTTAAACTGATTCACGCACACTGCCCGTTTTCGTCGGCGCGCGTGGCTTTGGGTTTGGCCAAACAACAACACATACCGCTCGTGGCCACCTTTCATTCGAAGTTCAGGGATGATTTCAAACGCGCCGTGAACAACAAGCAAATCACCCAATGGATGCTGAACGACGTGATCCGGTTTTTCGAGGCCGCCGATGAGGTGTGGATTCCGCAAGCCTCGGTGGAAGACACCATCCGGGAATACGGCTACAAAGGCAAGCTGGAGGTGGTGAACAACGGCACCGATTTCTCGGCAGACGAAAACATCGACGGGCTGAAGCAACAGGCGCGAACGGCCTTGCACATCCCCGCCGGCATGCCGGTATTTCTTTTCGTAGGCCAGCATATCTGGGAAAAGAACACACGCCTTATCATGGAGGCTTTGGCCTTGATGAGCGCCGTTCCATTTAAAATGTTTTTCATCGGAACGGGCTATGCGGCAAAAGAACTGCAACAACTGGCTATTCAACATGACCTACAGTCAAAAGTGGAATTTTTAGGACTGATTACCGACAGAAAGCGGTTGCAGCAATATTACACGGCGGCCGACCTGCTGCTCTTCCCCTCGCTATACGACAATGCGCCGCTGGTGGTGCGCGAGGCGAGCGCCATGCACACCCCGGCCATTTTGGTAAAGGATTCTACGGCGGCGGAAATCGTAACCGACAACTATAACGGATTCCTCACGGAAAACGCCAGCGATTCGCTGGCGCAACGTATTCAAACGTTACTGAAAACGCCAGAAGTCATTAAAGAGGCTGGGGAAAACGCCTCGAAAACCATCGCCCGTTCGTGGAACGACATCACGGAAGAAGTGCTGAGCCGCTACTCGTTTCTGATCAAAAAGCACGGCAACAAAATGTAAAAATCGTCAGTACATTGACTAAATTTATATAAAAATCGTCAGCGTACTGACGATTTTTATATTTTTATCAAAAAATGACTATCTTTGTGGCATTAAAAAGATTGTCATGAGTATCGACAGAACTTTATATGCACGGATTATTAAACAGCTAAAACCGAATAAGGCCTTACTGTTATTTGGCGCACGGCGGGTTGGAAAAACTTTTTTGATCACACAAATCGCGGAAAAATACGGCAAAGAGGTTCTTTTACTAAACGGCGAAGACAACGACACGCTGGCTTTGCTTGCCGATAAGAGCATCGCCAGCTACCGGCGGTTACTCAATAAGGTGAAACTGCTGGTTATTGATGAGGCGCAAAATATTCCGGATATTGGGCAGAAGCTGAAATTAATGACCGACGAGGTAAAAGGCGTCAGCATTATTGCCAGCGGCTCGTCGGCTTTTGATTTGCTCAATAAAGTGGGAGAGCCGCTTGTGGGGCGCAGCCAGACGTTCCGCCTGTATCCCTTTAGTCAGGCCGAACTCGCGGCGAAAGAAAACGCGCTGGAAACAAAACAAAATCTGGAACACCGGCTTCTCTACGGCTCCTATCCCGACGTGGCGCTGGCCGATGATGATGAACAAAAACGTGAATATTTGCGCAATATTGTCAATGCGTATTTGTTGAAAGACATTTTAGCCTTCGACGGTATCCGTAATTCTGCCAAAATGTACGATCTGCTGCGGTTGATCGCGTTTCAAACGGGAAACGAAGTTTCATTTGATGAGTTGGGGACGCAATTAGGCATGAGTAAAAATACGGTAGAGCGTTATTTAGACTTGCTTGCCAAAGTTTTTGTGTTATTCCGCTTGCAGGCGTATTCACAAAATTTACGCAAGGAAGTCAGCCGCAAAAGCAAGTGGTACTTTTATGACACCGGCATACGCAACGCGATAATAAATAATTTTTCGCCGTTGTCCCTGCGCAATGATACCGGCACGCTGTGGGAAAATTATTTAATTCTGGAGCGTTTCAAACAAGTCAATAATACCGGAAAGTACAATGAGCTGTTTTTTTGGCGCACCTACGACGGACAGGAAATAGACTTGATAGAATCTTCCGACGGAAAATTGGAAGCGTTTGAATTTAAGTGGGGGAATAAAAAACCGCAGATTCCTGCGGCTTTTGCCAAGACGTATCCCGAAACACCCTACCACGTCATCAACAAAACGAATTACATTGATTTTTTAAGCCACTGATGCTCCCTCACCCTTCGAACACCGGGATGCTTTCGGCTTTGTGTGCCGACAATGCCCGGCGTGCCTCGATTTTCCGGTCGGCTTCGGCACTGCCCGAGGTGCCCTCCAGCAGGTAGGCGTCGATTTGGTTATAGGTGATGCCCAGTTCGGCTTCGTCGGTTTGGCCTTCCCAGAGGCCGGCCGAGGGCTGCTTGTCGATGATGCTCCCGGGCACTTGCAAGTAGCGGGCAAGCGTATATACCTCTTTCTTGGTGAGCATGGCCAGCGGGTTAAGGTCGTGTGCACCGTCGCCCCACTTGGTAAAGTAGCCCACTGTGGCTTCGGCGAGGTTTCCCGTGCCGATTACGAAGCGCCGGTCGAGTTGCGCCACCTCATACAGGTAGGTCATGCGCACGCGCGGCCGGAGGTTGGCGCGGCTCAGTTCCGCGTCGGCACGGGGGGCGGAGGGGAACAGCGACGGGTCGGAGATAGTCAGCGCATCCACCGCCGGCTTGATGTCGAACGTATGATAGGGGAACCGGAACTTTTCGATAAATTCCATCACGTGGCCCATGCTCCCGGTTTTTTTCATGTCGTCGCCATAGGGCAGCAGCACCAAGTGAATGTCCACCTTTGCCTGTTGGCACAGGCGCGCCACCACGCTGCTGTCGATGCCGCCGCTAAGACCCAGTACTACGCCTTTACGGTTGGCCGTTTCTACTTTTTCGCGAATCCACGCGCCGATTTTCCCGGCATAGTCCGCCACGTTTTGCTCAATAATTACGAATGATTTTGTTTTCATTATATTTTTTCCAAGTTTTCAAAGAATTTTTCGATGTCATTATGAAGTTCGTCCCGTGTCATGGCTGATGCCACTTTACTCCGGTTAATAAGAAGTTGTCCGTTGCTCTTTTCTTTTATTTGATGAAACAGCGAATCTTTGTTTTCAAACAGTATGGCTTTGCCGTCGACCATCTGAAAAATATTTGCCTGCACGCTCTTCCACGATGCGTTTTTGGGGAGTGTCAGGTTTTGTCCGGCAAAGAAATCATTCACTAACGCCGTATACTCCAAAGAAAACAAATTATCTTCCGCTTGTCCTAATTCACGTAATATAGCTCTTATCCACGCATCGGGGAGCAGCAGATAGCTGTCGATATTCCGGCGTTTCCATTCGTTAAACACGGGGTGTGTTTCGTTGGGATGGAAGATGCTTTCCTTGTCGAGGTCGAACAGGATAGCCCGGTTCACTTGCGGGTTGATGGCTCTTAATGCTTTGAAATGGCCTTCCATCCGTGCTTTCATTCGTGCTTTGCTTCCGCCGCCCAGCGAGTAGGGGTAGTATCGGTGATATAATTCCACTTTGCCGAGTGTGGCTGCCCACGCCGACAAGATTCTATCGTCGTCTTCGCCTTCGAGGTATAAGATATACGGACTGTCCTGCGTGCGGACGATGTCTATATTGTCCACCTCGCTCAGCGCTTTCAGTATGGTGTCGGTGGTTTGGACGCGCATGGGCTTGCCCGACATCATGGAAAGAATACTGTTCACGTCAACGCCTTTAATAAACTCCTCCGAATGGGTAGCTATCAGGAATTGCTTTTTGGCGTGCTTTGCAAAATAGTTCACTACCTTTCGTTGCAGGTTCACGTGCAAATGTGCGTCGGGCTCGTCGAATAAGATAGTGGTTACGCTGTCGTATCCGTATAAAAACGCCAGCAGGGTGAGGATTTGGTGAAAGCCGCTGCCGCCCGATATAATATCATACGTTTTCCCATTGGATTTGTATTCCGAAAGAATTTCGGTACTCATCTTCTTTTCATATTTGGGCACCATCAAATCTACATCAAACCATTCCTTAATTCTGCGTACTATTTCATTCCAGTTTTTATTGTCTTTAACGGGCAGGTTTTCTACATCCGTAACGCGGTAGAGCAAGTTGCGCAACACCGAGCCGGGCTGGGCTTTCCCTATAGTTTGCCTGATATTTCCATCGTCGAGCCATTTCTCATGTGGCTCCAATCCCGAAAACGGAGGCACATACACTATTCGCGGCAGCTCATTGGCTTCGTCCAAAGCGGCAAACTTCTCCCATTCCAATTTTGGTATTGCATACACAGACTGCGGTGTTTGATAGCGCATGGCTACACAAAAATTTTTCTCCTGCCCGTTTTCATCCTTCCAATATACGTCGATTTCAATATAAATGTACGCTTGAGTTCGTTTGCCTTGTGCCATGCTTGCCTTCCGGTCTGTTCGGTCTGTCCACAACAGGTTAAATTCCGGCAACGGCAGCGCCGTGAAATTCGGCAATACCACTTGGGTTCCCCTGCTTCCTTTTCTTTTTGAAACCCTAAACTGATCGATACAAAACTGCCAAATGGCCAACGCCTGCAAACACGTACTTTTCCCGCTGTTGTTCGCCCCCACAATCAAATCGAAATTATTAAAAAGAAATGTTTCTTCTTTTATCTTTTTAAAATTCCGCAATATTAATTTATGTATGATCATAACTTATTCTTATGATTAATTTACAAATATACAAAAAACCTTATTATGTCTACTAAAAAGATTTTTTGTGTATCTTTGTTTCCGTTTTATTATTTCTCGACATGACCGACAGTTTACTGGAACAAGCCTCCCGGCAACGCATTCTGATACTCGACGGCGCCATGGGCACCATGATACAGCGCTACAACCTCGCGGAAGAAGACTACCGCGGCGCACGCTTCGCCAACGCCGACGTGCCGCTGAAAGGCAACAACGACCTGCTCACGCTCACCCGTCCCGACGTCATCCGGGCTATCCACGAGGAATACCTCGAGGCGGGCGCCGATATTATCGAAACCGACACCTTTAACGCCAACGAAATCTCCCTGTCGGATTACCGCATGGAGGCGCTGGCCTACGAGCTGAACGCCGCCGCCGCACGACTGGCACGCGAGGCCGCCGACAAGTACACGGCGCGCAACCCGGCGCAACCCCGCTTCGTGGCCGGGTCGATAGGCCCCACGTCGAAGGCCGCGTCGATGTCGCCCGACGTGCAAAACCCCGGACTTCGCGCCGTCACGTTTGCCCAGCTGGCGGACGCCTACACCCGGCAGGTGCAGGGACTGCTCGACGGCGGCGTCGATGCGCTGCTCGTCGAAACCATATTCGACACCCTGAACGCAAAGGCCGCCCTGTTCGCCATCGACACGGAGCTCGAGCGGCGCGGTGCGCGCGTGCCGGTAATGATTTCGGTGACCCTCTCGGAAAGCGGCCGCACCCTGTCGGGACAAACCATTGAGGCGTTTTATCATTCCGTAAAGCACGCCCGTCCGTTCAGTATCGGGCTCAACTGCTCGTTCGGGGCGGAGCAGATGCAGACGTATGTCGAGACGCTGGCGCGGATGGCCTCGTGCCGCATCAGCATGTACCCCAACGCCGGATTGCCGAACCAGTTCGGGCACTACGACGAAACGCCCGCCACGATGGCCGCCGCCGTAGCCCGGTCGCTGGAGAAAGGCATGATCAACATCATCGGCGGATGCTGCGGCACCACCCCGGCGCACATCCGCGCGATTGCCGCAATCGCAAAGAACCACAAGCCGCACACGCCCCCGGCAGAACAGCACGACACCGTAATCACCGGCCTCGAGCCGCTGCGCATCACGCGCGAAGCCAACTTTATCAATATCGGCGAACGGACGAACGTGGCGGGGTCGGCGAAGTTTGCGCGGCTCATTCGCGAGAAACAGTACGAGGAAGCGCTGAGCGTCGCCCGGCAACAGGTCGACAGCGGCGCGCAGGCCATCGACGTGTGCATGGACGACGCCATGCTCGACGCCAAAGCGGAAATGACCACCTTCCTCCACCTCTTGGTGTCGGAGCCCGACATCGCGCGCGTACCGTTCATGATCGACTCGTCGAAGTGGGACGTACTCGAGGCCGGCCTGCAATGCGTACAGGGGAAATGCATCGTGAATTCCATTTCGCTCAAGGAGGGCGAGGAGGAGTTTCTGCGTCGGGCGGCGCTGCTGCGGAAATACGGCGCGGCGGCCATCGTCATGCTGTTCGACGAACAGGGACAGGCCGACACGTATGCACGCAAAACCGAAGTGGCCGGTCGTGCCTACGCCCTGCTCACCGCCGCGGGCTTCGCGCCCGAAGACATCATTTTCGACCCGAACGTGCTGGCCATCGGCACCGGCATGGAGGAGCACAACAACTATGCGGTGGACTTCATCGAGGCCTGCCGGTGGATTAAAGCCCACTGCCGGCATGCCAAGATTAGCGCGGGCGTGAGCAACCTGTCGTTTGCCTTTCGCGGGAACAACACCCTGCGCGAGGCCATCCACGCCGTGTTCCTGTATCACGCCATCGGCGCGGGGTTAGACATGGGCATCGTGAACCCCGGCGCGCTGCCGGCCTATACCGACGTGGAGGAGGAGCTCCTGAAAGCGGCGGAAGACCTGGTGCTGAACCGCTGTCCCGACGCCACGGAGAAACTCTCGGCGCTGGCCTCGTCGGCCACCGGCACCACGGCTAAGGCGGCTGCAAAAACCGACGCCTGGCGCGAACTGCCCGTCGAGCAGCGCCTGTCGTATGCCTTATTAAAAGGGCTCGCCGACCATATCGAAGAAGACGCCGACGCCGCCCTGCAAGCGCTGGGCTCGAGCCTGAAGGTGATCGAGGGACCCCTGATGGACGGCATGAACGAGGTGGGCACGCTGTTTGGCGAAGGCAAGATGTTCCTGCCACAGGTAGTGAAAACCGCCCGGGTGATGCGGAAGGCGGTCGACCGGCTTACGGAATCCGACCTCACCGCCAGCCATGCCCCGAAGGTGGGAAGCATCCTGCTGGCTACCGTCAAGGGCGACGTGCACGACATCGGGAAGAACATCGTGGCCGTGGTGCTGGGCTGCAACGGCTACCGCATCATCGACCTCGGCGTGATGGTGCCGTGCGACGTGATCATCGACGCCATCCTGCGCGAACAGCCCGACATGGTGGGGCTGAGCGGGCTCATCACCCCCTCGCTCGACGAGATGATCGGCGTGGCGCAGGCCATGCAGCAACGCGGAATGACCATCCCGCTGCTCATTGGCGGCGCGGGCACCAACGCCATCCACACCGCCGTGAAAATCGCCCCGGAATACGAGGCGCCCGTCATCCATGCCAAAGATGCGTCGGAAACCGTACGCATCCTGAGCCGCCTCCGGCAACCCGGCAAGCGCGAAGCCTACCTCAGCGACCTCCGGCAGCAACAGCACCGGCAACGCGAAATCAGTCGCGAACGCGACACTAAGAAAGCCTACATCAGCCTTGCCGAAGCCCGCCGCAACAAATTCGTATAAATTCGCACAATTCGTATCATTATGCTCCTGAAAAATCACCCCATATCCGAACTCGTTCCCTTTATCGACTGGTCGTTCTTTTTCGCCTCGTGGGAAATCACCGGGCGCTATCCCGACATCTTCAACCATCCCTCGAAGGGCAAGCAGGCGAAAGAACTGTATGACGACGCACAACGGATGCTCACCGAAATTATCGCCCACCGGTCGTTGCAAGCCAACGCCATTGCGGTGGTCTACCCCGCCAACAGCGACGGTGACGACATCGTCCTGTTTACCGACGACACCCGCACCACCGTCCTGGCCACCCTGCCGCAGCTGCGGAATCAGGAGTTGCAGAAAGACGGCGCGCCCAACCTGTGCCTGTCGGACTTCGTGGCGCCCGCCGGCACGAACGACTACATGGCCATGTTTGCCCTCACCACCGGCCTCGGCTTAGACGCCCTCGCCGACCGCTACCGTGCGGTGCACGACGAGTACAGCGTGATTATGGCCAAGGCGCTCGCCAACCGGCTGGCCGAAGCCTTTGCCGTGTACCTGCACCACGAGCTGGCGGCGCTCATCGGCAAAAGCGAGACGCACCTCGGCATTCGTGCCGCCTACGGCTACCCTGCCTGTCCCGACCATTCGGGCAAGCGCGCGCTGTTCGACCTGATGCGCGTGGAAGAAGCCATCGGCGTGCAGCTCACCGAAAGCTATATGATGGTTCCCGAATCGTCGATTTGCGGATTGGTGATTCCCAACCCTGCTGCACGGTATTTCGCGGTGGGGAAGATCGACGAGGAGCAGTTGCTCGACTATGCCCGCCGCAAGCAAATGCCCGTAGCGCAGCTTCGGAAGCTCCTGGCGCACAATTTACGGTAATGGCTGACGCGGCGCCCTCGCGGGTCACTGACCCGTGGTTGGGCTGGGGGTAGTTCACCGCAGCCCTCATTCGTTTTCCCCACACCCCGCCCCGCCTCCGCAAAAGCGGGGGTGGCGGGGAAAGAACGTGAGGCGATGCGGACGCTACTTCACACAACGAACAGTGCCGCCGTAGGAGTAAGCGTC